>JAYTVM010000376.1:0-15692 GCA_043743995.1 Pirellula sp. | reverse complement strand
AATGCGCTAGCGTGAGGGCCGGATTTGCGAGTGATTACTAGCCCAACAGCCCGCACGCTAACGCGTTGCGGCTCAAAGTGAGTGCCATTTGGCTAGCGCCTTGCCGCTCACAACCCTAAAATTAAACTTTGAGCACCACGAGCGTAGGTTCAAGGAATTGTCCCTGTTGGTCCAGTTAGGCATGCCGTATACTGGGGTTTGGTCTGATCTGCCACTGCTCTGATGACGCAGTAAACCTTTACCCAATAGAGAGTTATGACGTCGCAGCCAATCCTACCTGTCTCGAAAGCAGTTTCTCCGTTTTACTTAGGAATCGACGTCGGTGGGACGGGAATCAAATTAGGTATCGTCGATGACGTAGGGAATACGCTCGGGTTTACTTCCATTCCAACGGAAGAACCGCGAGGTCCGGCGGACGGCATGCAACGGGTTTCAGCTTCCGCAACTGAATTGCTAGTAACTTTCGGGCTATCGAAAAAGGATATCGCTCGTGTCGGACTGGGAACACCGGGCAGCCAGGACATCCCAAAGGGGATGCTCATCGAACCGCCCAACCATCCCCACTGGCACCACTTTCCGATCGTGAAATGCCTGGAGAACGCTATCGGTCTGCCGGTGTCATTCGCGAACGATGCAAATGCGGCTGCATTTGGCGAGTTTTGGGTCGGTACCGGCGCGGTTTACAGTAGTATGGTATTGCTGACACTCGGGACAGGAGTTGGTGGTGGGATCATTATCGATAACCAGTTGGTCGTAGGACACAACAGTTTTGGTGGCGAATGCGGTCATATGATTATTGATCCTCGGCCCGACGCAAGACTTTGCGTTTGGGGTGGTGGGCGTGGTCATTTAGAAGCGTACGCTAGTGCAAGCGGCGTGTCCCAACGAGCCAAAGAAGAACTCGCCGCTGGGGCGATCAGCTCGCTTTCAGAAAGCGTTGAGACTCTCACAACCAAAAAGATCTACCAAGCGGCCGAAGCCGGCGACGTTTTCAGTTTGAAAATCATCGATGAAACGGCGGACTATCTGGCGCTTGGAATTGCAACCATCGTTCACACCCTGGATCCAGGTCTGATTGTCTTGGGTGGAGCAATGAACTTTGGTGGCACACAATCGCCCATTGGGATGCGATTCCTAAAACGGATTGAGGAGACGTTTCGACAACGCAGTTTCAAGTACGTCGCAAACGGAACCAAGATTGAGTTCGCCTCGTTGGGTGGCGATGCGGGTTACCTCGGTTCGGCTGGCATTGCTCGCATGGAATTCAAAAAGTTGCCAGCCTAAAGCGCGAGCTTCCCCCGCCAGCATCGCGAACGAAAGAATCCATTGAAAACAATTACTAGGAATCAGTCATGAGCACTGGCGGCAAACATGGTGGCCAACAGTTGGGTGAAATGCCTACGGCCAAAATACGCAACTTCTGCATCATCGCTCACATCGATCACGGCAAGAGCACGCTCGCGGACCGACTCCTGGAACGCACTGGTACAGTCGAGATCCGCAAGATGCGAGAGCAATTGCTCGATGGAATGGACCTGGAGCGATCGCGCGGAATCACTATCAAAGCCAAGTCGGTTTCGTTGAATCACTGGCACAAGGGTGAGCTCTACGAATTGAATTTGATCGACACGCCTGGTCACGTCGACTTCCAATATGAAGTCTCGCGTGCACTTACGTGTTGCGAAGGAGCATTGCTCTTGGTGGACTCCTTTCAAGGGGTTGAAGCTCAGACGGTTGCAAACGCTTACGCGGCCATGGAGCATGAACTCAAAATCATTCCTGTCATCAATAAGATCGACTTGGTCCACGCACGCGTAGACGAAGTTACTACCGAAATGGAACAGAGCCTGGGCATCGACCCAACCGAAATCGTAAAGTGCTCAGGCAAAGCCGGAATCGGTATCGATGAATTGCTCGAAGCCATCGTCGAACGCATCCCGCCACCCACGGGTGATCGCAATGCCCCCCTCAAGGCGATGGTGTTCGATTCGCTCTACGATGATTACCGAGGCGCAATCACTTACGTTCGAGTCATGGACGGCAAAGTGAAACGGGGCGACAAAGTGCGGTTCCTCGGAGTGGGTGCCAACTACGAAGTGCTCGAGCTGGGTCAGTTCATCCCGCATCGCATGCCCGTCGATTCGCTTCTCGCCGGCGAAGTTGGCTACCTCATCTGCAATATCAAGTCGCTCAAGGATGTGCGCATCGGTGACACGGTTGCCATGGCCAACGACGACAAGGCTGTGGCACTTGCAGGCTACAAGCCGCCAAAACGCATGGTGTACTGCGGGCTATATCCAAGCGACGGTCAAGAGTTTACGGAACTCCGAGACGCTCTCGAAAAACTCTCCATTAACGACCCATCGTTTGACTATGCACCCGAGTCCAGCGAAGCCCTCGGATTCGGATTCCGCTGCGGGTTCTTAGGATTGTTGCACATGGAAATTATCCAGCAACGCCTGGAAAACGAATGCGACGTCGACCTGGTGCAAACCGCTCCCAACGTCACGTACGAAATCGTTAAGCGGGACGGCACCGTCTTGGAAATTCATCGACCGCAAGAAGTACCTGACTCGTGCGACATCGAAGAGTTTCGTCAGCCGATTGTGCGAGTCAACTTCGTACTGCCGGTCGAGTACATCGGCGTTGTCATGAAACTCTCGCAAGATCGACGTGGCATTCTACGCGGCAATGAATACTTGTCCGGCACGCGGGCTTTGGTCAGTTACGATTTGCCTTTGGCCGAAGTTATCTACGACTTGCACGACAAGCTCAAGAGTGTGACTCGTGGATATGGCACGATGGACTATGAGATTATCGGATACGAGCCAGCAGATCTTGTTCGGATGGACATTCTCGTCAATGGAAAGCGAGTCGATGCACTGAGCATCATTTGCGATACTGCAGATTCGGACCGCCGCGGTCGAGCGGTCGTCAAGAAGCTCAAAGCCGAAATCGATCGGCACATGTTTGAAGTCGCCGTTCAGGCTGCCATCGGTTCGCGAATCATCGCCCGAGAAACGGTAGCGGCCATGCGCAAAAATGTTACCGCCAAGTGCTATGGTGGTGATATTTCTCGAAAAAAGAAGCTCTGGGCCAAGCAAAAAGAGGGCAAGAAGCGAATGAAATCGATCGGCTCGGTCGATATCCCTCAAAAGGCGTTTATGGCCATCTTAGACACAGGTGCGGAAAAGTAGTATGGTTCGAGAACGAAAAATCATTCCTGCCGAGCCAGACGATGAAGATGACGGCAATGGAAACGGCAATGGCAATGGCAATGACAAGGAAGATGGGCAAGGGAATTTGCCCACACCGGGTCACGTTCCTGGCTCAGGCATCATGGCGCCAGGCGAAAACGATGTTGTCCTCCGTCCCAAGCGCATCGCAGACATGGTCGGCCAGCAGGAAGTGATGGACGTCATTCAAATTGCCATGGATGCGGCCAAGAAACGCAAAGAGCCTTTAGGTCACATACTGTTTGACGGCCCACCTGGATTAGGGAAAACGACCTTCGCCACATGCATTCCGCGCGAGATGGGGGTCAAGGTCGACATGACCAGCGGTCCGGTCCTCAAAGCCCCCAAGGAGATGATTCCCTATCTGACCAACTTGGAGCACGGATCGGTACTATTCATCGACGAAATCCACCGCTTACCCAAACCTGTCGAAGAATTTCTCTACACGGCGATGGAAGATTTCCGCATCGACATTATCTTGGGCGAAGGGGTCAATGCTCGAACTCTCAATTTGCAATTGCAACCTTTCACCCTCATCGGTGCGACGACGCGAGCTGGTATGCTCAGCGCCCCGCTTCGCGATCGATTCTTGATCCGTCAGCATTTGGGCTATTACTCAGTCGATGAGTTGATCGAGATTTTGTCTCGCAACGCGTTGAAGTTAAATGTTTCTCTCAATTCCGATGCCGCGGTTGAGATCGCCAAGCGAGCCAGAGGGACGCCGCGCATCGCCAACAACCGATTCCTTTGGGTCCGCGATTACGCGATGAGCAAAGCCGATGGCCGCGTCTCGCTCGACATAGCCAAGCGAGCCCTCGACATGATGGGTATCGATGAAATTGGGCTAGATCGACAAGACCGTCGTTACTTGGAAACACTCATTCGCGTGTTCAATGGTGGTCCGGCCGGCGTGGAAGCCATCGCCCACACCATGAGTGTTTCGTCGGATACGCTCGAGGACGAGGTCGAGCCATTTCTGTTGCGAAGCGAGTACGTCATTCGCACTCAACGCGGACGCTGTGCGACGTCCAAAGCCTATGAGATGTTGAAGCTCTTCAATCCGAACAAAGACTCTGGAAGTCAAAAGCCACTGTTTTAAACGCAATACCGTTCAAGGAGGCCCGATTTCGCAAGAATTTCGTTAAACCGTTAGCCGTAGGCGTACGTTAGTGGTATCGAGTACGTTAGTGGTATCGAGTACGCCTTCGGCTGACTGTTAAACAAATAATTGAACGGTATTGGTTTTGAACGAGCGGCATTGTAGACGAGCGAGGGCCTTCGCTCGTTTGGTGCTGTCAAACCTGCGCGAGGGCCTCGCTCAGCCACACGCATATGTAACGTGTGGCACGCCCAGAGCGATTAGCGATTAGCGATTAGCGATGGGCGATGGGCGATTAGCGATGGGCGTGGGAAGTGTGTCAAATGTTTCTAGCGACTCCACGCCCTTCGCAAACTCAGGGACGTGCCACACTTGTCGGCCTCGTGGCTACGCGGCTCGTCTCGACGACGCAAACGCATAGAAGCGTTGGATACCAGTGACAACCATGTCTTGTTCGCTCTCGGTCAAGTCTGGATAAATCGGCAAGTGCAAAATCTCCTTGGCCGCCTTCTCGGTTTGTGGCAAACATCCGTCGGTGTAGCCTAGATCGCGGAAGCATTCTTGCTGATGAAGCGGGACCGGATAATAGACTTCGTTACCTATCCCCATATCCGTGAGGTGCTTGCGAAGTGAGTCTCGCATTCCGCCAGGGACTCGAATGCCATATTGATTCCAAACGTGCAACGCTTCGGGGGCATGGTACGGCAGCTCGATATTCTGAGTTAAACCCGAACCTGCAAACAACTCGGCATAGCGATTGGCGTTCTTTTGACGCGCGTCGCTGTAGGACTGCAAGTGTGCGATCTTGACGTTGAGGATCGCTGCTTGAATGGTATCGAGCCGACTGTTGATGCCCACCAGTTTGTGATAGTAGCGTGGCTGCATGCCATGCGAGGCAAGAAGCCTGAGTTTGGCGGCCGTTTCTGAGTCATGGCAAACCATCATGCCGCCGTCTCCCATTCCGCCCAAGTTTTTGGTGGGATAGAAACTCAGGCACCCGATGTCTCCCCAAGCACCTGCAGGCCGCCCCAAATACTCCGCACCGATGGCTTGAGCCGCGTCCTCAATGACCGGCAAATCGTGTTTCTTGGCGATCGCAGTTATCTTGTCCATCGCTGCGCACTGACCAAAAAGGTGGACGGGTATAATGGCCCTGGTACGCGAGGTAACACTGGCGGCAACCGCCGTTGGACAGATGTTGTAGGTTTTCGGGTCGATGTCTACAAATACAGGGTTTGCACCCAATCTGGCTACGGCGGAAGCGGTTGCAAAGAAAGTAAAGCTCGGAAGAATCACTTCATCGCCCGCTTGGATATCAAGTGCCATCAAGGCCAGCAAGAGTGCGTCGCTTCCAGAAGCGCATGCGATAGCATTTTGAGTTTGGCAAAGGCCGGCAACGGTGCACTCGAGTTCACCGACTTGAGGGCCGTGTAGAAACCGACCGCTATCGACTACTTCTGCAATCGACGCGAGAATCTCATCTCGAAGCGTTGCATTGCCTCGATTGACATCGAGTAGTGGTACAGCCGAATTGGTCGCGTTTTCTTTCGACATTTTTTGTGAGCCCCTAGTGCACGAGTCATGGCAGTCCGTCCTGGACTTTCCCTGCGAAGACTAACCCGATTCGCTCTTTGGGGTCAAGCGTGATTGTCGCCTTTCGCTCCGCGAAAGTACGCTCGGAACGCGTGCAACAGGGTTGGTTTTTTGCGGCTGAGCGAGGCTCTCGCTCCATTATTTGTTTAACAGTCAGCCGAAGGCGTACTCGATACCCTTAACGTACGCCTACGGCTAACGGTTAAACGAAATTTTCGCGAATGGGGCTTCTTTGAACGTTGTCCGCCGCTAGCCTAACTAATCCCCAGCATTTTTGCGAATGCTTGCAAAGCAGTTTGCCAACCTGGACGCGTTTGAAGATAGGTTTCCCACCAATCCATCATGACTGGCACGATATCGGTGTGAATATCCTTGTCTCGCGGAACTGGAATGTGCCACTGTTCGATGGCCAGCTCAGCAACCGACTCATCGCACTTACTCAGCTCCATCACTTCTGCCGCCGCCAGAACCGGAGGTAACATCGCCAGCGGTGCTAGCCTCGCTAACAGATTGTTACCTATCGTTTCGCTGTGGATCGGCAAATCGAGTTGAAGCTGCGACAGGAGCCATGCTAACCGAACCACTTCGGGTAACTCGACCAAAGGATTGGTCAAAACCGCTTCGATGCGTACTAAGTTCAAGTCGATATGAGCCACTCCGGCACCACCTAGAATCGGTTGCAAAAGTACCACGCGGGCTTCTGAAACGAGAAGGTCCTTTTGTGTGAGCCGCCCGAGATGCGCTAACAACCCTGGCCCAAAGCCCAGCCAATGCTCTTGGAGCGGTCTGGCTCGCAGCGGAAGTTGTTCTTGAAACTTCGGGAAGAGTTGATTGTATGCGGCTTCGATATCGGAGACGTAGCCTGCCAATTGTGAGATCGCAGTCTTGTCACCAACTCGAATCGCAGCTTTTCGAACGACCGCTTGCGCCAGCTCCGTGTTGGAATCAATGATGGCGGAGTGGCCCACCAAGAGCGACCAAAAGCGAGCCGTGTCATAGGGTGCGGCGGTATCGATCCAATGCCCCATTCCAATTGCGTATTTACCAATCGACTCCGCGATGCGTGCATCCGCGAGCTTATCACCGTACTCACAGATGGACTGCGCGGCATGCATGGCGCTGGCCGAAGCGTTCGGAGTCCAGGTCAAATGCATCATTATGTAGGCTTGCTAGAGTCGCGGGTTGTCACCTGCTCGCCGATCCATTGTTCCAGTTCTTGCCAATCTACGGGTGGCAATTTACTAAGATCCGGACGTAGAGCTACTGCATCATGGATATAAACGTGGTGGATTTCTTTCTGCGTTTTGGTGGTATTCCAATGGAGCAGAATTCGCACGCAAGAACTGAGGGAACCTTGGACTTCGACTTCGTATCCGCACAACAAGGGAACATCCAGCCAACCGAACTGCCGAGCGGCCAAAGCGGGAAATTCCGCGTCCAAGTCGCGAGTTACGGTGAAAATAGCGCTGGCCACGTCGGTAGAATCAATACCGTTGCGACGGATAATTAGTGCCAAAAGCTGACGAGTGGCCTTGAGAATCGCATCACGCGTGTTAGCTTCGACGGTCGTTGCACCGCGAACTCCACGGCACACCGTGTTTTCCGACATCCATTAGTCCTTTTCAAATCCAAGCATTTATCGAAAATCCCACCTTTTGGGCAACCGTCGCCTTACGGACGGCCCAACACGGTACCCATTTTCCCATCACCCGCAATGCCTTGAACCACTTTTCTGAGGCTTTGCAGTCGATCCCAGCACAACCACCCGCGAATCCCTGTTCCCATGCTATCTGACGAATCCACTGTTTTGCCCCCTGTCGCGTCCGATTCGGGCACTCCCTCGGAATTCGACCCGAAATTATTCTCCCTCCTGATCGTCGACAACGATCCAGCCCACGCCCGCGCCATGACCGAAAGCTTGGAACGGACCGGCTACCGATGCACCGTAGCGACCAGTGGCCCCGAAGGCAAACGAATGCTGGAGCAAAACACCTACGACGTGGTTATCACCGACTTGATGATGAATGAATTTGACGGCATGCAAATACTGGCTCTTGCACGTCAACTTCTGCCCGATTGCCAAGTCGTCATGGTAACAGGCCACGCAACCGTGACCAAAGCGGTCGAGGCCATGCAACTTGGTGCCTTCAATTTCCTAGAAAAGCCGATCACCCCCAATCGACTTCGCGTCATTGCTGCCAAAGCGGTCGAGTCTGTACAACTCAAACAAACCAACTTCGAACTGCGCCGCCGACTCGATGAACGTTTCGGCTTTGAAGGGATCGTGTATGCCGGCCCTCAAGTGCAATCGCTCATCGATCGCCTCAAACGTATCGCACCCACCGACGCCACCGTCCTCATCACCGGCGAAAGCGGGACCGGTAAGGAGCTCATCGCTCGAGCCATCCATCAAAATAGTCCTCGCAAAAACAAACGCTTGGTCGCCCTCAACGTACGAGCGGTCTCCGAGAATTTGGTGGAAAGCGAAATGTTTGGCCACGTCCGTGGCGCTTACACCGATGCCGTAACCGATCGCGAAGGGGCGTTTCAGTACGCCGATGGTGGCACCTTGTTTTTGGACGAAGTCGGCGACATGCCGATGAGCACCCAAATCAAACTCTTGCGAGTGCTCGAAGAGCATCAAATCACGCGGGTTGGCGATAACAAACCGATCAAGGTGAATGTGCGATTGATCTCGGCAACCAACCGACCCCTTGAAAACATGATCGAAGCGGGCGAGTTCCGAAACGATCTCTACTATCGGTTGAAGGTCGTAACGGTTCACTTGCCCGCGTTACGTGAACGCCGCGATGACATCATTCCGTTGATGGACCATTTCCGAAAGACCTTTATCAAGCGGCATAGTCATGGCCCATGCAATTTCTCACCAGCCGTTACCCGAAAATTTTATGCGTACGATTGGCCAGGCAACATTCGGCAGTTACGAAACTTCGTCGAAACCATGGTGGTGCTCGACACGGATGGCCGATTGGATCTCGATGATTTGCCACCCGAACTGATCGAGCCAGGTATGGACACTTCGAGTGAAATATTGGCAGGGGCCATGAGCGAAATGGGCATGATGGAATCCGCTTCAGGGCTTCAACTGCCTGGTGAACTGATTGGAAAGAAAATGGACGATATCGAACGCTGGGCTATCGAAGAGACACTCAAGATGACAGCCGGCAACCGCGAGGAAGCAGCCAAGATCCTCGACATTGGAGCTCGTACGCTCTACCGCAAACTCGACAAGTATCGTCAGGACGAGACACCGTATGGAACCTGACGACGAGCTCTGTTTGTGCTTCCACATTTCGTGGCGCAAAGTCATCAACTACATTCGCATTCATCGCGTCACGACACCGAGCATCCTAAGCGAATGCGGCGGGGTTGGCACCGGTTGCGGCTGGTGTCGAAAGCAACTCGAAAAGCTTACGTTAGAAGTCAACGCAGTACCTCCCGACGCTTGCGATATCGAGGCTTGGCTGAAAGATCGGTCACCCAACAAGCAGGTGTATGCTGCCGGCCGCGAAAAATACCGCGAGAAATTGTAGTGTCGCGGTTCCTAGGCGAGCGGCAGACACAAGACCACCAGGCCAGGCCACCGAGTGGCCCGAGTGGCCCGAGTGGCCCGAGTGGGTGTGGCACGTGTAGGTGTGGCATGTGTAGGTATGGCATGTGTAGGTATGGCATGTGTGGCACGCCCAAAGCGATTAGCGATGGGCGTGGGAAGTGTGGCAAATGACTCTAGCTAGCGATTCACCACGCCCTTCGTACCTCAGGGCGTGCCACACGATTTAAACTCAGAGAGCCTGCCACCCGTGCCAACCAGTTTATTAGTAGATTTCAAACTGCCCTTCACTCTTAGTACACCAAAACAGGGTTACGGGGGGACGAGCCCCCGCGCAACCCAACTATAAACAGGGTTGCGGGGGGACGAACCCCCACGCAACCCAACGATTTCGTTGCATAAAATCCTTCACGGCGTAGGTCTCGCCCCGCTGGGATGAACCACAGCGATAGCGAGACTTGTTACAATAGAATGATTGTCTCCGTCTATTGGTTATTCGAAAGATTTGCATTGATGTCAACACAGGATGAAATGCCATTGCGTAAAATCGACCACGTTCGATTTTTTGTTGGAAATGCTCGCCAATCCGCTTACTTTTATCGGAACGCCTATGGATTTGACGTGGTTGCTTATGCAGGTTTGGAGACCAAGGTAAAACATGAAGCAGGCTACGTTTTGCAGCAAGGTGGCATTACGTTTGTCATCATGTCTCCGCTTCGCGCAAGCCATCCGGATGCATCGCGTCTGATTTTGCACGGAGACGGAGTGTCCGACATCGCATTGCAAGTCGACGACGTTCGGCACGCCTACAACTTGGCAGTCGAGCGCGGCGCGATCGGTGTTTTGGGGCCGCGAGCCATTGAAGATAAATACGGCGTTTACGAGTTTGCCACCATTCGAGCTTATGGTGACACCACCCACACGTTCGTTAATCGAGACCGGTACAAGGGTGCCTTTGCGCCGGGTTTTGACCCCATCGATCCCGCTCGCTACAACCCTGCCACCTACCATCCAACTGGACTATTGGGGATCGACCATATCGTGGGTAATGTAGAAGAAGGCCGAATGAACGAATGGGTCGACTTCTATCGCAAAGTCCTCGGTTTTGAACAACTCGTCTCGTTCGACGATCAGGATATTTCGACCGAATACTCTGCGCTGATGTCCAAAGTCGTTCAAAGCGGACGGGGCAAAATCAAGTTTCCGATCAACGAACCTGCACATGGTCGACGCAAAAGCCAAATCGAGGAATACATCGAGTTCTACGGTGGGGCGGGGGTCCAGCATATCGCGATGGCCACGAACGACATTGTCAAAACCGTACGGGCACTAAAGGCCAATGACGTTTCGTTCTTGCGTGTTCCCAAGACCTATTACGAGGGGATAGCCAACCGGATCGGTGAGATTAAGGAAAACTTCGACGAGCTTGCCGAGTTAGGGATTCTGGTCGATAGAGATGACGAGGGTTACATGTTGCAGATCTTCACCAAACCGGTCCAAGATCGACCGACTCTGTTCTTTGAAATCATTCAGCGGGAAGGCTCAAAGAGTTTTGGCAAAGGCAATTTCAAAGCACTATTCGAAGCGATTGAACGCGAGCAAGAGACGCGTGGGACCCTTTAGCCAATGCCCTCACCACTCCCACCGATTCGAAACATCCGAGATTTTTACGCTTTTGAGCAGCATGTCAAAACATGCCGGGCACAGCGAGGTCTGGGAATGGTTACTCAATGGTACGAAATTCCTGTCTTCTACTTTTCGAATCCAGCGTCCGTCATCGGTCATGGTGATTTAGTCTATCCGCCTAGGAACTCGATAGAATTGGATTTCGAGTTGGAGATTGCTGCCATCATTGGCGAGGAAGCCAGCGATCTTCCCGATAATGATTCTGCGATGGACTGCGTGGCTGGATTCACTATCTACAACGATTGGTCCGCTCGCGATTTGCAGCGCAACGAAATGGCGGTTGGCCTGGGTCCGAGCAAAGGAAAGGACTTCGCCAATGCCTTAGGGCCGCACTTGGTCCCATTTTCCGAATTGCGAGATCGGTACCAAAATGGTCGACTGGATCTCAATATGTCCGCATCCATCAACGGCAAAATCGTATCTCGAGGAAATGCCTCAAGCATGTATTGGACATGGCCGCAACTCCTTGCGCATGCAAGCCGCGATACGAGACTGCTACCAGGCGATGTCATCGGCTCGGGTACTGTTGGGACGGGTTGCATCTTGGAATTGACTCCTACCGTTACGGGTGGGTGGCTAAAACCTGGAGATGTGGTTCAATTGGAAATAGAACGGCTCGGCGTTTTAGAAAATCGTGTCGGTTCTCGATAAGTAGGGTCCGTTGACCAGAAAGGTAGGTTGGAAGCACATGCCACAATATTTGCAACGAGGCTCTATTCCTCCCAAGAGGCACACGATTCATACCAATGTACCCGGCCATCGACAGGAAGGCATCTACTACGAAGAGGTGATTACCACTCAAGGCTTTAGCCGCGCCTACAGTATCGTCTATCACCTGCGACCACCCACACGAGTGTTGCGGATCGAAGCCGGTGGCAGGACTCCGATTTTTGCGGCTGACCAGTCGACTCTTCGGCATGTCCACTTAAAAACTTCGGCAATGGTTGCCATGGGCGACCCGATCACTGGCCGCGTTCCGTTGATGTTCAATTCGGATGTGGTACTGTCGCGATGCCGTCCTGCAGAGAGTCAACTGGAACTCTACCGAAACGCCAGGGCCGACGAAATCCTGTTTATTCAACAAGGGTCCGGTCGATTGGTCTCGTTGTTCGGTGTATTGCCATTTCGACCGATGGATTACGTTGTTGTTCCCAAATGCACAACCTATCGCATCGAGTTCGAACCCGAAGCAGTTCCTCCTGATATGTTGGTGATCGAATCGCAGGGGGACGTGGGATTCCCTCCTCGTTATTTGAATCCAGATGGGCAATTTCGACTTGGGGCACCATTTTGTGAACGGGATCTTCACGGACCTACTTCGCTGGATACTCAAGACGCGGACGGAGAATTCGCCGTGCGGATCAAGGACGGTGAGCAGTGGACACGGTATGTGATGGCGAACCAACCGTTCGATGCAGTGGGATGGGATGGCATGGTCTATCCCTATACCTTCAATGCCGATGACTTCGAACCGATCACCGGCACGATCCACCAACCGCCACCGATTCATCAGACCTTTCAAACGTCCGGTTTTGTCGTTTGCACGTTTGCGCCTAGAATGTTGGACACGCATCCGGAAGCGATCAAGGTTCCATATGCGCACAGCAACGTCGAATCGGATGAAGTTTTGTACTATGTTCGTGGGCAGTTCGGAAGTCGACGCGGTGTTGAGATCAGTTCGCTCACTTTGCATCCGCACGGGATACCGCACGGTCCGCATCCGGGCACGATCGTGGCCAGTCGACCAGTCAAGTTTACGAACGAATTGGCTGTGATGGTCGATACATTTCGTCCACTGCACTTGGCCGCGGCCTCCATTTCGCTAGACGATCCCAACTACCCATTTTCCTGGCTAGATTAATTCATGCGAATCGATGTTTTGAACACAGATGTGGTGGCTGTCTATCAAATGCTGGTGGGGTTGGTTACACCACGCCCGATTGCATGGGTCACGACGATCTCGTCGCAGGGCGTTGTGAATTTAGCACCGTTCAGTTTCTTCAACGCCTTTGGAGCGAATCCGCCTGTCGTCGTCTTTTCACCAACGTTAAAACGGGATGGCGGCAAAAAGGACACGTTGATCAATATTGAGGCCAACGGTGAATTTGTGATCAACGGGTCGTCCGAAAAGCATGCCGACCTAATTAACACGTCGAGCAAGATGCTTTTGCCCGATGAGAGTGAAGTGGAATTGGTCGGGCTATCAACTTTGAAATCGGACCGAGTGAGACCTCCCCGACTGGCTGAGGTTCCCTTTGCATTGGAATGCAATGTGCTTCAAATCATTCCTGTTGGTCACGGAGCAATCTCTGCCAATTTGATTATTGGTGAGATTGTTATGATGCACATCGACGACGAGGTTTTGGACCCAAAGGGACTTCCCGACCCTCGCAAATTGAAGGCAATCGCGAGGCTGGGTGGCGAATTCTGGTGTCGAACTCAGGATCTTTTTCAGATGGAGCGGCCATGAAAACACAACGTCTGCTCTCCTAAATAGATCGATTCAAGTCCAGGAGCCCGCTGCAATTGAGTATACTTTGTTGTAAGCATTCGCCGAACCGGTGGTAGTCGCCAGACTGTGGAAAGCCAGGCAATTCGGCCTGACCCACGCTTTGGCAAGCGTAGCTACCACACCTTCGGCTAAGGTTTGCACTTTGTTTAACTTGCAGGCAAAACATTGTGGACGAGCGAGGGCCTCGCTCAGCCTCGCTCAGCCACAATCTGATAAACTCACAGCCTTTGAGATAACAGCGACAATAAACGAATTTTCTGTTCCAAACGTGGGAGTCGATCGTGAATCAGTTGACACGTCGTGATTTTCAACAACAAGCCATAGGTTCGTTGTTGACTTGGTCGTTGCTGGAGACCCTCTTTAAGCGAGATGCATTTGCTCAAGAAGTGAAACCGATCGCTGCAAAGTGGTTGGCGGAACTGAATTCTTGGAGTCTAGACTTGAAAGGCAAAAAGCTGGAGCAACTCCAATGGCAAGAGAAGGTCGAGCAACTTTATGCTACTGTCGATTTGCCAGACTTGTTGCGGTTCTTGGATTTCGACAAGCTCGCAAAAAGTGTGAATCCAAAAGAGAGAGGCGAATTAAGTTTGAAAGCGACGCTTCCCAAGGTGGAAGGGTTACCGACCGAATTGGTATTTGGCCACCAGATTTTCGCCTTGAACAAGGACCGGTCCGTGGTTCCTCACGGTCACGACAACATGGCTACTGCCTTTCTGATTTTGAAAGGGGACTTTCACGGCCGACATTACGATCGCATTGAGGATTCAAGCGACCATATGATCATTACGCCGACCATCGATCGGGACTTCGGTCCAGGTGGTTGTTCCACGGTCACCGACACAAAGGACAACGTCCACTGGTTCAAAGCGAAATCGGATATGGCGTTTATCTTCAACATACACGTAATGAGCGTGAAGCCTGGGAAGACCGGTCGTGTTTATGTCGATCCAAACGGTGAAAAGATTGCAGGTGGACGTATCAAGGCCCGAAAGATCGACCATAAAGAAGCCGAGCGACTTTATGGATAGGAACCCACACGCGAGCGGCAGCATTGTTATACCGGGAGGGAGAGGCTCTTTCCGAACCAAAGCCAAGCTCGGCACCAACGCGAAGCTGGACAACGCCAAGCTCGGCAGGAGCCTCGCTCCACCGCACTAAACATCTTTTTGCACCTTGTACGCCTGTATTTCGCGGTAAACAGATGTGTGCACGCTGGACTTTTTCTTGAGGGGTGTTTTGTGGGACCGCGTTTTTTTAATGGCCTTGATCCAGTTCTCGTCCCAGACTTGCACGAGAAGGTTCAAGAGTGTCGAACGACTCGGTGTCCATCCGCTGCTCGCGAACGAATCTACTTGGCGGTAGACAGGCAAGTGGCGATCGTATTTATCCATCTCGATGCCCGAAAGAAGCAGCTGTAGTTGCGTTCGATCGATGATTGCATAGCATCCATCGGTGCTGACAAGCGGCCTCTGGTATGTCCCGACTTCCAAACGCTTGATCTAGACATCGCAATATCCCTGTTTTCATCCTGTAAAAGAAGTTTTGAATGAACATATAACGCTAGACACCTATCGCTGTTGAGTTCTGGCTTGGCGGCATGCCTGCGTAGGTTGGTCCCCACGAGCCTCTTCGCCCAATACTGAAACGAATGGACAGAGAGCTTGTTGAGATTGCAGAATCGCTGCACGGAGAGTCCGCTGAGTTGAAAGCGATCGAAGTGCTGTTTCCACGTAGCGGCTTTTACGGAGTCTGGAGGTCGGGTCACGAAGGCCTCGCGAGTTGAGTTGGTCTTTAAAAAAATTGCGAAGTTGCCACAAGCAAAAACTACCCCGCAAATCAACCCCGCGCAGCCGAAATCTAACCCCGGTCATGGTGGGCGCTTACCTTTATTGGGTAGCAACATCGTCACGTTTTCTAGCAAGGCCGATTTGTTGCGACCGGTACTTTGACCACGAATAGCTCGAATGACACGAATATCTAGCGACGATCTCTTCC
>JAYTVM010000375.1:0-4324 GCA_043743995.1 Pirellula sp. | reverse complement strand
CCGATGCTTCGTCGAGCGGGTAAAGATCGAGCGGATTGCTGGTAGCTACGAAAAGCTGTCCTCCCTCGCGTTTGACGGGGAAGAGCGCGTGTCGGTAGATGAGCTTGAGCGGAAAGGTTTGCAGCAAAGTCAGGTCGACGTTGGCTTCGCGGAGATCGATGAAATCGAGTCCGAATTCTTCGGCTACGACCTTGAGCGCATCCTCTTCTTTGGCAAAACCGGCTTTGATAATGCTTTCCAGGATCCCGCCACCGTTGGCGGTAGCGCGGGATTGCTGAAGTTGTTCACGGTTGATCAGCCCGCGTCGGAGTAGGATTTCGCCAGCTTCTGTAATCATGGTCGCATTGAATTCTATTGTTGGGTGTGTAGCTGAGCGAGGCCCTCGCTCAATAAAGCAACCTCTCTCAGGAAAATCAGACGAGCGAAGGGCCTCGCTCGTCCACGCAATTATTAGCGACCACCTCTGGTGCCGCCACCGGTTGCACCACCGCCGCCGCCACGGTTACCACCAGCGCCTTGACCGCCGCCAAATCCGCCAGCACCTCCGCCGCGATTTCCGCCACCGCCAAATCCGCCAGCACCTTGGCCGCCGCCAAATCCGCCAGCACCGCCACCAAATCCACCTGGGAACCCACCTGCGCCACCTGCCGCACCGCCGCGATTCCTGAACTGCTGAAATATATCTGCTGGGTTACCTGCACCACCTGCCGCAGCCCCTGGGGCTGGATTCGTATTCGAAGTTGTGCTTGTCTTGACACTTGCGCCGAAAGCGGACTTAAGCGCGTTTTGCATCGTATTAGCATTCACTTCGGCTGGTATCGGCACAACGATAAAATTACTCTGTTCGTCCTCTGAGGACTGATCCATCTCTTTGACAAAATTCTCAACTTCTTTGAATAGCATTGGCGATGCTACAACGATAAGAGCATTGTTCTTTTTGTCCGCACTGACGGTCATCGTCAGTTCTTTTAACTCACTTTTGGCGCCAGCTCCGCCCCCACCTCCTCCACCGCCGCGTCGTCCACCTCCGCCGATGAGCGCTAGGAATTCTTGTGGAGATGGCTGAGCCTGACCACCCGCTCCCGGAGCCGGAGCAATTCGGTCCGCAAAAACCTGCTTGACAAGTGCCTCAACATCAGCGACCGCGACATTGTTGATGAAAATGCTTCGTGGTACACCTCGCGTTAAATTGTCGATTCCGCTGTCTGGAATGTCGATCAATTCGATCAGTTCTTCCACCATTTGCATGTCGGAACCATTGGCCTGAATCCAAATTGCATTGAGCCGAGGATCTGCGGTCATTACGACGGTGCCGGTTGCAGCTGCACCCGTTACGCCGGCGCTTGCGCTCGAAGTGCTTCCGCCGCCGCCACCTCCACCGCCGAACATGCCGCCCAGGAATCCACCGCCACCCAGTACACTAGATGCCACTTCGCCAAGAAGTCCGCCCCCTCCGCCACTTCCGCCGGTAGCCGCTTCGCCAGCGATAATGCTCTTAATCAACTCGACCGCCGCTGCGGCTCGGATGTGCTTCAAAACGCGGATGGTCGGATCGGTCGGGGCGTTTTTCATCTGCTCCTGCACCAATTGCAAATACTGATTGAATTCCTTGAGCGCCTCTGGGTTATCGCTGGTGACGATCAGACCATTCGGCCCACGCCGAATCACGATGTCATTGAACGCGGAACTTGGAAACGGAGAGGAGGGGGCTTGAGGCGACGCCCCTTGGACTTGATTTGGACTTTCGTCCCCCTTAGCTACTACGAATTTCGCGAATGGATTGGTCCGATCGTTGGACGTACTTCGTGCATCTTTGGATTGCAAATTATTTTTGTTTTTAGGTTCATTAGGTGGTAGAACGATGCGAAAACGGGACTTGCTCTTTTTGGCTTCCATGAGCAATTCGATTTGTTCCAGAATGCGATCCGCAGCTCGGCCTTTGAGAGGGACCATTAGCAGCCCTTCGATCATCGACTCCGCGGCAGGGCTCGAAGCCTCCGCCGTCGTCAACAATTTCCGAACTTGCTCGACTTCTTGCTCGGTCCCCTTCACCAAAATCGATTTCGATGCCGAATCGGGGTAGAAAATCGGGCCTTTGACCGTGGTGGCATCTTTGGATTGCTTTCCAAAGAATTTTTCCAAAATCAGCATGGCCGTTTGCGTATCGAGCTTCACCAAGGGAATGCTCTGGAAATCGCTGTTCTGACCCGCCAGCTCGGCGATGATTCGGTCAATCTTATCATGGTCCGACTTGATCGCATCCGCGATGATATTATTGGTCTTCGGATCCATCGACAACTTCATGTTGGTCTGGCCGGCAAACGTCGACTGCAGCACGTCCATCGTCGTGGTTGGGTCCGAACCGAGAAGCCGGTGCGATTTGAAATAGGGCGGATCGACCGCAATCGTCGTGGCTGCTTCGCCGCTAGGCTTCACATCGACTTGAGTGGTAATGTCCCGCAACTTTTGAAGTTTGTCCGCGGATCCGGTGGCGTAAATTGTGTTGCCAAAGGTATCTGTCGAAAGACTGAGGTCTTCCGACGTATTGATGCCATCTTTGAGCCCCACCAAAGGTCTGGCGATGGCCAGTACTTCGTCTGCGCTGACATGTTTTAGCGGCAGGGTCACAATTTTGGCTGACCGAGCTCCGTCGGGCTTCTCCGATCGTTCGATCAGGTCTCGAACGATACGCAATTTGCCGCCCGTTTCGCACACCAATACTTGGCCAGCGGTTGGCAATGGCACTACCGAACCTTGAGGTCCGATAAGCAACTTGACTTCCTTTTCGATTTCTTCTACGGTCGATCGTTCAAGAGCGAAAACGCACTTGACGATTTCGTAGTCGCCACGCTTGCTCAATTCCTCCGTCGTAACCAATTCCGCTAGCTCGCGAATAAGGAGTCGTGTGACTTCGGCAGACTCACCACTCCCCAAATCCACACTCATGAGGACGCGTTGCTTCTTGACGAGCGTGAAACCCTTGCCGAGCAATACGCCGTTCATGACGTCCATCGTCTCGGCGACTGTATAGCGACGGTACGGATCGCGGTAAGTGAAGGTCCCCGTCGGATACGCATCGACTTGCAAGCTCAATTCAGCTTGGGAGGCCAACCACTGGAGAACTTCCTTCCATGGGGTAGCGTTGAAAACAATGGTCAGCCCGTCTGCTGGGCCGATCATAATGGGTTGCGGTTTTGCAGCCACATCTGAGGGAGAGGGGGATGGCGTAGCGGGATTTTGAACAGCTACGTTTTCCGTTGCTTCGGCAGCCTCGGTCTTGCCAACGAGCGTCTGCCACATTTTCTTTTGTGAATCGTCCAGAACGGCGACGATGCGAGTGTTGATTTCGGCAGTCGCTTTGTCTCGCCCCATTTCGCGAAACAGAATCGATCTCCCCTCTAGGACGTTTTTGATTTTGGCGACTTGCTCCTCACTGACCCCCATCAGCTTCGCAACTTCGGGTTCCGAGAGGGCGACAGCCCCCAATTTTTTGAGTCGCCACATTTCGGCTTTCGACTGTTGGGCCTCGGTCAACAAAGCCAGCCCCTGGCGTTCGATTAAGCGGATGTTTTCCGTTTCTTTAGCTCGTCGTTCCGCCGACGGTAACCGCCGAATCTCACTAGCAAAGGTCAATGCCTGACTTTCATGCTGCTTGATCAAGGCCTCCAATCGGTCCAATTGGTCCTGAGTTAGACCAAGTTCGGCGGCATTTCCCGGCTCGGTAATGGCAGCCAAGACACCCACGATATCCGGGTTTCCTGAGGCATTTACATAACCCGTGCCAGACGCAAAGAGAACGGAAAAAGATAGAAGACTGGTTTTGAGAAGGGTTCTGATTTGCATGGGAAATGCTGGGGTTGGATCGCTTTTTGCGAATTGTAGTCAAATTGCTATCGAATTGACTCTAGTTGATCGACAACAGATGGCTAGACTCGAACTGCCGCCGAGCGACAATTAGTTCGGCTTCTCAAAGGAAAAGTTGTTTTTGAAGCCGATTGTACGGGCGGTTATTGCTAATCTAGCCCTCCCTCTAACCCATGCAAGCGACAAAGGTTCCGGTTGCCGAAAATGGGGTTGCAATTACAGGAAATGGCGACCTAGAACTGGGAAGCCCAATTTCGCATGAATTTCGTTTAACCGTTAGCCGTAGGCGTACGTTAGTGGTAACGAGTACGCCTTCGGCTGACTGTTAAACAATTAATTGAACGGTATTGGGCTCTGGGCTGGGCTGTTAAAAAACTGGTATTGTGGTGCATTCATAGTTGCGCAACTTTTCATCCCGAAGGGATATCAGACAGTAGCCGGTGGTTGAGCGGAGCGACAC
>JAYTVM010000374.1:0-1362 GCA_043743995.1 Pirellula sp. | reverse complement strand
CTGCTGTTCACTTCGTCGCGGTCCCCAAAGACAGAGACTCTACGAATTCTGTGCGCAGCTTCGGAGCCTTCACCGCCGACCTGGAAGCCATCGCCGATGGGTGACGACTAATCGGCGACTGTCTCGGCTGATATTAATCAGACCGAAGACTTACCGAAGACATTCGCACCCATTGGTTGGCTACAGACAAACGAATCCTCAGATTACGTCTCATCTCAAAAGACACCAATAAGTACTTCGACCTCTGCAGCCTCTCGACGCATTTTGTACTGCTTACTCCCTAAAGGACCCATCACCATGAAAAAAGCATCTGTGACTCTCGAAGCATTTGAGTCCCCTGGTCCCATCGTTCCATCCGTACTGGTTGGAATCGACTGGGCTGACAAAGAGCATGCCTTCGCCATTCGAACTCCCGAGGGCAAACTGCACCTCGGCTCCTTCAAGCACTCGCCCGCCACCATTCGTGAATGGATCGAGGCCTGGAACAATCGCTACCCAAACCTCGCGATCGAGATCTGCATCGAAGCCTCTCGCGGCTCGCTTATCAACGCGCTGCGTGAATTCCCGTACGTGAAGATCTATCCGGTGAACCCGAAAGCGCTTGCCAACTACCGCGGAGCGTTTGCGCACGGCGGTGGCAAGAACGATCCAGTCGATGCTCGGCTTATTCTTAAGTTTATCGAACAGAATCGAGAACATTTGCGGCCACTGCAACAAGATTCACCGGAGACCCGTGAGCTCTTCGGTGCACCACCATTGTTCCGCTTGATTTTGAATTGGCGGTTTCCGATGTCAGAATCACGAATCCTGACTCGATCATTGTACGAGTCCGATCGACCGCCTGCAATCATGGGCAAGTTTCGCGTGGATGCATGATAATGCAATCCACGACTTGCCATTCGATCCTTCGAAGTGAATCGCTGTCGCCAATAAACCGCATCCGTCGCTATCGACCAGTACCAAGTTACGGAAGTGTTGTGTTTTGTCGCCCCTGACGATGGTTGCAATGATATGCGGAACGACTATGTTGACCGAGCGGCGGTCAAAAATGTTTCCATCAGGAATCGGTCGGACCGCCGCTTCGGTCCAACATTTTGTTCGTTGCAATTTTTGCCGTTCTTAGTGTGGGAGTCAATTCGCATTCAGGCCAAACTCACGAGTATGTAAGCGTTTCTTCCAAGTGGTCTCCACATTGCACACATCAGTTGCAGGCATGTCATGCGGAAGGATTTGGAGGATGCTATACCGAAAATTTTCTGGCAACTATCAATCGCAACTAAGAACCAGCCATTTTCGCAGGGTGGCTGGAAGGCTGTTTTGGAATCACTGGCTTTTAGTGGTCCCCAGTACGGTTGCTAGTTT
>JAYTVM010000373.1:0-15701 GCA_043743995.1 Pirellula sp. | reverse complement strand
TCCCGAAACAAAGGACTCGTTGCCTCGTCCACTACCAGGAATTTGCTGACCCATTCTTGCGTTTGGGTTTGATCGAGTCGATCATCGTGCGGAAGCGGGCAAGTTCATCGGCCGAGAAGCGATGCTGCTCGGCGAACGCCAGCACCAGTGGCAATGTCTCGCCGTCGCACAACTCGCTAGCCAATTCGTTCATCCGAGCTCGCATTTCGTCCTCGCGCGACACGGCGGCTTCGAAGACAAACGCAAACTGGCTCTTATCGCACCGGACATAGCCTTTCCTTTCGAGCCGTTGCAGCAGCGTGATCACCGTCGATCGCGACCACTCCTGCCCCGCCTCAGTGAAGTTGGCCAGCACATCCTTCACGCCCAACGGCCCATGATCCCACAGCACCTTGAGCACTTCCCGCTCCGCGTCGCTCATCGGCAAACGTTCAGCTTCCGCCATATTCACAACCTCCGCAAAGAAACATCAAATTGTTGACGTGGTGTAAATACACGCAAGCGTTTACGCCGCGTCAACAGACATTCCGGTATGTTTTGGTACCTTTTCGATTCGTGGCCGGGAGTTAAACTTCGCTTCCTGCCGGGCGAGCCGGCGAGGGGAGCCGGTTTTTCGGAGCACGTTTTCTAACTTCAAAACTGACGCTCATGTCGGACAAGCCGACAGGGGCCGGGATTCCAAATGGCGAATGTTTCACGTCGCTAAGGTTGTTTCACTAATTTGGAATAGTAATCTCTACCAGCATCTCCGGATAACTTGGATCAAGAGAGAAATAGGGTGAATGCCAACGAATCAGTTTATCAGCGGTTTCATTTGCTGAGCGAATGCAAAAATAAGATCCAGCACCGGCAGGCACCGAAGGGTCTCGGTCACTTAAAGCCATCGTAAAGGTTCCGTCGTCACGCGTTCGAAAGCAATTGACAAATTGGAAGCCTCCCAAAATATCGATCGTGGCACCTGGAACCGGCTTTCCCTTCGCGTCAAGCAACTTTCCGCGAATGGTGAACGCACCTTTGGGTAACGTATCGGATTTCTGAATACGTTGAAGCTGATCGTGTGCCTCTTGCTCGTCGTTGGTGGTTACTCGAACCGCCTCTTGTGTTACCTGGTAGTTTCGGAAGTTGTTTTGCGCTAACAAGTGCTGGATCGAGCGATTCCTTGCATGGTAGATAAACTCAAAGTGCCCATCATCTGCCTTCTGCACTTGGGCCGCTTGAAAAAAGTTGGCATTGTTCTCGTTGGCGACCGGAATCCAATTCAGTTGTGCCATGGTGTTCCGCCTGTAACCGAAGGTAACGCCCAGAATGATGGCGACGATGGTGACCAGCCCCAAGAATCCACGAACCGAAATCTGCAACTTCGGATTGAATCTTCGTTGCAGGAAGAGCACGCCAGCACCCAGCGCGGCTACGATTCCGCAGCCGACTAGCAAAAGTAGAATTAAATTCATGGGTCGTTCTAAGTCTGTCAGGGTAATCTTTAATGACACTTCTCGCTGATCGCCAGTGCGAAAGTCTGCTCGTTCCCAGGTTCTGCCTGGGCTCAGCGACAATTAACAATTTGAGTGAAATTTTATAAATTTGATAGCGTCTGTTTTTGTTCCATATCGAGGATTAAAAATCGCGAGCTAGTGCTCTGTCCAGATTAAAAATTGGGGTTGGCAATGGTAGCCGGACTTGCCAGAGTTCGGTTTTTCTTCGACGCACTGAAGTATGCCGACTCCAGCTACCCTAAAATCTAATGTGGACAAAGCACTAGTACTAGTGGAGCGTCCAGATTAGATTTTGGGGTTGAGCATTGAACAATAGGAGCTGTCTCGCTTCCACCGACCCCGCGTCGGTGGTGCGACAATTGGACAGCTAGGGACGGCGTACCACAACCCAAAAAGAATCGCGAAGCGAATGCCCTCCACTGACCCTGTGTCAGTGGAGGCGCGATTGATCAGCTAGATGAGCGCTGAAGGTGAATCGTACCCACACCGACCAGGGGCGGAGTAGGGCACCGCTCCGCGATGCTTTGCTTAGCTGACCAGTCTGGCCTCCTCCGACACAGGGTCGGTGGAGGGCAACCTCATGCGATGTTTTGCGGTCGTTAGTTCATTGGTATTAGCTTCCTACCGGTGGTTATCACCACCGGCAAAGGATGTGCCAGCCCTTCGGGCTTAGAACGAACTCTGTCTTTCTAGCTTGCAGGTATGACTCAGTCGGTCTGTTGATGGAAAAGACTTTCACCCGGGTGCTTACTTGCTCGGCTTTTCCTCGACTACATTCAGTCGAAACTCGCGAGGCGAATAGCGACCGTCATCGTGGACGACGAGCATCGCCTCATCTTTCGAGAACTCAGTATCTCGATATCGCGAATCCTTTGGTGCTCGAACGTTGATTTGATAACGCCCCGGCCACAGCACCTCGTCTATGATCGCGATACCATCTTCGTTTGTTTTGAATGACGCAAACCCGCCGTCACCAGTGACACCGCTGGACTGAATCAAAGTGACCTGAACAGTAGCACCCGAGACTGGCTTCAAGTCATCGCTTGCCAACACGAGCAGACTGATTTTGTACGATTGGCCTGACTTGCGATCGTCCGTCTCACCCTTGGCTACTTTCATCTACTCTGCGAGTCTTGTGACTGATTTGCTGGTGGCCTTTTGCATTGGCTGCTTGCTCGTCTCAATCGTGTCATTTTCTTCCAACTTTTCAGCACCAATTACGAACGGCACCGCGGGCGTTGCCAGTTCCAGGAGCAGTGACGGAATATCGGCACGCTTTAGGCTGATTTCAAAGGTCGCTGAGTAATCGCCGCCTTGTGAAGCAAGCTTTCCATTGACAGTGTGATCCGGATGGTCCTGTTTGGCTTCATCTTCATTGCTAACAATTTGGAACTTGGCTCTTTGGACAGTGGTTACAGTAGGTGCAATTGTGGGGTCAGGCAAAAAGGAGACTCGAATGCCGTCGCCCGTAATCGGAGCCACTTCGCCTGGAGCCAACTTTAGCTTGATTGACTTCTCTTGACTCAAGACGTCTGTCGGCCATCGTTGTTTGTACATGCTCGACGAACCAGCTTTGTCTTGCACATTAAACCGCCAGCCATCGCCGGCATGAGGAAGCAACACCGTACAATCGACTGGTTGATCTGTCACGTTGGCGATGAACAGATCGGTTTCGACTATCTCTCCATTCGAATACGCGGCACGGTGATTGTCGAAACTAGCTCCGAATTGCAATCCCGCGACTGGCTTTCCCCACTGAATTTCACTTTTCGGTATCTGCTGATACTTTACGTTCGATTCACCCAGCAGTGTGACCGCAATGCTGCCCTGATGAGGAATAGCGTTCTGAGATCGTTCATCCGGATAGCAGAACGCGCTGCCGAGCGACACCTGATACTCACCCGGTTGTATACCTGTCGTGTCGATCGAAACAAGGTGCCCGCCATCGACAAACACTTCGCCCGGTTGCAAGGTCAACATGGTCGGTTCCCGTTGATGGTCGAGATAAGCGCCACCAATCCGATTGCCAGTGGAAAGCGAAGCAAACTGCATTCCCGAATTAGAAAAACAACGAATCGTCTTCGTCTTCTTAGAAACATTCGCAAGCCGATACTCAACGACCAGTGGAGATCCAGCTTTCAAGCCACCGTCGGATAAGATCAGGCGAGCTCCAGAAAGCCAGCCGTCTTTCTCGCCTGAAGTTGACCACTGCACGCCATCGCTTTCCGGTTCCGGAACGCTCTGCCTTTCGATAGCGTTTAAGGTGCGGGACACATTCTCGGCGTCCGCACTGGTTTTCCGGTGGGGTGCTTCACCTTCGTAGCCAGTAAGATCTGGTGCCGCATTGCCGAATACAGTTTTGAGGTTCACCGGTTTCCCTATAACCAAATCAGTGACTTCAGTCCCATAGGTGTATTCGGTTTCCTCAATCATTCTGTCAGGAAAATCGACCGTGTTGCCCGCGATATTCTGACTGCGCACAAACGTGGCACGAAAGGCTCTCGTATCGAATTGAGTTTGCGTCTGATACCAAATGGGCCAGTAATCGTACCCCGGATCAAGTACGTAAGTTACTCGAACTGGTGACACAGACGAGTCGGGTTTGGCACTTTCCGTTTGAGATAAAACCGGGATTGTGCAATTAAATTCGATTAACAGCATGCGGTCGCAACGAGGAATCCAAGGCCGTGGGTTTGCATATGAGCCCATCTCCCGAAGTACCCAGCGCGCTGTTGCATTGGAGTCCTCGCGAAGACAATCGTCGATGTACGGAACGGTGGTTTCCGACATCCCCATCAGGCCTGCAAACTGAAGCGGATTTGGCTCGCCACCGAACAGGCTATTGAAATCAGGCGTCGTCTGTAGATCGGCAACAACTTGAAGGGGCTCATTGTCCGAAACGCTCTTTAATCGAGTCATTGTTTTGCCGTCGTAGATCCAACCTGTGCTCGGCTCGCCCTTCTTTGATGGTCGATCGTAGTAGTAAACCCTGGAACCAGCGAATCCAACGGTTACGATTCCAGCGTCCGCTGTGCTAACGCTTTTCGACAGCGTGGATTGCTTCGCCGCTTCATCGGTGTTTTGAGGTCGCAGTTCAGTCGTTCGATAGCTGAGCTGAAAATTGCTCAATAACTGACGTCGAGCTGCAAACACTCGTTTGGCAACTTGAAGTGGTTCGCCATCTCCCCATTTCTCATTTGCCACGTCGTTTACGTACCTGACTTCCGACGCTGGGCCAGGGCGAAACCCGCTGAAATTAGCCGATTGGTCGATGAGCGAACTAACATTCGAGTTGGCAACGTCCAAATCCTGGACGGATTTTTCTATTCTAACGGTCGCTTTAGAGCCACGCGTCAACGTCACGTTTCCAGAGACAGTTAGGCTAGTAGACCCACCATCTATGGCTACGACATAGTTGCCGGCTGCGATTCGAGTTGTTTCACCCGCTCGTGTAACAGTCAGTTGCTCGACAACTGTGTCGCCTTGCATGATGCGAATAGGAACATCGTCTGCTTCGCACTGAATGGTAAGCGTGCCTTTGTTGGTTTCAAGAACGATCAGGACTCCGGCGAATGCCAGGAATGCGAACGCGGCGGTGGCGATTAGATACTTGGTGAATCGGCCGCGTGAACCCTCCCCGGCCGCTACCGCGTCCGACCCTCCCGCAAGCGGGAGGGTTAAATCCTGCGGCGGTTTGACTATTTCAGGTTGTTGCAGATGTGCGTGCCAGTCTTGCAGCAACTGGCCTACTTCGGACGCTGATTGAAAACGATCTTCGCGCGACTTGGCAAGCAGTTTCATCACGATCTGCTCGAGCCACTGTGGGACATCGGCGTTAATGCTGCGGAGGCTGCGAGGTTCATCGTTACCGATGCGATTGAGCACGCCCATGGTTGTCTCGGCGCGGAAAGGCGAACGGGCGGCGAGCATGAAGTAGATCAAACTGCCGAGACTGAACAAATCGCTGCGGTGATCGATGGTGTCGCCGTGAGCTTGCTCGGGGGACATGTACTGCGGCGTGCCAGTGACCACGCCGCTACGAGTCATGCTGGCATCATCGATCGCTCGGGCCAGTCCAAAGTCGGTGATCTGAACTCGTTCAACGCCGTTCTCCAGCAAGACGTTGGCGGGTTTGATGTCGCGATGGACAAGTCCCTGCTCATGAGCTGCTTGAAGCCCCGATGCAACCTGGGCGGCGATGCGAACGGTTTCGATCACAGATAGCGGGCCGTTGCGTTCGACTCGCTGTTGCAGACTTTGGCCTTCGACAACGGGCATGACCAAATACGGCAAGCCGTTGTGTTCATCGACGGTTTGAATGGGTACAACGTGAGGATGCACAACCGCAGCCGCACTCTTGGCTTCACGCGAGAATCGCTTGCGAGCCGCAGCGCTGCTGGCCAACTCCGGTGCCAGGACTTTGATGGCCGAATGTCGATTGAGCGACGTATCGAAGCCTCGCATGACGATCCCCATGCCGCCGCGCCCGAGTAGCTCCATGATTTCGTAGCGTGCAAAGCGTCCGAGTGAATCAGGATGATCGGTCGGTTCGAGAAACGTAGTCGCGGACTTGTTAAAGGCCTTCGGGTCGTCTTCGCCGTTCCGCTCGGCCAGTTTCACTACAGGTTCGCTTAGAAGACGCGTTGCCTGCTCCCAATCGAAGTTGAATTGAGCCAAGGTTTCTAGTTCCGCTTGGCAATCGGGGCACGACTCGACGTGTGACTGGATTTCCTGCGGGTCGACGCTTGGTTTGTCGTCGAGAAACGCTTGCAACTGAGCACGATCATAGTGAAAACGAGCGATCATCGGCCTGAACCTCTTGCTTCAATCGGGAAATCACGCGGCATCGGGCGACGCGGACGGACCCCTCGGTTTTCCCCAGTTGCTTGGCAGCTTCCGAGATGGATTGTTGTTCGATGGCTGTCAACCAAAATGACCGCCAAACAGGTTCGGAGAATTGATCGCGGATTCGCTGGCAGGCTTGCAGCAGTTGCTCGCGTTTGACTTCCAAGTCCCAAAGCGTGCCGGTGTCTTCGGTGGCTGGAACCTGCTGCAACTGCTGACCTACTAGAGAATCTCCCGTACCGATATCGAGTTGAGGTTTTCGCAAGCGATCCACGGCCACATCGCGAGCCAGCTTATGAAGCCAAGCTCGAAAGGAACCCGCTCCCTTGCTATCAAACGATTCGACTTTCCGGCTGACGATACGAAACACTTCCTGGATCACATCTTCAGCATCAGCGTCTTGTAGCCCACGCGCTCGAGCCACGCGATAAACGATGTCGCGATAGAGACGCGCGAACTCATTCCACGCTTGCTCGCATGCTGGATCAGCCAATTTACCAATGAGTGTTGGACGTGTTTCTGGACCGTGCAATCAACTTTCTCCTGCTTACAACCCGAGTGAGCCACCTGATTGTTACACGGAAAATGCGAAAAACGGTGCAACGTTACGGAAAGTGCTGGAATATACGGGGGAATTTAGTGAGGAATGGCATTGGATAACGTCAACTCGTGGGATCATTTCACGCAAGCCGTTATAAAACTACGCAGGAGAGTGGGACTAGCAAAGTGCCTGAACAAATTCACGCCACGGCAAAGAGCCTTAGTACCAGCTCAAGCTGCACAGGCTTTCGAGCCGGACCAATCCTCTCTCTCTCGCTTGTCTCCGTTCCGGTCATCGAACCCGACCCTTCCTCCTAATGTCAAAGCGGAGCAGTTCTTCTACGTTCAATTCACCGAGTTTCGGTTTAAGCATTCTCCGGAGGTCGTCAACGTCCAATTCAACACCACAATGTTGTTAGAAATCGGAAAGGCCACTTTGGTCGGAGGAATATCGGCGGATACCAATGATTTTTTGATGGTCACTCTTAGCAAATAGCATTCGACTCGGAAAAGCAAACCGACGTTCCGGCGTTTAGATTGATTTATTCGACAGAATGGATTAAACTTGCACAATGTGCGATGTTGGAAACGATATTAGAGTCTAATCCTACAACCTTCCCACCTCCTGCCCAAGTTCCCGAATCCTTCAACTTTCCCACCCCCTGCCGAAATTCCAGTCCTCCCGCCGTTCATTTTTGAAAATGGATGGTCCAGCCTCACAAATCGCGGAAACCAACATTATGTCTACGGTTGCACTCCGTTCTGACATTTCTAGTAGCGATAATCCTTGGCCTCGCACTGCGAAATACAGCCGAGTACGCGTTTTGCTCCTCGCTATTTTGGTTGTCGCTCTGGTTGCTTGGGGGTGGAACCGACAGCGGGATACCCATTCCGCGATTTCGGGTCAAGTCGTTTGGCACGAAGTCGATCGAACGGATCTTGAAGTCGTCGTTCTGGAACGCGGAAGCTTGGAGAGCCAGTCGAATGTCGAATTGCTTTGCGAAGTAGAAGATGTCCGAAAAGACAACATCAACGGCACGACCATTCTTTGGATGATTCCCAATGGCGCATCTGTGACCAAGGGAGATCTCGTTGTCGAGTTGGATTCCAACCCAATGCAGGAGGCGCTGGATGATCAGACCCTCTACACCGAGAACGCGATCGCCGAAAAGATTCAGGCAGAAGCCAATCTAAAAAATCAACTCACCATGAACACGACGGCTAAAGCGGAATCCGAACTGCTCATCAAATTGGCGGAACTCGAACTAGAGATGTACGTCGACAAAGACAACGGGACGCAAAAACTGTCGGTCGATGCCAACAAGCGGCGAATCGATGACGTGAACAATGAGATTTTGGCAGCCCAGGCAACAATGGAACTCCGGCGTGAAGAACAAAGAGGAGTCCAGTCTTTGTTCAAACTCGGTTATGCTAGCCGCAACGAAGTCCGCCGAATCGAATTGACCTACCTACAAGCTGAGGGACAGTTCGCAGCAAAATTGAACCAACTGCAATCCGAAGTGTCGACGCTCAAAAAAATGCAGGTCTACGAGCAACGTAAGGACATGTTGAGCCTGGAAGGAAAAGTGGCAACAGCAAAACGGGGCCTCGAACAAGTTCTACGCAACAACGAAGCCAGGCTGGCGCAAATGAAGGCCCTTATGCGAGCCAAGGAAGAGTCCCTCAAGAAAGAAGAAGAGCGACTGGCCCGATATCAATCACAATTCAAAAAATGCAAGATCCATGCACCCCAGTCAGGTCTCATCGCATACCCGAGCAGTAAATCGTACGAAGTTCGCGAGGGTGTTCCCGTGTTGTTTCGCCAAAAATTATTGTCGATCCCCAATTTGGATTCGATGCAGGTCGAAACGCGGATTCATGAATCCTCGCTGGATCAAGTTCATAGTGGGCTTTCGGTTCGCATCACCGTCGATGCCTTCCCCAACCTGAAGTACCACGGTACGGTCAAGTCCGTTGCGGTCCTGCCAGAGCAAAACAGTTGGTCTGGGAACGATACAAAAGTGTATCAAACCATTGTGACGATCGATGAAAAAGTAGAAGGCCTTAAGCCTGGTATGACTGCAGTTTCCGAAATACTGGTGGATTCCGTCGCCGATGTGTTGACCGTGCCGCTTCATGCCGTGGTCAAGCATGATGAGAAGACTTACGTCATTGTACGTGATGAAGGCAACCGTCCACACGCTCGTCCTGTCGAACTTGGCCAGACAAACGATACCAAAGTGAGCATTCAAAGCGGACTGTCCGAAGGCGAATCGATCGCCATGAACGCTCAAGATTTAATGGAAGCGATGTTCTCCGATAAAGACTCGATCGTTCCTGCTTCCTAGTAACCAACAGCTTTCCAAAGTGCTATTCGCCACTTTCAGCTTAGCCATCCGCAACTTGCTTCTACATAAGCTGCGTAGCGTTCTAACCCTGCTTGGAACGATTCTAGGGGTCGCCTCCGTCATCGCAATGCTTTCCATCGGGGAGGGGTCCAAGCAAGAAGCCCTCGAACAAATTCGCCGACTCGGAGCGGCCAATGTGATCGTGAGAAGCGTTAAACCACAGCCGAGCAATGATGTACCCTTGAGTACTTCCTCTACAGCGGTTTTGGCCTATGGATTGACCTATGCCGACCTCCGGATGTTTGAGGAGTTTACCCAAGAAGGATGTACTGTCGTGCCCGCAGTGATTCATAAAAAGAATCTTCAGCATGGGAAGAGACATGTGACGTCCGCTCGAATCGTCGGAACAACCGCAGCGTTGCCGAAAGTGAAAGAGATGCAAATCCATGGTCGATTTTTTAATTCCAATGACGTGGAAATGTCGACCAACGTGATCGTTTTGGGACACAGAGTCGCTAACGAAATTTTTGGTTTTGAAGACCCTTTGGGACAGACCTTATTGGTGGGTGACGATGCGTACCGCGTGATAGGCGTTGTGGGAACTCGCGAAAGCGGTACCGCCAAAACGTTGAGCAATCAGACCGACGACCAGAACAATGATCTCTATATCCCAATTTCCTCTGCACAGAACCGAATGGGGATCGTCCAACGACTTGTCGAAACAGGGTCTCGACAATACGTGCGAATCGAATTGAGTGAAATTATTATTGAATTTCCCAGTCAGACTCAAGTTCGACCGTTTGCATCCATCATTCGCACCATGCTTTCGCAAAGTCATTCGGGCAAAAAAGATTATGAAGTACAAGTACCACTTGAACTTTTGAATCAGGCAGAACGCGAAAAGAGACTGTGGAATTTGGTATTGGGCTCGATCGCAAGCATCTCTTTGTTGGTGGGTGGTATCGGTATCATGAATATCATGTTGGCGACCGTCACCGAGCGAACTCGCGAGATTGGGATCCGTCGCGCGATCGGCGCGAAGCGTCGCCATATCATCGGTCAATTCTTGATGGAGACAACTGTCCTGAGCACTAGTGGCGGAATCCTGGGCGTAATTGTGGGGGTCCTATTGCCAATGGTATTTACGTTGATTTTGGGAATCAAGACATCTACCAGCTTAGCATCCATCTTCATTGCGTTTGGGATCTCCGTAGCCATAGGCATCGTGTTCGGAGTTTATCCAGCTTATAAGGCTGCTAGCATGAATCCGATTGAGGCCCTGCGGCACCAATAGGCCCTAAAGTCAGCCTAATTTGCCTAACGAGCACACAGGGCCTCCATTTCCTCTGGATTATTTGGCACAAACGGGAGAATCGTACCTTCGCTGCCGATGCTAAACCGGTAGCACCTGTGTCTTGCGTCCGTTCGCCAGGAAATCCCACCATAGTATGCGTTCGCTTGCTCTATTCTGTTTGGCTTTATCCTGGCTAGCGATGGCCAATGGATGTACCCGTACCAAGTATCGAACGGCGGCCGATCGAGACACTTATCGAATCGTTCAGGAAAAATCGGCACGTCTAGGCGAGCGCGTGTCCGCGGACTACTCCGTTAAACCGGATCCAAGGTCTCGTTTTTATGACTCAACCAACCCGGATTGCCCGCAACTGCCGGTTCCGCGTTCGGTTCTGAATGACTACTCGCTCCCGGAACTGGCAACCGATGCCCCTAGTTCTCCCCAGACGGATGTTGCGATTGGATCCAACAGAAACCAAAAGTCCGAAGAGCTGCAAACGGTTACGTCCAACGTTTACCCCGAATCGAGGATTGTTCAAGCGAGTTTCCAAACCGAAACCGTGATGCTACTCAGTGATGACAAGAATCCGATCTCGGGAGCCAAGGGGGCTGAGACCGAAATTGCATCGCGTCCCGATAGCGTTTCGCTCAACAAAGTGACGATACCGTCGCAAGCTTGGGAGGTCCTTCCGAGGAGTTGCCTTGATAGGATGCTTGAATTTGAATCGCTTCGACAGGAGTTTGCTCAGACGTATGCGGATTCCAAACGCGATGCGTCCATGAACCAAGTTCGCCGACTGACCTTGGCGAACTTGATGGAGCTCGCCACGATCAATAGCCGCGACTATCAAGCGAGAAAAGAAGTCCTCTTTCGGTCCGCATTGACGTTGACTCGTCAACGCTTCCAATATGAGCTAAACCCATCTCCTTTTGGCAATGGAACGGCTGCCAATTATCGGCATTTGCAAAACAACGGAGTGACCGAAAACCAGCTTGCGGACCCATCGGGAGTGGGTGTTGAAAAGACGCTCGCTACCGGTGGCCAGTTCTTGGCTCGTTTCGCAAATAGCGTCGTACTTACGTTCAATGGACCAACGGGTTTTGCAGCCGATGTGGGGTCCGAGATGATTTTCGATTTTCAGCAGACCGTCTTTCAAAGGGACGTGCGTTTTGAGAACTTAACGCGAGCCGAACGTGACGTAATTTACGCAACGCGAGACTATCTGCGATTTCGCAAGCAGTTGTTCCGCGACATTTCTACTCAATACTACAACTTGCTTTTGAATTTTCGAAGTATCGAAATCAACGCCCAGGACTACTTCACCAACCTCAGGGGATTCCTGCAAAGTCAAGCCGAATACCGCACGGCGGAAAAAATCCCTCGCATTCAGGTTGACCAGTTTGAACAGAACGTACTTCGCACGAGAAGCAATCTTGTCAACAATTGCTTTACGCTTGAGGCGGCTCTCGATCAACTCAAGTTTCGACTCGGGCTTCCGACCGAGATGGCCATCCAATTGGATTTAACGGAACTCGAATCGATCTCGCTCAAGGATGAACTGAGCGTCGCTCGACAGATGATCACTCGAGCTCGAATCGAGCTTCTTACCACCCGCAGTGCGTCGACCATGGACGCGACCACGCTGGCAAACGTGGCGGAGGTTCTGGCGGATCGCATGTCGAACATTCTTCGCATTCAAAAAAGAATGGACTTAACGCTGGGAAATACAAACGCGCAAACCCCGTCCAACTCCGGTGGCAATTCAAACCAAGCTGTCGACAAAGCAACGCAAGAGCTGCAGCAACTCCAGCAGCTACTGCAGATCATGGGGGTTCGCATGCAAGTCGATGTGTTGCGAACGGAGCTCGATTCTCAGGTCAAATCGGAAACGCCTGCCCCTCCACTGCGAATCTTGATACGAGCGATCGAGTTCTGTTTGGCCGAAATGCAAGTCATCGATCTTGCACTTACGAACCAACAATCAGCCTCGAGACCGCAGGAAAAGGCAGCATTGCTCAAACGAAGGAACGAGGCAGAAGAGAAACTCGCATCGCTGGTCGCGTTCTTGGAGGCAATTTCTTCCAATTTAAACTCCGAAAAGACCGTGAACGCCAAGGATGGTCTCGCCGAGATCCCCGAACGTATGTCGGAGTCAGTGAAGCTAGTTGAACAGTTGGAATCGCTGGCATTGGACGCGACCAAGGGCATACTGCCAACCGAAGGGAAGTCGATAGAATCGAAGATTCAAACGACAGTCGATAAAACCATAGAATTGAGCGATCGATTGCTTCAAAAAGGGCCCGACGGCTGGGAAGAGATTGTCATTGACCACAATGAAGCCTTGCTCACCGGACTGATACAGCGATTGGATTTGATGAACCAGCGAGGCGGACTCGCGGACGCGTGGCGACAAATCAAATTGGCTGGCGACGATTTGCGGTCCATCGTGGACTTGCGTGCGACGGAAGTATTGCGTACCAAGAGTTCCGCCAACAATCCGCTGGATTTCACGTTCGATGATAGCGAGACTCGAATGAGCATCGCGTTGGACACGCCGCTCAATCGGCGATTGCAACGCAACAACTTCCGATTGGCCTTGATCAACTACAACGTAGGTCTTCGCAATTTGATGGCAGCGGAAGACAGCATCAAGCTCGACATTCGTGAAGACTTGCGACAACTGGCGCTAGATCGGAATCAGTATACGATCGCCGTTGCTAGTGCGGCGTTGGCTTATGAGCGAGTCATTAGCACTCGCCTCAGACTACAGTTGTCCGTCCAGAACGTTGCCGCTCGCGATTTCCTGGAGGCGCAACAAGCCTATACCAATGCATTGAGCGCGATCGCTCGACAACACGTGAACTACATCACCGATCGGACAGAGTTGTTCTTTGATCTCGAAGCGATGGACGTCGACTCCAACAACTATTGGGCGGGAGTGAAGGAAGACTTCGGGCCTCAAATCAACGTGGACTTTCCGGGGACGAATCCCCGGCCATACGATTGCTTACCACCGCGCGTCTGGTATTCCTCGACGATTCGTGAAATGGAGAACATTCCACCAGGGGAAGCAATCGTGCTTCCATCGCGATAGGGTTCCCGGTCAAAGCAGATCGATTGTTTCGATTTCTTGCCGGGTGGCACTGGTGGCGACTTGGTAATTCGCCACGACAATCGGTAACGCCGTCGAACTAATTTTGCACTTCGGAATCCGATAGGGTAGAAGAGATGCTTTCCAGGGCACTCTTACTCACCCGATCGGAGAATTGACGAAGGGAATCAAGCTCTGGGTGGTCACCCGTACCCCAGACCGTTTTCTCGGCCACAAGCAATTCCAAAAGCGTACCCAACATTCCGGATGCGAGTGGCGATCCATCCCCATTCTGCGAACCGGAAACGAAGAGCTGTTCGGGAACAAGTGGCTGTTGGCTATTCGACAGCTTGGTTGCGACTTCTTGTAACGCGTATAAGCGAGGGTCTCCGAAGGAGCCGATTTTTCTCAGCAGCACCGCCGCCTCGGACAGCCCAATCTGCATGATCTTTTGGCTTTCTCCTCGGCCTGCCAACATGCGTTGACGGCTATCGGCTTCCGCCAAGAGCACGGTTTGTTCCGCTTCACGTCTGGATCGCTCGAGCTCTGCGTCCGCCATGACAATTGTTTGTTGGGCCGACTTCCGTGCCCTGGCAAGAATGGCTTCGCCTTCACTATCGGCGATGCGAGCTTGCACCTCTGCATTGGTCAAGGCTGTTTGCCTTTCTGCTTGCGCTTCGGCCGCATTGAGTTCCTGCAGTTTTTGAGCTGCGAGTTTGCGACGCTCAAACGTCTCAAGCTGTTCACAGGACAACTGCCGCTGTCTCAATTGCTCGAGCAACGTTTCGATTTTGTCGTCTCCAGGTGCATGGACTGGCTTTCCGATGAGGACATCGACGCATTCGATATCGAAGGCTCGAAACTTTTCGCGAAGTTCCTCCCTTGCCTCCTTTTGAATTTGATCGCGTTCGTGCAGCAAACCCAGCATGGTCTTCTTGTGGGCCACGTCTCGAAAGAAGGCACTCAACATCGGGTCGATGGTTTGCGTGATCAATTTCTTGACATCGCCAAATCGCTGAATCACGCTCGGCGCGCGTTCGTAGTCGATATGCACGACAACACTCAACGGCAGCAATGGCTCGTACGCATCCTTGGTGACCAAGTCGATAGATCGAAGGCTTTCGTCGTATTTGTGAGACTCCGATCGACCCGTGATCCAATGCAACACAAAGTTGGTCGTTGGGACTGCGATGATACTCCCGGCATAGCGATTGAAGGCGTATTTGCCTGGTCCGAGTGTTTTTTCCCAGACCCCTTTTTCACCAGGTGCGACTTGCTCGCCGTGGCGGAATTCAGTGCCTGAAACGTCATCGCCACACCGCCCAACGTAGCTCACAACCACACCGACATAGCCGATGGGGATAACGGTTTTTGGATTCATTTCAACCGTAGCAAACCAACGATTGATGAAGTATGTGCCGTCGGTGAGGGTTAAATACTGGCGGCCGCGTCTACCGCCTGCTCGCAAAAACGCTTCCGCGTTTTGAAAGTTATTGTGAAAGTCTTCTGATTCCGAATCGCTGCCCACGATCGGTGCAATGATCTCGTCCGGTGGCAATGAAGGGCCATCGTGAACCGTGATCACTCCGATCGAGTCCACTGAGGCCGGATGGTCAGGTTCGGTTGCATCGTCGCTTCGCATGAGCCTACCAATAATCACAGGCGCAAAACCTCCGATAGCTGCCAATTCATCTCGGTATTGTTCCAGCGTCTGTATTTCCTTCGGCGATTGAATTGCCGCGAGGGCATAAACTTTCTCGTCGGTAATAACGACGAAAAGCGATGGGTTGATTGCATAAACACCTTCCCGCAAAATCTCGCGTTGCCGTCCACGCTGACCCGCGGAGAGAAATGCGCGCGCGTCTTGAAATGAGTTGCAATCGATAGTGCGTCCGAGCGTTTGGCTTGATGACAAGGGTTGTCCATCGGTAAGCGCCCACGTCAACCAGTAGGAATTTTGGTCGCAAATCGGCTAGGCGGTCGCGTTCCGTTTTTCCTTGGCTGCGAGCAGGCGCTTGGCCCGGTCGTATTGCTTGCGTTCCGCTTTGTCACGGCGCTCCTCGACACGGTGCTCTCGGACCGCCTCCGGG
>JAYTVM010000372.1:0-4327 GCA_043743995.1 Pirellula sp. | reverse complement strand
GATACTGTTCCCGAAATGCCGTCAACGCTGTGATGCATTGCTCGTCCGTGAACGAAAGTCGTTCGCGAATCGCTAGCGGCATGGAGTGATGGCTACAGCCGATCATGCGAAACTTCACCCGACACCCCCCTTACCCCGTTCCGTCTGGGGCAGGTCGATGGACGGGGCTTGGATGTCTCGTCGTCCGTGTGGCGCGCTGACCACTAAATAAAGAGCAATTCCAACGATCAAAAACGAAAGGATATTCATCCATGCGGTAATGTGACCACGGCCTCGTCTGGCAAAATGCCACTGGACCGCAGAAGCAACAGCCAGCCAAACGAATAGCCCACCCGAGAACACAATCCCTCGATCGGTCCAGTTCACTTGACCGTCTTTGACTAAATTCATGATCACCCCGGAAACCACACCGAAGCCAATTGACCCAGCACTGCAAAGCAAGCAGGTACTGCCAAAACTCTGCAAGTATTCCAGAGACGGCAATCGCAGCAGCCCTTTCGTTGACCGCTTGGCTTTGAGTCGCCATTCCTGGATCAAGTACATGATGGCCATGGCGAACCCAAGCGATACAAGCATGGTTCCCAGGGTCATGGCGATTCCATGGACAATTCTCCAAAGGCTAGCCGTTGAGACTTGGTTGAGCGGTTCGCTTGGAACAGCGATCGCGGCCCAAATGAGCGTTAAAAGCAAAGGCAAAACGAACAAGCCGATCCAGCTTTCACTGCGTCTCCATAAAAGAATCGCATACGCGATTGCCAACGCCCAAGCCGTGAGAATTCCCCAGTCATGCCAGGAAAACGCCAAACGCCACGATTGATCGGACGCGGCTGTCAGGAAAATCCTGTCCAGCAAGTAAAGCGAATGAGTAAGAAGCCCGATGGCAGTCATCGCCACCAGAAACGTCATGAGCCACGATTTGCCTCTTGGAGACAAACCAACCCAACGGCCCATCTCAAGGAAAAACACCAACGCATACGCGACCAAAAAACAAGTTGCGTTTGGCATTAACGGAAATCAAGCCTTTCTGGAAAGTCGCGACAAAACAAAAAACCTCGTCTGGGCAACGAGGCTTGCATTTATCTTAATTGCGACGCGAACTAAGGCAAAGACGATCAATCTTCTTCTTCGTCATCTTCTTCTTCATCGTCATCATCGTCGTCCCAGTCATCATCATCATCCCAATCTTCGTCGTCTTCTTCTTCGTCGTCTTCGTCCTCATCCTCGTCGTCATCGCCGACCTCTTCCCATTCATCTTCCACGACAACATCATCTTTCTTCTTGGACTTCTTGCCCTTTACGCCATCGTCCAGCTCGTCGTCATCAATGTCGTCATCCAAATCATCGTCTTCCAGGACTTCGTCGTCTTCTAGGACCTCGTCCTCATCTTCTTCGTCATCATCATCATCATCATCGAAGTCATCGTCCTCCTCGTCGAATTCTTCTTCATCGACCATCACGATTGGAGTTTTGGTCCGCTCAATTGATCGACCATTCCAATTCAGTAACTCGGACTTCAATGATCCATGCAACTCGGTAGCCGCTAGCGTCATCTTCACAATGGACTCCTTACTTTTTTGAGCAGACGAAAATAGGGACGGGATATATCAGCAATTCATTATGTACAATAGTACCAATCGAAATTCCGGTGACCACTACCAGTATGGTCGCGGTGTGGAATTTGAAAGGATTGGGAATCGAACGGAGCATGATTACTCAATGTTCCTAGTCGGTCAATGGTGGTCAGCTTAAGTCGAGTGGGGGGCACCCGTCGATACGTCCGATTTTCCATCGATATCTTGCGCTGGCACGGGATTGCCCGCAAGTCTGGATGCAATTTCGGCTTCTGCAATCCGAATCTTTTGGGCTCTTGGCAACGAATCCAAAGATTGTAGACCAAAAAGCTGCAGGAAACGCTTAGTTGTCCCATAAAGATAGGGTCGGCCCAAATCCTCATGACGGCCACAAATTCGGACAAGATCTCGCTGCATCAGTTGGCGGAGCACCTCATCGCACCCGACTCCCCGGATTGCTTCGATTTCTGCACGTAAAAGTGGTTGCCGATAGGCCACAATTGCCAAGGTTTCGAGCATGCCTTGACTGAGAAGCTCTTCGCCAGGTACATGGTCTAAGCGTCGAAGCCAGGTTGCAAATTGTGGACGAGTCAATAACTGCATACCACCAGCGATTTCCTCAATCCGGAACGCATGGCCATGCAAGTCATACTGCTCGTTGAGCCTTCGAGCTAACGTTCTCGCTTGAGTCGGGTCCGCCAAGCCTGCCAACACGGCGAGTCTCCTTGCTGACAACGGCTCCCTAGCAATCAAAAGTATGGCTTCCAGGATGCGGCACTTTACCTCAGGCGATTGGTTGTCGAAATCAAGAGGAGGTGTTTTTCGGGCGATTACACCCTCTTTCAACTCCGATTTGCGAAGCTGCTGCTTCCAATCGCCTTGACTAAAACGCCATTGTTTTCGCCAACCGACTCCAGATTTTTGATGGATTTGCGTTTTTCCGACGAGCGAACCGGTGGAAAGAATTCTTCTGAAAAGCGGCAAAGCCATGATTTAATGGTTCGTCCCATAGGGTTGCGTTAGGCGAACGGCAAATAATGACCTATCGTAGCGGAATCGGTAGGAATCGAGTTCGCCGAAGGATTGCTTAACGTATCTCGCCAAAAACGGTCGGAGACGATTATACTTGTTTCTCGAGCGCCCAAAAAATCAATCCCAATTTCGATTTTCGCTTTATTGCTGCAAATAAAACTTTGATTTGCCATGTCTGTTTCGAAACCCACCGCAAACCCCCTGTACCGACGTCAAGGACACAAATGGATCATCGGACTGATTTGCCTAGTGCTTTTTGGGTTGGTAGGCTCGTTTTTCGTTTTGACGAGCTCCTCTATTTCTGGAGAAGAGTTCTGTCCACAACTATTTCAAAAACGTGAATTCAGTTACCAACGCATGCCCGGCACCAAGATTCGGATCAGCAAAACCCGATTAACGCCTCCTGTAAGTCCGTGCAGTAAAAATATTTTGACCCATCTTTCCGCGGGCTATCAAACTGACTGGCACGTATCCTCCGTTCAATACGGACAAGTCTCCCAAACCCTTGGTCCGAAAATCCTCATCAGTTACTTGCAATCCACCAATGCGGATGGTGCGAGTGTTTGGGACGAATGGTCCTTTAAAAACCCGCCTCATGCTGCAATTCTGTGGCCCATCGTTCAAGAAGCCGCAGTGCAACAAATGTATTTTTGCATTCCTGAGATTCTGCGTTCTGTCGACACAGAACTAAATACGAAAGACTTCAAAAAAAAGCTCCAAAGGGTTTGTACGCAGGCTGCTCAAACGAAACTCAAGGCCATGGCAGAATCGGAGGCTACGAATAGACTTAGAAAATGGGCTCTGTCGTTGGCCGACTAGCTTTCGGAAGATCCCGAAATTCAGGCCCTGCGTTAGCCAACGGTTAGGTGTTGTTGCGTCAAGTTGGCTCGCATTTCAGTCCAACTCATCGGTATTTCGTTTAAGGACTGAGTTTCACGCAGTTCCTCACGATTCTTTTGGAACCAAGTGGTCACCAGTCCAATCGTTTCTTCGTACCGCAAAAATCCTGAACCAACCGAATCGCTGTTCTCGTGCCAGCGGGTTAACGCGGAACGAGCCGTTCGCCATTGCGAAGCGTTTTTCGGTAAACCGATTGCATGTTCGACCCCCCCTTTTCGTATCAAGTACCAGATATCGCGACCGTCACAACCCCGAACCGGGTAGATAAACGAGTACTGCTCGCGTGCCCGTTTGAAACTGGCCAAGCGATTCGAAAGCCATTTCAGGACTTTAAGGTCGTCTCGCATACGGGCCGCATGCTCAAAATGTTGTCCAGCCGCTGCTCGATTCATTTGTTGCTCTACTTGTGCAAGCACTTCGACGGACGTTCCATTCAAAAATCGAAGCGCTTTTTCCACTTGCTCGCCATATTTGAGCCGGCTACAAGATCTCAAGCAGGGTGCCAGGCAAGTGCCGATTTCCTCTCGAACACATCCAGCCCGCAACTCCAAATCAAAAAGTTGCAGTTGGTCAGAATACATCATTGGTGTCTTCTGATTGCAGTCTCGCAGCAAATAGAGACGGTTCAGTGTCTCGATAGCTCGATTGAGGTTGCCCATCCCATGGAACGGACCATGGCAACTAGTCGCTTCTGGATCGAACTGCTTGCTCAAATAAAAACGCTCGGCAGGAGCGTTTCCTATACAAACGAAGGCTTGCTGTTGGCGTTTCGGCATTCCTACGACGTTGAGCCTGGGTTGCCATCGTCGGATCAACATCTGTTC
>JAYTVM010000371.1:0-1365 GCA_043743995.1 Pirellula sp. | reverse complement strand
ACACTTCTCGCTGATCGCCAGTACGATTTGGGTGTTATGCAGCGACTGGAGGCTTATTTTCCCTGCGTTTGATCCATTTTGCAAATTGTAGCAGGATGTGGCGGACGATCGTTCGTCGGCGTCGCCATTTGTAGCGTACCTTTTCTAGGTATCGAAGCACGCGATTGCAACGCTCTACATGATTGTTTGTGCGAACTTTGCTGCGAGCGGATGGAGGACTATCGAGGTATGTCAGCAGCTTGGTCATGTTGTCTTTGTTCAACACCTCAAGTGCTTTACATAGATGCTCGTGTCTTAAATACGCTTTATTGCGTCGCATGCGTCGCCAGATTTTCCAGGCCTGATTCTTGGAGCGGCGAAGTGCAAAGAGTTCATGTAGATCGTCGATGAAAGAGCGGAGCAATTTGAGTGTTGGCGAAAGGCTTAATAGTTCCTCTAGTACCGACTGATCTTCGCTCTTAATGTTCGACTGCTTGGTGACAATAAGATGGCGGCGACGGAACAGTCGATCAGCTTGTCCTCGTTGCGCCTTGAGCTTCTTGGCACGAGCCTGATAGCGTTTGCTCGGTCGACCTCTTCCTTTCTTGATTCGCTTGGGCTTGATCGCTCGCCGAACTTCACGAACTGCATCCAAAACGTGATCGTTGACTTCCGACATCACATGAAACACGCAAAGCTGATGCTTGGCCGTAGGCCAAACTTCGGCGATGGTCTTGGGGTATAAGGGGGAACGGTCGGTGATCACCGTTTTGGGTGAAAACCCATGGTTTTTCAGGTTGCGCAAGAACCTCAGCATGTGCTCCGCATCGTTGGACGAGACCAACGCGCACGCGATTGGGTTGTCAGCAATCGGATCGCTGGCAAGCAACACCACACGATGTCCAAGATGGATCTCGTCAACACAAAGGCTCCCGGAGAATTCGCCAAACACCTTTGCGCGAAACGCGGCACCGTCAAATTTTCGAATGGCAAATTCGAGACAGTCATAAATAAAGCCAGTTGACAACTCAAGTAAGAAGTCACGCTTCATCGATTGCTGAACCGTGGTTGCATTGAGTTTGTCGACCAAGATACGATCCAAAACGGCCTGTCGCACCTGGTTGTCGTACTTGGCCTTTGGCTCGATATCATCTGGGTGTGTGCGGAACGATTTGCAGCACTTACATTTGGCGGCATACTCGCCGTAGTGAACCTCTCTCCAAAGTTCCTGTTGAAATGCTATCGAACGAACCAACCGAATTCGAATCCGTTCACGACGTCCAAGCTTACCGCAAGCCGGGCAAGGAGCCTTTCGTGGGTGGCAAGAATCGATTATCGTTTTAGCGGGTGTTTTTTAGCATCCATGCCTGGTTCCTTTTTTTGAGT
>JAYTVM010000370.1:0-4336 GCA_043743995.1 Pirellula sp. | reverse complement strand
GCGGGCAACGCCGAGGGGAACGGGAGATCCGCGAATGCAGGCCGTTAGTACGCCAAAACAAGGTTGGAGGGGGACAAGCCCCGCCCAACCTGAACGCAAGCCCGCCCAACCTGAACGCTAGCCCCGCCCAACCTTTAAGGTCAGGTCGGCCAACCTGAAAGGTCAGATCGCAGAACGGAACAAAACTTGCATCAATGCAATTTATTACAACTGCAAACCATTTATCACGGTTTTTAAAAACTCCAAAGCCCGACGCAATTTATGGTTGCTAAATGCTGTTCGGGGTTAAATGATTGGTTGCCGAAAATAGTTAGACGTACCGCGTCACGCCAGGGACGGCAACTTCCGGAGTCGCAATATCACCCCATTCGTATCGCGGCGGGCTTAGATCTTCCTTGGAATTCCAAGCCATGTCCCAAGTGATTTCCTGTCCCGTGTACGTCGCCATTCGACCCATGATGGCCAGCAAAGTACTCTTGGCCATATACTCGCCGTTGTTGATTGGTTTGCCCGCTCGGATGCTTGCGAACAATTCGTCGTGCTCGACTTGATAAAGATTTTTTTCTTCGCCTCTGTAGCTCCATTCGCTCTGTGCTGAGATACGCACGCCGTTGCGTCGTTCCGTGAGGTATGCCGTCCCCTTCGAGCCTAGCACCGTGACGCTAATGTCGCTCTTGCAGCCCTCGATCTGGCGAGTGTTGCTGATGAGTCGAGCCCCATTGGCATATTCATAAACGACACTGTGGTGGTCGAAAATGTTGCCATAATCGCCCCCCTTTCGAACTTCACGCCCTCCCATGCCTATGGCTTTGATCGGATACTGATCACCCATAACCCAAGCGCACAGGTCGAGATTATGAACGTGCTGCTCGACGTTGAAATCGCCTGAAAGCCATGTGAAGTAATACCAGTTCTGCATCTGCCAATGCATGTCGGTCCATTCGGGTTGCCGAGGCTTGACCCAAATCGGGCCACGGTAGTCATTTGCGAGTAGTGAACGTACCTCACCGATCACCCCGTCTTGAATGCGATGCACCGCTTCACGGTACGGAGTGTGATACCGCAAGCAGAGGCCGGATACGACGGCCAGGTTTTTCTTCTTAGCTTCTTCACAACTTCGAAGTACGGAGTGCACACCAGCGGTATCCACCGCGCACGGTTTCTCTGCAAAAACGTGTTTTCCTGCCGCGATTGCAGCCTGCAAATGCAATGGCCGGAAATGCGGAGGGGTGGTGAGCAAAACGACGTCGACATCGCTCGCTAACACTTTCTTGTACGCATCGAAGCCAACGAATTGACGCTCAGGTGGGACATCTATCTTCGATTCTAGTCCCTCGATCTTGGTAAGGCTTTTAAGGCTCAGTTGCAAGCGATCGTCAAATGCGTCCGCCATGGCAATGAGTTTGACGCGACTATCGGCCATGAGTGCCTGAGTGGCGGCTCCAGTGCCACGCCCGCCGCAGCCTATCAGCCCGACTCTCAGGGTGTCATCTCCTGTAACATGCACAGCGGAACTGAGACTGACTGAGCCAGCGATCATACCACTGGCGACCAGCGAAGAGGTCTTCACGAATTCGCGACGGGAGGTACCCTGAACATGTGGTATGGATGAAGTCATTTGTCTTGTTACCTTTTAAATCGTTTAACCCCAATGCCCTTTGAGCGTGTGGCACGTCCCTGAGGTTACGAAGGGCGTGGGAGTCGCTAGCAACATCTGCCACACTTCCCACGCCCATCGCTGCCGCTCTGGGACGTGCCACACGAACCGAAATCATTCGCCGTTAGTTTAACATCGCTTAAACGCGTGATCGAACTTGATTTTCGATTTCGCTGCGATTGTGCCAGAGGTACAGGATACGGGTTCGCAGTGGTGGATGAACCTCGCCAGAGCTCTCCGGTACTCGAAAAAGAAGTTCATTCGGTCGGTTTTCGATCATGGCAATCAGTTTTCGCATGCCGTCTTCGTTGAATTGAATTTGCGTTGGGTTCGATAGCAATTGCTCCCAATCAAGTCTTGGCTCGGATTGGATTTCCGCAATTTTCTCAGCCTGTTCCTCGAGTTCTGACGCTGAGTCAGCATCCACGTCGCTGTTCCACATGTACCGCAATAGGCCACCGATGGACTTCGAGTTCGTCGCTGCCCGATGATTCAATTCACGGTTGACTTTGTCGGTGATCTCTTCGCGTGTGGCCTGGCCGTAGGGGATGCTAGACGTGATGGCATCGATAAGCTCGGATGGATTGAAATTGCCAGCTACCTTGGACAAAATCGCTTGCTGCATCACAATGCACTCGACCTCCGCGGATTGGCCAAGCTTAAGCAAACCGTGTATGGATGGAAAGACTCCTCCAACTTGAGCCCCAAAATCGTCGCAAAGGAATTCAATCGCCGTTGCATTTCTCGTGTACGGGAGCGACGAGAGCCACCACGACAGCCAGGGTACCCCCATCAAAATGGCGTATCCAAAAAAACTTCCCAGTCCCACACGCTGTACAACTAGGATTCCAAGGAGCGAACCCAATGCAACGGTAACGACTCGAAACCGATCGATGACCAGATAGTACTTGTAGTAGTGTCCCAACTCATGGCCGATTAGATCTTGGATTTCGGCTGGCTCCATTTTGTGGAGGACTTGTCGATTCAAATAGATACCATTGAGTGACTTGAAAAGGCTACCAACGCCCACATGCATCGCGCTAGCATTCAGGGATCGGCTGGCCACAATGTAAACGGGCAAGTCTTCCTCAGGCAATCGGAGGCTTGCCAACGTCTCGCGAAAGAGGGTCTGCAGCCGATATTTATCGTATTGTCCAAATCGAGTGCTTTCTTTCAGATCTTGGATTCGCTTTTTCTTGGTCGCTAAATGAATCAATACCGACGAAGCGAAGGGACATACCATGGCACCGATGGCGACCGTGGTTAGGATCGGTTCACGTAAGACCCATCGCCAGTCCACCACGACTGCAACGATTCCGATCGTGGCGATTTCTACCAAAAGAAGTATCCAAGCAAATCGGTTCGCCCGTTGCATTTGGTCGAGCAAGTCAGCGCGACGCGGGACCGAGATTGCTTGGGCCATGCGATTGTCCTTGCTTTCGAATCAGATAGATGAACTAAAGAGATAACTTAAGAAATTGATGGGGGCCTTTCCACGTGTTTGGTAGTAGACCCTACCGGGTCCTGTGTACCGATTGATAAGACCTTCGCCTGACATGATCGAGTCCCGGACGCTGTCTGTGGCTTTTACCAATTGATAGGTAACCGTGTCCGAGAATGCCACGGCGAAGCGATTGTCCAAGAAGAATTTTTCTCCCTCCGCCAATTCCTTTACAATGATTGCTCCGTAGGTTTGGCAAAAGACGGTTCCGCTGCCGCTGGCATGCAAAAGGAACAGGCCCTTTTTGGACATGACTCCTTTCATGCCCCCGTACTTGATTTGCAATTTGCAATCACCGATGTTGGCCAAGTAGCTTCCTCGTGTAATGAAGACGCCGGATTGGTCTGAAAGTGGAATCGCCAGAATGTCGCCTTGAACCGAAGGGGCGAGAGTCAGGACCTGTTCATCTCGCTTTGCCAAGAACTCGGCGGTGAACATGCTCTCCCCGCCGAGCAGATTTCTTGCCCCGCTAAGCCAAGCATTTCCTTTGCCACGGCGGCCAACCGAGGCCGAAAGTTGCAGCCCCGACGTCATCGATAGCATGCTATCGGGTTGGGCCAACACCAAGTCTCCCTGATTCATGTGAATCTCAAGCACGGAAAACACGGGACCATGCAAAACAGCGTATTCCATGAATCGGACTGACAGTTAGTTAAACGCGGACTAGTCTTCAACGCCAGGAGCCATGCGTTGCTTCAAAAAGTAGCCGCCGATAGCAATGGCACCGAGAATACCTAGGAAAATGAAAAGCGCAACCAGTCGAGGAACACCTAAAACTTCGGAAATGGTGGTAATGCAAATATCATAGATGACGACTCGAATGAACCAGCCAATTATCGAACCAAAGCCACCTCCTCTGGCAGCTAGCACTGTAAAACGACTCATTAGCAAACTCCGATTAGAAAGTGGAAAGGAACGCAAGAAACAAATGATTGAATTCGACAACAATACTAGCTGAGAATGGATTTATTATACAGGCGAGGCAAGGAAAATAGCCATTTTTGGGTAGGTTGTCGCCGATGAACTGCCAGCTTGCTTGGTTGATTATTTCCGCCGGTCAGCCACACTTTCGGTTGATTTGTTTGCGAGATGCTTGGGAGCGCTGTGAAATATTTCCACCAACAAGTCACTTGGGTTGAGCGGGAGCTTGCCTCCCCTCAACCTTGTTTTGGCGTACT
>JAYTVM010000369.1:0-15741 GCA_043743995.1 Pirellula sp. | reverse complement strand
GCGGAGTGGTGGAGTTGCGGAGTGGTGGAGTTGCGGAGTGGTGGAGTTGCGGAGTGGTGGAGTTGCGGAGTGGTGGAGTTGCGGAGTGGTGGAGTTGCGGAGTCGAGTTCTCGACGTCGGCTCACTCCATTTCTCCATTTCTCCATTTCACCAATCCCCTCACTCCATCACTCCAACCAATTGCAGTTCTTGTTCTCGCTTCATCTCTAGCATGACGCGTTTGTAGTCGGTCGGCATTACTTTGACAAAGCGACCAACGCTGCTTGCCCAGTCGGCAAGTAGCCCGTTGGCGACGGATGACTTGGTGAAGTCAGCATGCTTGGAAACAAGTGCAAAAAGTTCTGCACTATCTTCGTCGGCTTCGACGATTTCCAGTTCGACGGTCCCGAGATTGCAGAGAATTCGGAAGGATTCTAAATCCGCCAAAACGTAGGCAACCCCTCCGCTCATTCCCGCTGCAAAATTCCTACCGGTTGGACCTAGGACGACGACGCATCCACCGGTCATGTATTCGCAACCATGGTCGCCTACGCCCTCGATCACGGCGGAACAGCCTGAATTGCGGACAGCAAATCGCTCCGCCGCTCGACCTCGAATGAAAAGCTCACCCGTTGTTGCACCATATAAACAAACGTTGCCGACGATGATATTGTCTTCCGGTGGGAAGGTCGATCGCTTGTCGGGATAGACAACGACCCGTCCACCCGAGAGCCCTTTCCCGACATAATCGTTCGCGTCCCCTTCGAGCTCTAGCGAAACTCCATGCGAAAGGAATGCGCCAAAACTTTGGCCAGCGGAACCGGTGAATTTGATATGAATGGTCTCGGACGGCAAGCCCGCTTGACCGTACCGTTTGGCGATCTCGTGACTGAGAATAGTGCCTACGGTTCGATTGGTATTGATGATCGGCAACTCAAACTTCACCGGTTTGCGCGATTCCAAGGTAGTTTGACACCTTGGCAGGATTTCGGTCATGTCCAAAGACTTCTCGAGACCGTGATCCTGTTTCTGCAAACAGCGCACGCCGACATCTGGACTCGACTTTTTGGCCTGCTTGAGGATTGGCGACAGATCCAATCCATCTGCTTTCCAATGCGAGATAGCTGTATCCGCGATTAAGCAATCGGTGCGACCGATCATGTCGTCGATTTTTTTGAAGCCTAGTTCGGCCATGATTTGCCTCGCGTCTTCCGCGACCATGAACAGATAGTTGACCACATGTTCAGGCTTGCCTGCGAACTTCGCCCGGAGCTCAGGATCTTGAGTCGCGATGCCAACCGGACAAGTGTTGAGATGGCACTTGCGCATCATGATGCAACCAAGCGTAATCAGCGGAGCGGTTGCGAATCCGAACTCTTCTGCCCCCAACAGGGCGGCGATTACGACATCCCGACCCGTCTTGAGCCCACCGTCGGTCTGCAACGTGACTCGACTACGAAGATTGTTAAGCACCAATGTCTGATGCGTTTCCGCAATACCTAATTCCCACGGCAAGCCCGCGTGCTTGATACTGGTAAGAGGCGAAGCACCTGTACCGCCCGTATCACCACTGATCAGGATATGATCGGCGTGGGCCTTGGCAACACCAGAGGCCACAACTCCGACTCCAACTTCGCTCACAAGCTTGACGCTGACTCGCGCGCTTGGGTTGCTGTTCTTTAAATCGTGGATGAGCTGTGCAAGATCCTCAATCGAATAAATGTCGTGGTGCGGTGGCGGACTGATGAGTCCAACGCCAGGCGTGCTGTAGCGAATCCGGGCGATGTACTTATCAACCTTCTTTCCTGGCAGTTCGCCACCCTCACCAGGCTTAGCGCCTTGCGAAATCTTGATTTGCAATTCATCGGCATTCGCCAGATATTCGATGGTTACACCAAAACGGCCCGAAGCGACTTGCTTGATGGCAGATCGCTTGCTGTCTCCGTTTGACAACGGCTTGAAGCGAACAGGATCTTCGCCGCCTTCGCCCGTGTTGCTCTTTCCACCGAGCCGGTTCATGGCGATCGCAACCGTTTCGTGAGCTTCGGCACTGATCGATCCCAAGCTCATCGCGCCTGTGCAAAATCGCTTGACGATTTCTTTCGCAGGTTCTACCTCTTCAATAGGGATAGCAGGGCCTGCGCCACCCGGCTTGAATTCAAGTAGACCACGAAGCGCGTATCGCATTTTTGCATCATTGTTGATATGGTCTGCAAAACGTTTGTATGCGTTCTTGTCCCCTGCACGGGCTGCAATTTGGATGTCCGCTATGGCGGCGGGGTCCCAACCATGGCGTTCACCCTCGGCTCGCCAATGAAACTCACCAAGGTTTGCAAGCACCGGCAACGCGTTCCGCTTGATAGTGGGATACCCAAGCGTATGTCGACGAAATGTTTCTTCGGCCAAGATATCAAAACTGCAACCTTGAATTCGACTATTGGTCCCCGCAAAGCAACGTGCGATTACCTCGTCCTTCAAACCAAGCGCTTCGAAGATCTGAGCACCCTTGTAACTAGCCAACGTGCTAATCCCCATTTTCGCCATGACTTTCATCATCCCCTTGGCGACCGCTTTTCGATAACCCAAGACGATCTTGCTGTCGTCCATTCCCTCAAGCAATCCGTCACGACTTGCTTGCCACAAGGATTCAAAGGCCAAATAGGGATTGATCGCGTCGGCACCATAGCCAACAAGCAAACAGTGGTGGTGCACTTCGCGGGCTTCACCGGTTTCCAAAACGATTCCGATCTGAGTTCGTTTTGCGGCTCGCACTAGGTGATGGTGAACTGCTCCACATGCGAGCAAACTGCTCGTAGCCACGCGGTCCTGACCGATATTGCGATCGGACAACACAATCATCGTGAACTTATCATCAATCGCCTGCTCGGCTTCATTGCAAATCCGGTCCAACGTCGCCTCAACCCCGGATTTGCCCAGCTTGCGGTCGAAGGTAATGTCGATCGTCTTCGTTTTCCAACCGCAGTTGGTCATGTGCTGGATGGCAGCCAACTCCTCATTGGTGAGTATGGGATGGGGGATCATGAGACGATGGCAGTGAGCAGGTGTCGCGTCCAGCAAATTCTGTTCTGGACCAACATAGCATTCCAGCGACATGATGACTTCTTCACGTATCGAATCGATGGCTGGATTGGTAACCTGAGCAAAGAGCTGTTTGAAATAATCGTAGACCAACCGGGGCTGGTCGCTTAAGCAAGCCAGAGCGGAGTCATTTCCCATCGATCCAATCGGATCCACCTGAGTAAGAATCATCGGAAGGAGCATGAAGTTCATGGTCTCCAGCGTGTAGCCGAAGGCTTGCATGCGTGGCAACAGCGTGTCTGGATAGAAGCCATGCGACTCTTTGTCCGTCGACAGTTGGTCCAAGGTGATGCGTTCTGCCTTGAGCCATTCCTGGTAAGGCCGAATTGCAGCAAAGGTTTCTTTCAGTTCTTCGTCAGGAATGAGACGTCCCTCTTCAAAGTCGATGAGGAACATTCGGCCGGGTTGGAGCCGACCTTTGGACTTCACAATTGCGGGATCCACGGGTAGCACCCCAACTTCGCTCGCCATGATTACGCGATCGTCGGTGGTGAGATAGTATCGACTGGGTCGCAATCCGTTTCGGTCCAGCGTTGCACCAATGAAGTGTCCATCCGTAAACACGATGGAGGCGGGCCCATCCCACGGTTCCATCATGCAACTAAAGAATTCGTAAAAGGCCCGCTTTCCGGGCGACATGGTTTCATGCTTCTGCCACGCTTCCGGCACCATCATCATGACAGCCTCTTGAAGCGTACGGCCATTGAGCAACAAAAACTCCAAGACATTGTCGAAGGTTCCGGAGTCACTACATAGCGGCTCGACCACCGGGAACAGCTTTTTCAAATCGTCGCCAAAAACAGAGCTCTCTGCCATTCCTTCGCGAGCTTTCATCCAATTGATATTGCCACGAACGGTATTGATTTCGCCGTTGTGACTCATGAAACGCAATGGCTGAGCCCGATCCCAACTAGGAAAGGTATTGGTCGAGAACCGCGAATGAACCATCGCCAGATGGGTCTCAAAGTCAAGGTCGCTCAGGTCTGCGAAGTAGGGAACTACTTGCGCTGGCGTCAGCATCCCTTTGTAAATCAGCGTTTTCGTCGACATGCTGCAAACGTAAAACAGCGATGCTTGCTTGAGGTTTTTGTCATTGCGCAGAACGTGGCTGGCCTGCTTTCGAATCAAATAAAGTTGCCGCTCAAATTCTTGATTATTTAGCCCTTCCTTTGCTGCCACAAAGACTTGTTCAATAACGGGCTCGGATTTCCGCGCGCTAGGACCAATGTCCGCAGCGTCTGCGGATTGCGGTACAGCACGCCAACCCAAAAGCCTTTGGCCTTCGCTTGAGATGAGTCGGTTAAAGATCTGTTTGCAGTGATCCCGCTCCGCCGGATCCTTGGGCAAAAAAATGTTGCCTACGGAATAGAGACTGGGCTTCGGCAAATCGATTCCCAATTCACTCAAAGCGATTCGGCGAAGGAACTTATCCGGCATTCCAACGAGAATCCCAGCACCGTCTCCGGTGTTGGTTTCACAACCACACGCACCCCGGTGATACATGCTCTTCAGGATCGTTTCGGCGTCTCGAACGATCTGGTGACTTGGCTTGCCCTTTACGTTAGCAACGAACCCAACTCCACACGAATCTTTTTCGAGTTCCGGATCGTACAGACCTTGCTTTTCTGGAAATCCAAATGGTGCATTCATGCTCAGTGAATCCTATCTTTTCGTCTACGTTCGATGTTCGTCTTTAAGAGAGTGTGCCCGGGAAGGCACAATCCGATTAGGATGCCATGATAGGACCGGGCAAGTCCTGACCATGAACTGAGGGATCGCCATCGGAAGGCTCCATATTGACGGGTTTTTGACCCTCCGGCGTCTTGACGTTTTCTTGATCCCAAACACGATTCTTCATCACAATGTCCATGAAACTTCGCGCTGCTCGGCTCAGCGTAACTTCTCGTCTTTGAATGATTCCCAAGGGTCGAGTCAGGTCCAGTCGATCACATTCAATCCTCTTTAGCGAGCCAGATGCCAACTCACTCTGAACTGTTAACATTGGCAAAAATGCAACTCCACTATTGACAATTGCGGCATGTTTTACCGAATCGATGTTGTCCAACTCGACAACCACTCGCATGGTTACTCCCAAATTGCGAAGCTCTTTGTCGATCTCTTGCCGGATCCTCAAATTGCTTGCAAAGGCTACCAACCCAACTTGAGAAAGTGCCTCTGGCGAAATCCGACCAAGCGTCGAAAGGCGATGCCGAGGAGACGCAACAAGAATCATCGGCTCGTGCCGCCACAACGTCGTCTGTAAGGTTGGGTGATTCTGATCGGGATAGCTAACCATTCCAAAGTCAACGGTCCCTTGCTCTACCATTCTGTAAACTTCATGCGGGTGAGCAAGCTGATAGGCAAAACTCGCCGACGAACAACTCTTTTGAAACTTCTCCTCCAAAACCGGCATGTAACTCAGGCCGATAGAATAGATAGAAGCGATGACAACATGACCAGTGACTTCCTCGCCCGAAGTAGTACTGCCCAATCTCACTTCATCCACCAGAGAATCGAACTGGCGCAAAACGCCCGCTAATCCATCATAAAACTTTTGACCTTCCGCCGTTAACACAAATGGCCGTTTGGTTCTATCGATAAGCTGAACGGACAGAAAATCCTCGAGATGCTGAACGCTTTGGCTCGCCGCACTCTGTGTCATCCCATGATCGCTGGCCGCTTGCGAAAAACTTCGCCGACGAACCACATCATAAAAGACCTTTAACGATCGTATGTGCACAGCCCCATGGGAGCTCGCCGCTCTGTTATTATTCTTATTAATTGTAGCGCTCCTGTATTAACGTTGCCGATTCGAAGGATACCGTCTCCCGTTGTTAGAGTCAAGGAGCAGATTGAATACTTTCCAAAGCGATCTAGCAGGGAACCACTGTCGGGCAATCCGCGGAGAGAAATCTGGAAAACCCCCGCATTTTTGCAAGGTCGCCAATAAGCACGCAAAGCAACAGGAACGGTACTCAGCGAACCGCACGGAATTTATTTCAAGATTTTTGAGTACTTTTGGCGAGAGGCGATAAAAACCCAAACAAGGGGCCCGGACATTAAAAAAACCATCTGTTCTAATTCGACTGTCCCAAGTCCAGGGTTTAGGCCCCAACCAGCTTGACTGGTTGGTGAATAAGTTTTGCAGTTAAGTAAGGTTTCCCGAAAGAATCCTCCCATTTTCCGCATCCTGCCGCCTTCGGCGGCAGGATGCGTAAAATGGGAGAGCAGCAAGGATTCCATTTTAACGTCAAAACTCCTTCACCCATGGCACAAGGCCATGGGGGTCGAACTCGGTACAGTCGAACTCGGTACAGTCGAACTAAAGCGTATATAAGCATCCCCCGAGTGAACTCGGGGGCATTGCATTATCGCTTCAGCGACGCGTTCATGAATTCGAACAAAGCCTTTGTCGATGGATCGTCCGGTAATCCAAGGTCGTCGTTGATTTTGGAATGCGTCGTTTCTTTGGCCGCAAAGACTTTCGCTGGAATACCAAATTCACCGAGAACGGCACCCAAGCGCTGGGCTTGAGCACTGGTATCAGGATGGCCAGCCACGTGTAGGATCAAGAAGGGAGGGATGTTTTTACCTTTGGCCACATGTGTGACCGCGGATAAATTGCGATGTTTCTCCGGATCGTTGCCAAACTTCTCGCGGTGGCCTAACTTGGCTTGTGGCTGTGCGTGCGCTAATCGACGAATTTCCGCAGTGGTGATGATGGCTGGCACATCATACGTGTCGCCGTCCACAGGTACACAGCCTTTGACAATACTCAACGAAACGCCTTCCGCTTTCAAGTACCGATCGTCCGTGCAGATGAGTGCGGCGAGTTGAGCACCTGCAGAGTGCCCCATGATGAACATCTGTTTCGAGTCACCACCGTGGTCCGCAATGTGATCGTGAACCCAATGGATCGATTTCGCTACGTCACGCACGATGGTTTCCATGTCGACATTCGGCAGCAGCCGATAATTGGTCGACACAAAGACAAAGCCCTTGTCAACAAACGCTGGCGGCTTGATTTGCACGCTGGTTTTATCCCCGGCTTGCCAACCACCGCCGTGAATCCAAAAAACAACCGGCTTGTTCTTTGCGCCTTTTACGGAGTAGACGTCGAGCACTTGTCGCTCAAGTGCGGGTTCCGCGTACGCGATGTTGCTTGTAAGTTCCTGAGCCCGCATGTCAGAACGCAAAGATACCCCAAAAAGGGAAAGGGAAATGGCGATTACAGGTGCTAGTGTGAAAGTTTTCATCTGCGGAATGGCTTCTTTCCGGAAGGAATGTAGCGGGATTTAGGGAGTGATTCTCGACACGGAGTGATTCTCGACCCGACTGTCGAGCTACACTTTTTCGACGGACAACTACTCTTGTTGGTCTGACAGTTTCAGTTCCTCGATCCAAACGCGAATGTCATTGTCGTATTCGCTCGCAAGATCGCCTAGAACGAGTTGACGATGAAAGGACGCCGCTCCTTCTTGTAACAATTCCGCAGCTTCGGCGCTTGGGAAACGCCGTGACGGATCGGGTGAAATGAGCCCGCGACAAAAATTCATCAGAAGTCCATTGCACGAAACCTCCTGGGGGAAAATTTCATGAAGTCGATTGGGAAGCGAACGCTTTTGCTCTAGCAAATCGCGCAATGAATCCGTTTCGGCGAAACAGGGTTGGCCGGACAACAGTTCCACCAGGACGTAGCCCAATGAAGCCAAGTCACTGCGGGGCGATACCGGTGCATTCTCAAGCACCTCGGGTGCGGCGTAGGCTGGCGTGCAAGTGAATACTTGCGGCTGTTTTCCCATCTCAAATGCCGATCCAATATCGATCAATTTGGCATGTCCCGTTCGTTTGATCATGATATTGGAAGTCTTGATGTCACCGTGAACTATATTCTCCCGGTGCATGGCAGCCAATCCCGCCAAGCAATCTCGAACAATAGCGACCGCTACACCTGCTTTGAATCGTGCATGAGCAGGGCCGGCCGTCACGATTACGTTGTTGATATAATCCCATCGACGTTGGGAGAGTCTACCGCGAATTTTTGACATCCGGTCCAGCCGAAGCAAATCTCGCAAATCGTAGCCATCGATCCATTCCATGATCAAAATGCGGATACGATTCCGATCGATGAAGTCATGGACGCTGAGCACACTTTCGTGTTGAATTCGGGCAACCGACGACGCAACTTGGCCAATTCTTGCCATGGAATCGTCATAGCCCGCTTGGCTACCAAAGCGTTCCGGCGAAAATACTTTCATGGCGACAGGCAACTCGAATCCATCCGCCCCCTGTCTAGTCGAAAGAAATACAATCCCTTGACCGCCACGACCCAGAACACGATCCAGCTTATGATAGGTCATCCATTGCAGTTTCCGATCATCGAGCAGAACCTGGTAGCGCGACATCAATTCGGGGTTGCATACCCTACCCGCCTCACCTCCAAGTGTTCGCGTTCGAAAGTCGCCAGCAAAAGTAGTCGTTTGCATGAATTCATCCGTGAGAGGAAAATGAACAGCCCTATCCTGATGAAGTTTACGGCATTGCACAAGTCTATGCCGAAACAAATATCGTTGACAAAGTCGTTTTGCATTTTGCAAATCCTAGCGATTCTCTCCTTTGGCCAAGCAATCGACCCGGCAAAATCAGCCGAGCCCTTCGCCATTGGACCTTCACTCTCGTTCGACCATCCGGATGCGAGTTTTGTCGAATCGCTCATGAAATTAGGGCTTTTTGATGTCGCCATTGAGACTTGTCACGACCGATACCGCATCTTGGAGGCCACCCAAGTGGAGGCCGCGGCTCAATGGTCGATGCTTGAAATGCAATCCGTCGCTGCCAAAATTTCGGCGGATCCCGCCATCATCGACAATCCGGCCTCCGTCACCCAATTGCTCGCTGCCAACATCCCCATCCTCGAACGCAACCCGGAGTCCAGTCGATTCCTATGGCTAAAACAACAACAACAATGGTGCCGGTGGCTGGTTTTGCGCCGACTACAAGCAGCCTATATCGCAGTTCCTGCTCGAAAGCCCATCCGCGAATGGTCCTTAACTACCATACGTGAATGCCTTGAGGAACTCGAGTCACTCCAGTCTCAAATCCAAAAAGCCCCAGATCGAAATGGCAAATCGGACAGCAAGTCGGCTCCGACTCCCGAGCAATGGACGAGTCTGCTAAATGACACCTACCTGCTCCAAACGGATTTCTTGCTTTTGAGAGCCCTCTATTACCCTGCCAAAAGCACCGACCGAATTGCGGCAGCCACGGAAATGACAACGGCAATCGAAAAAGCAGAGCTGCGGATCGGTGCCGATTGGCAAGGCCGCCCAAACGTCGAATTGGCTCGTTGTGCCGCACTGATCCAACTCGATCGACCGGCGGACGCACTCGTTAGAATCAAGTCGCTGGACCAACAATTGACGTCCAAAGTGGACGAAAAGCCAAAACAAGGCAATCGATGGAAGCTGCGTATTGCCACGCTTGCAGCCGAAGCGTGTCGAAATCTCGGAAACATCAAAGAATCCAACCAATGGATAACCGACGTTGGCGGCTGGACGGTTGCGCCCGAACTCGCAATCGAACATTTTGCCAATCTCGTCGCGACTCCTTCAGGCCAAGCGACCTCGGAGTCCCAGCTTATTAATGCTTTGCAAGTCAAAAAGGAAATTGGCCTTCGATTCGGCTCCTACTGGCAACAGCGAGCGGACGCAATTCTGTTGGCGAACAACGTCAATCTCAATGTCGACCCAGCCAATAACCCTAGCCCAAACTCGGCGAATCTCAAAGTCGAGCTACTAATGTCGGAGGCCAAGCAGTTGCTTGCAGCCAAACGGTGGGATGAGGCCATCGAGAAACTTAGCCAAGCAGAACTTTCTGCAGCCGCCGTAGGTAACGAATCAATGGCACTCGAAATCGCAATTCAGGCCTCTGCCGTTCTCTTCAAAAACGGACAGAAGGAAACGGCAGAAGGAGAATTCCATCGAGCAGCTATGGGGTATAGCAAGCAACCAAAAGCACCTGACGCCGCCCTTATGTCCGTATTCAGCTTCGACAAAGTTCTGCGGTTCGACGAAAATGCAACTCTCGTTAGTCCATCGGACGAAGCGGCGGCGTTGCAACAACAGATCTATCGCGGTCGACTCATGGACATCGTAAACACTTGGCCACATACAGCACAAGCACAACAAGCGGTCATAAAATTGGACCGTCTGCTTCTCGCCACAGATCAACTGACCGATCTCCTTGCTCTTTGGTCCAAGCGTCTCGATCAAGCTTCACCGATTCCTGAATCGGCAGATCCAAACTCCGTTCGTTGGTCTGACTTCGATTCTGCCTTCAGCCGATTTGGTTTGGTTTTCACAGCCACTCAAGATGCTTGGTACGATCACTCTATTTACCTCACCGATGCAAATAAGAAAGTCCAGCCAAGCCTGGATGCGATGCGAACAAAACTAATCGAATTTGCAAATCCGAACGACCGATTTGTTGTTCGGTCCCTTTTGGGTTCGATGGTTGGTTCAAGTCGTTGGCCTAGTCGTGACACGGATTCCATCCAGACACCTGCAAACGCACCTCTGACTTCCCTTTCCGTTTCCCTCCTAGAGCAAACAACGGCAAGGGCACCTTTCACAAAAACGGAGGAGTTGGTCGCAAAATTGGAGGCGGCCAATGTAGATGAGACATCCCAATTAGCAATTAAGTGGACCCACTCGGAATTGCTATACCAGCGACTACTTCAGACCGGAATGAGCAAACCGATCGATCCTTTGGACTTGGCAAATTTTAAATCAAGCGTCGAATGGCTCAATCGTCTTAATCGCCAAGAAGCGAACAAGATATTGGCAGGGCTAGGCGTGTTGCAGTCCAGGCAGTTTGCGCGTTCCGTGCAACTCTATCGTGCGACCATTCAATGCTGGTCAGGCGAGGAGGCCATCGGAATCGAGGCCATCCAAGCCGCAATCGCATCCGAATCCAAGACACCTTGGTGGAATTATCGAACAGCTAGACTCTTCCAAACACTTGGTGGGCAACGAGAAAGAGCCATCAAGCAATTTCGCCAGTTGGCCAACGGCTTTCCAGCGGGCAGCGAAGCTTGGTTGGAATCGCGAGCCAGAACAGTGCAAACCCAGCGTCTGATGGGTGATACCAAAGGAGCGAAAGAACTTACAGACCTCGTTTTTGCAACATTCCCCACGGCTGCCAAGGAATGGCAAATCCGCTTCGAACCGAGATGATCGCCAGGATCTCGCAACCAAATCCTGGCGCTCCGCGAGAAGCTTAGAATTATTTTTCGTTATACTCCCGAAGCCATCTCCCCTATCTTTTGCCACTGTTTCTTGAAAATGTCCTTAGCATCGCTTGCCTTTGATGCCGATCGCTTACAATAATTCGAGAGCTTTCTTAGATCGCCGTGCCTAACTGTTCCTAACCAGGACAGGTGGTTCCCACCTTGGCTGATCCCAACCACCAATTATTTTGCTCCGCCCAACCCGGTCGGAATGTTAATGCGCTTCCACACTCATCACTATCGAATCAGTTTTGTTTTCGTCTTTTGGTCGATTGCATCGCTATGTGGATTTGCTGCTAACCAATCCGTGGATGAAGCGATTGTCGCAAAAGGGGCAGCCATTTATCAAAAAAAATGCGCTTCATGCCATGGCGAAAAAGGGGAGGGGGGGACGCAACAATACGCCGATCCTTTGGTTGGAGATGCGAGCCGAACGGAACTAACAAAATTGATCTCCGAGACCATGCCCGAGGAAGACCCCGAATCTTGCGTTGGAGAGGATGCGGCGGCCGTTGCGGCTTATGTATTCGATCATTTTTATAGTGACTCGGCACAGGTTCGCAATCGGCCACCGCGAGTTGGACTGGCACGTTTAACAGGTCCCCAACTCAGACAAAGTCTTGCCGATTTGTACTCCCATTTTCGTGGCACTCCAAAAGTCTCTTCAAAGCGAGGGGTGAAGGCGATTTATTTCGATGGCCCAAACTGGAAAAATGAAAAGAAGAAGATCGAGCGAGTTGACCCCGTTATCAGTTTTGATTTCGGCCATAACTCACCCGGAGAAGGCATCGACCCAAAAGCATTTTATATCTACTGGGAGGGTGGGCTACTCGCCAACGTTACCGGTCGACATGAAATCATCGTTCGTAGTTCCTGCTCCTTCAAAATGGATTTTGGCAAGATCGGGCGCGAGTTGATCGACAACCATGTGCAGTCCGGTGACAAGACTGAGTTTCGCCGAACCGTCACGTTGACCGCAGGACGCGTATACCCTTTCAAAATCGATTTCATTCAACGCGAACGCAAAACGGAAAAACCACCTGCCAACGTTTCGTTGTCGTGGATACAACCCAATGGCATCGAACAGATCATTCCTACCAGGAATTACATATTGGAAGGAGCGACCCCAACCTTCTCCATCGAAACCGAACTACCGCCCGATGACCGCAGCTATGGCTTTGAACGTGGTGTCGCTATCAATCGACAATGGGACGAATCGACTACGGCCGCCAGCATCGAGTTTGCCCAGGTTGCGTCGGACGAACTCTGGCCCGAGTATCGAAAGAAGCACAAAAATGAATCTGATGAAAATCGGAAACTGCTGCGCTCGTTCCTGGCCGAAATTGTAGAGACGGCTTTTCGGACACCCTTGGATGACGAACTAAGAAAGCGATATGTCGATCATCAAGTCGATGCCGCCGAGGATGACACGGAGGCAATCCAGCGATCGCTAATGGTTTCGCTCAAGTCGCCAAGGTTTCTCTATCCGTTGGCCGATCAACCACAATCGCTTTCAGCTCGTCAACTAAACCGATTGACTCTAACTCTTTTTGACTCGTTGCCAACGGACGATTGGCTCATTAAAAAAATCCGCAAGAACGAACTGGATCAAGTGGAGTCGATTCGAGGAATGGCTCGGGAGTTTGTCAAAGACTTTCGAACTCAAGCCAAATTGCGCGACATGCTCCACGAATGGCTCAATGTCAAACGCTTTGATGAAATCACAAAAGACGAAGCATTGTTCCCCGGATTTGATCGTGCAACGGTGTGCGATCTTCGCGATTCGCTCGACGCGTTCTTGGATGAAGTCGTCTCAAGCGAAACCAGCGACTATCGCCAACTTTTTTTAGCGGATTGGACTTTCACGACGGATCGATTGGCCAAGTTCTACGGAGAGGCTTGGCTACCGCTTGAGAAAGAACTAGCCAAGAGCGAGCCAACGAAAGCAGATTCGACTACCGAAGAAACAGTTGGAAAAGAAACCGCTGAACCAGCGCCAAGTGAAAAAAAGTTGACGGCGGATCCGCTTTTTGCATTGCCTAGACTGCGGCATAGCGTTGGCGATTCCAACCAGAGATTTGGTATCCTTTCTCATCCGTATTTGATGAGTGGCCTGTCCTATCATGATGCTACGTCCCCAATTCATAGGGGTGTATTCCTAATCCGATACATACTTGGCCGAACCCTTAGGCCACCGAATGAAGCGTTTAGTCCGCTGAGTCCCGACTTGCATCCGGATTTAACCACGCGTGAGCGGGTCGCGTTGCAAACCAGTCCAGACAACTGCAAAGTATGTCACACAAAAATCAACGGATTAGGGTTTTCCCTCGAAAACTTCGATGCGGTGGGTAGGTTCCGAACGGTAGAAAAGAGCAAGTCGCTTGATTCCACCGGGAATTACATCGATAGAGACGGAAAGGAAGTTACTTTCAACGGGCCGCGTGAGCTTGCCGAGTATATTGTTTCGAGCGATGATGCTCACAAAGCGTTTGTAAATCGGGCGTTTCAGCATTTTGTCAAGCAACCTGCCGCAGCCTTTGGGCCAGCAACCTTGGATGAATTGACCGACAAGTTTCGTAAAAACAACTTCAACATTAACGAATTGCTCGTGGAGATTGCCGTCGTAGCGGCCACCCGCGATCCATCCTTGAGTAACTAGGATTTTTGTATGCACCCTTCGGTAACACGTCGCGAGTTTTTGATTAAGACTGGCATCAGCGCTGCCGCTGCGAATTTCATGTTCAGCCTTCCGAGTCTGGGATGGGCTTCCTCGATTGGCGAACGCAAACAAAGGCTCGTTTTTATATTCAGCCCCAACGGAGTTATCCCAGATCACTTTTGGCCCGACAAAACGGGAGCGGATTTTGACCTCAAGCGGATCTTGGCTCCCTTGGCCGATTTCAAGACCCAAATGATGACTTTGCATGGAATCTGCAATCGCATCAAAGGGGATGGTGACGGACACATGCGCGGGATCGGCTGCTTACTGACCGGCATCGAACTGTTTCCTGGGGACGTTCAGGGTGGATCGGATACACCAGCGGGGTGGTCTAAGGGTATTTCCGTGGACCAGCATCTTAAGAACAAACTACAAGCCGATCCCAACACTCAGACGCGCTTTGGTTCGCTCGAATTTGGAGTGATGGTTCCTGACCGCGCCGATACATGGACGCGAATGTCATACGCTGGTCCGAACCAGCCAGTCGCCCCGATCGACAACCCGTATCAGATGTTTGATAAATTGTATGGACAGACCAAGAACCGTGCGATGCTCGCAAGTGTTCTCGATGAGTTGACCGATGACTTTCGCAAAGTGGAGCAGATGATCAGTGCTGAGGATCGTCGAATGCTCCAGGACCACGTCTCGATGGTTCGCGAAATAGAAAAGGAACTTCAATCGGAGATCGAGTTGCGGGCGAGGAAAGGGGATGCGGGTCATGCGGTTCCAAAACTGACGCCTAATGTGGAAGAGCAAAACGACAATATTCCCCAAATCACGCGAATGCAGATGGATTTGATGGTCAACAGTTTCGCTTCCGACTTCGCGAGAATCGCAACGTTTCAGATCACCAATAGTGTCGGTTCCCCGAAGATGAAATGGCTTGGAATTGATGAAGGTCACCATCAGCTTTCTCACGAACCTGATACAAACGAAGCCGCTTACGAAAAGCTATTGAAGATCAACACGTGGTACTGCGAGCAAGTTGCCTACTTAGCAAAACGATTGGCCGAAACACCCGAACCGGGTGGCGAAGGTTCGATGTTGGACAACACGACTTTGGTATGGACCAACGAGTTAGGAAAAGGAAATTCACACACGCGAGACAATATTCCATTTGTGTTGGTTGGAGGTGGGCTAGGTTTCAAAATGGGGCAGGCTCTCGATTTTCAGAAAGTCCCGCACAATCGCCTACTGATGAATTTCTGTGAAGCGATGGGGCACCCAGAAAAAGCCTTCGGAAATCCCGAATTCTGTGCAGACGGCCCGTTAACGGGGTTAACGTAGGCGACGTCGCTCCGCGACTCGCGTCCGCGATCTCACCTTCCAACCGTTATGCCGTTATCCTGAGCTGTTAAAAATTCCGGGTTGACACGATTTTTTGTGCATCCATTTCACGCGGTAATACTTCCTCTTCTATCCCGATAGGGATTTCAGCAAGCAACTTGGTATCCCGATAGGGATTACAGAGAGTAGCAACTTGGTATCCCGATAGGGATTACAGAGAGTAGCCGGGGGTCGACGCGAAGCGGCGCACCCCCGGAGGAACGAAACGACATGCGAATGGCCCTGAAAGGGTCAAAGATTCTGCGATCCCTTCCGGATCGGTACGCGCGGTACGAAACGTCTTCCGGTGGTGTCGCTCCGCTCAACCACC
>JAYTVM010000368.1:0-15780 GCA_043743995.1 Pirellula sp. | reverse complement strand
ATCCCTTGTTGGCAAATTAATATCCCCTGTTTGTCTTCCCCGCGCCAACAAGGGATATTTCTTTTATCCCCTGTTGACCCGTCATGTGGCCACCCGTGTAGAGCCCCCCATCGTGGCTGGCTCATTGCGCATGCATTCTAACTATTTTATGGTTCGGGTAGTTGACTGGCTCTGGAGCTGTTGCTTATAAAAATCTCCCGTTCATTTCTTTCGTCGAACGGCTGTGCCGAGCGAACAGCGCTTGTGGCCGCGCGGGTTGTGCGTAGGTTAGGCATTTAGGAGGTTGCATGATGAATTCTCAACGCAGTTCCTTTGTCGAAGACAAGGACGAAAAGTATGCTAATCTCTGGTTCGCGAGCTTCTGCAAATTTCACAAAATCCCCGATAACGAGTCGCAGCAATGGGATTTTGATAATGAACATGTCAAAAACTTCCTACGTGATAAACGCGCAAAAAAAATGCCGACTTGGAAACGGCTTAAAATCGTTCATGGTCTGATCTGGTATCGCAATCATGTTCGCCGTTCGCGGAACCCACGCCTAGAGGATTTGCGAGCTATCTTGCAAGCGGCCGTTATCGAGGAGACTTTCCAGCAGCAAGATCAAACAATCGAAGAGGCTGTGGGTAAGATCGATCCGAAGGAAGCAGACGTCATTCAGGCAATGCGGCGTGCATTACGGTTGAACGACAAATTGTGGAACACGGAAAAAGCATACGTGGGTAAGGTCCGCGCATTTATGGCAGACCGTGGCCTAAAAAGCTTGGCTGACTTTGAATCGATTGGGGCCTCGGACGTCGAAGCTCATTTGACGGATTTGGTCGTCGACGGTGACATTGCAGTTTCCACTCAGAATCAAGCCTTCTCGGCACTGTTGTTCTTGTTTCGGCATGTGCTGCAAAGAGATTTCAGGGCCTTTTGTTCGTCCTTTCGTCGTCCGGGGGTGCGCTGCTCCGCCGCGACCCCCGGCTACTCTCTGTAATCCCTATCGGGATAGAAGCCATCGCATGCATTTCGACATTCGTTTGCTACCCCTCTGTTGCAAGATGGGACCGATATTCGAACGATTCAAGAGTTGCTCGGGCATAGCGACATTGCGACGACGATGATCTACACGCACGTGCTGGCAAGGCCTGAATAATGTGTTGATGGTCCCACTCTCTCGCTATCATCAGCCCGATCCCATCCATTCAGGGCACTCCGGATGCTCTGGACCGGCACTCGGATGAAACTTGCCAACTTTCGTAAAGGCTTGTTCGCGGTTCGAAAGAACTGTCTACAATCTAGATTATCGCGGCCCAGCTATTCTAGCCGCTTTCATTCGAGGCCACTTTAGTTTGCAAAAGGAAAGTATGGATCCAATCGTTCACGGGGGCGAAAGTCGATTCTGCCGAGTTGTCGCATACTGCCTTCTGCTCGCACTAGGCATTACGAACGGTTCGTTGATAGCTGCAGACTGGCCGATGTGGCGAAGCGATTCCATGCGAAGTGCGGCGTCGACGGAGTCCCTTGCGCCAAATCTTCGGATCGAGCACGTGATTGCAGGCACCCCTAGAAAACAAACGTGGGATGACCCACTCAATATGGATGTAATGTCGTTTGATCGCGCTTTTGAGCCGATCATTTTAGGCTCGCAACTGTTTGTGGGCTTCAACGACTCGGACAAAGTCGTCTCGTATGATCTTCACTCGGGCAAGGTGATCTGGACTTATTACACCGATGGTCCAGTTCGCTTGCCCCTGGCGGCCGCCGATGGAGCTGTCTACTTCTCAAGTGACGATGGTTGTCTCTATTCGCTGGATGCAGCGACGGGCGCATTGCTCTGGCGATTTCGCGGTGCTCCGCTCGACCACCTTGCGATCGGGAACCGTCGCCTGATTTCGGCTTGGCCTGCCCGAGGTGGACCGGTCATCTGCGGTGATCAAGTCTACTTTGCGTCAAGCATCTGGCCATTCATGGGGACGTTTATCTACGCTCTCGACAAGAAGACAGGTGAAGTCACTTGGCTCAACGACGAGACGGGATCGCAGTACATCAAGCAGCCACATAGCGCTCCATCGTTTGCTGGCGTTGGACCGCAAGGTGCTTTGGTAGCAACCAAAGATTCTCTCATCGTCCCGGGCGGAAGATCGGTTCCCGCCGTATTCGATCGACATACCGGTAAGCAACGCTATTTCGAACTGAATGCAGGGAGTAAGGGCACGGGTGGGACGTTCGTTGCAGCCAACGATGACTTTTTTTACGTCCATACCCGAATCAAAGGGACCCGCCAGTTTGCACTCGGTAACGGCGTCAAGACCGCGTTCCTGCCAAACGAACCTGTTCTGGCTGGAGACATATTGTATTCCGCCGCATTGGAAAAGGAGGTTGCCAAAATCTGCGCATGGAAACCAGACGGCACCAAGCTGTGGGATGTTCCGGGCGACGGACGAGGAGATCTCATTCTGGCTGGTGGCGTTCTTTACGCAGCCGGACCCTTGCCCAACTCTACGGAGAATAAGAGTCTGATAACAGCCATTCGTTTGCCAGGCCAAGATGCAGTACCGCTGACACTCTGGTCGATGCCGATCGATGGACAGATTGAACGCCTCATCGCTGGCAACGGCAAGCTCGTGGCTGTTTCCATGGAAGGCAACGTTTATGTATTAGGGGAAGCGGGACTGAATCCAACGAAGTCACCATTGGAGTTGGTTCGCGCCTCCGAACCATCGACGACGACGCGTGCCGAAAATGTTGCACGCACCGATGCCAAGGAGATGCTTTCGCAAGGTGACGCGTCGGGCTATGCAATATGGTTTGGACTGGGCGATACGAATGCTCGAAATACTCTCCATGCAATCATAGAGGCCGCTAAGTTTGAGCAAATGATTGTCGTCGACGAGGACGCGAAGCGTGTCGATCAACTGCGACGCGAATGGGATGCTCGTCAATGGTACGGAAGTCGCGGGACGGCCCATGTTGCAAAACCACTTGAGTTCCGTGCGCCACCCTATATTGCCAACATGATTTTCGTGAGCCAGGAGCTGTCGCAAGCCGTCGTTCAGGACCCAAAATGCATCCGTCAAATCTATAACTCAGTACGACCGTACGGAGGCGTCCTGCAGTTGCTTGCATCGCCGGACAATCTAGATAAGATTCTCTACGACGTTAATGCAAGCCAACTGGAGCGAGCGGAAATCAAGCGCACGCCGAACAGCATCGTCGTTAAACGTGTTGGCCCGCTGCCGGGCTCTTCGGATTGGACACACCAATATGGCAATGTTGCCAACACGATTAAGTCGGATGATCGATTGGTCAAATTGCCGTTAGGGGTATTGTGGTTTGGCGGGAATAGCAATGTCGACGTTCTTCCTCGACACGGACACGGCCCGCCCGAACAAGTGGTCGGCGGACGCCTCATTCTTCAAGGTATGAACTCCCTAACAGCACGCGATGTGTACACTGGCAGAGTTCTGTGGCACCGAGCCTTTGAGAATCTCGGTACGTTTGATGTCTTCTATGACTCAACCTATGCCGATACTCCTCTCGATCCTGCCTACAACCAAGTGCATATCCCGGGCGCGAACGGACGTGGTACGAACTTCGTGGTGACCGAAGAGTTGATTTACATTGTGGCAGGAAGCTTGTGCAAGGTTCTGAATACCGCGACAGGCGAACACGTTCGCGACATTGCATTGCCTCAAAAGGACCAAGAAGGTTCGCAGGAGTGGGGGTACATCGGTATTTACGAGGATGTTTTGATAGGCGGTGTTGGATTTGCCAAGTACCGATCGCGGCTAGATCTCAAAGCCGAAGAGGTTGACGCCGCGCTGGTCAAAGCCAAGGCGGGATTTGGAACCAAGAGCCTAGATCGTGCGGCAAGCATGTCGATCGTAGGGTTCAATCGTCACACCGGTGAACAATTGTGGCAAGTCGATGCGTTGCACAGTTTTTGGCACAACGGAATCGTGGCAGGCAATGGCAAAATCTATGCCCTCGATCGCAATCCCAAAACGGTCGAAGATCTTTTAAAACGTCGAGGACGCGAACTGCCGAAGAATTATCGTATCCTCGCGATTGACGCGTTGACTGGAAGCAAGCAATGGGAAGTCAACGAAGGCATTTTTGGCACTTGGTTGGGGTATTCACCAGCCCATGACATGTTGTTGCAAGCCAGCGCGGCCGCCAGTGACCGTTTGGCTGCGGAAGTCGGACAAGGCATGGCCGTGTATCGGGCGACAGATGGTTCCATGGTGTGGTCCAAGCCGTCTCTGGCCTATTCAGGCCCTTGTATTTTGCATAATGATCTGATCATTTCGAACGCCAATGCGTACACCGAGTCCGCAGGCGCATTTTATCTGCGAGATGGCTCGCAAAAGATGGTAAAAAATCCGGTTTCTGGGCGTATGCAACCGTGGAAGATCACGCGAGCGTACGGTTGCAATACGATTTCTGCCTGCGAAAATTTCTTGACGTTTCGCTCGGGAGCAGCCAGTTACTACGATTTGCTGACCGAGAGCGGGACAGGAAACCTTGGCGGTTTTCGATCGGGCTGTACGTCGAACCTCGTGGCTGCCAACGGGATTCTCAATGCACCCGATATGACCCGCACATGCAGTTGTTCCTACCAAAATCAGACTTCCATCGGCTTGGTACACATGCCGGAACTTGAGACTTGGTCGATTGACAACGCCGCCATTGTCCAAAACAAATCCGATCGCGTGGTGCAACTTGGAATCAATCTGGGCGCACCTGGCGACCGCCGCGATGCCAATGGTGTATCGTGGATCGAGTTTCCTATCGTGGCAGGGGATTCACCCAGTTTTGGAATCGAAGTCGAAGGTCCATATACCACCTACCAGGACCATCCAGCCACCATGCCTGGGGCCAAGACCCCTTGGATATCCGCATCGGGCGTACAAGGGCTCTCGGGTTTGCGAGTTTGGCTGAAGCCTGTGAGTCCAACCAAACTGAGCACAGGCATTCCTGTTATCGAAGTGGCGGACGATGCGGAGGAAGGTACCGATGGAGTGACCAATACGTCTAGCAGCGATCTTGAGTTGGTACAGGATGCCTCCAAACAAATCGCAGGACTGCGTTTCGATAAGATCAACATAGCCTCAACGAGCGAGATCCGATCGGCTTACGTTCAGTTCACAGCCCATGCTGCCAACGAGGAAGAAACCGAACTGGAGATTCACGCCGAGATGGTTGGATCGGCCTCCCCGTTCGAACCAACCAAAAACAACATTTCGTCTCGTGTGACGTCAACGCAAAGTGTATTCTGGAAGCCTGCTCCATGGACGAAAGCGGACGAACGTGGAGAATTGCAACGCACACCGAACTTAGCCTCCTTGATAAAGGAAGTCATTCAGCATCCCGAATGGAAACCGGGGAGTGCCATCGCGTTGCTCATACGAGGTAAAGGGAAGAGGATCGCGACCGCCTTCACCGCTGGCAAGGAGGGGGCAGCGCAGTTGTTTGTGGATACCGAAGAAGTCAGAATCCTGCCAGATCCCAACGTGGCACGAAGCCCTTACCGTGTTAAACTGTACTTCGGATTGCCCAAGAGTGTCGGAAGCTCAAACCGCCAATTCTCGGTTTCCGTAGAAGATGATATTGCGGGTGCAAAAGATGACACCGCAGCCACCGAAGTCGAAGTCGAACTCGATCCATCGAAGGGTCAAGAACTTGTCAGAACTCTAGAACGAGTTATGCTCGGCGAAATCCTGGAACTGAACTTTAAGCCGATCTCCGGACTCCCAATCCTGTCGGGAGTAGAAATTACGAAGCTCGATGAATAGCAAGCAAGCATGAAGAAGTTTCGAAAACCATATTTTTTTTACGAAGGGTCCGTAAAAAACAACGGGAGGGCGAGGCTCCTGCCGAGCTGGCACCGCCATGGTTCGGCAGGAGCCTCACCCTCCCGATTAGCCACGCATGAGCATTGGCCGAGCAGTGTTCGTTTTTCCACTAGAATCGTTGCGAGACTATTTCTCACCGTCGCATTCCTAGCAATCTTTGCATCGATGGCACTATGTTGTTCCATCCCGGTATTCCGTTACGCACTGGAGCACTGGAAACCAGAACCATTCACAGTTCATATCGTCTCCTCCACTGCGTTGAACGATAGCCAAATGGCCTTGGTCACGGAACTGAAGGAGTTGGGAAGAACCGCCAATATTCGACTGAAGGTCAGCGATGGATCAATCGAAATACCCAACGAAGTCAAGCAGATCACGGATCATTATAGGAATCGTGAGTCTGCCTGGTTGGTAGTGGAAATGGGGAAGAAAGTGGATGGCGCATCGCCAGTAGCATGGGATGGTCCCTTCACCAAGGAGACAATCGGTCGCTTGCTTTCTAGCCCTCTGCGTCAAAAGATATGCAAAGGGCTCGTCGACCAGGATTCGGTAACTTGGGTGTATCTGGAATCGGGCGACCCTGTGGTCGATGACGCGAAATTCTTCAAGCTTGAGTCGGAAGTGAAAAGACTCGAAAGCGTGATCAAGCTGCCGGTGATCGACCCAGCCGACTTGAAGGATCTGTCGAAGAGTCCGGAAGAGCTCAAGATCAAGTTTTCTGTCCATCGACTTTCTCGCGACGATCCTGCGGAAGCGGCCTTCGTATCGATGCTGCTGTCCCACGAATCGGACCTTCGCGAGGAGTTTGGCAAAGGAACACCTATGGCGTTTCCGGTATTCGGACGAGGCCGAGTTTTGTATGCATTGCTGGGGGACGGAATTTCGACAGGCATGATCGAGGAGGCCAGCCGATTTTTAGCGGGGGCCTGCCAATGCACGGTCAAAGCGGAAAACCCTGGGGTCGATTTATTGGTCGCGTTCGATTGGGACGACAACGTTCAAATCACGGAGCCAAAGAAAGAAGAGGATGTGCCATTGACCGGCTTAGGGGCGTTTGCGAGTCGACCAAAATCGCCTAGTCCGGTGGCCGCACTGGATCCAGCGAAGACGCTGTCCCCAGAGTTGTCCCCAGTAGCCCCAGAGTTGTCCCCAGTAGACGAAAGCGGTTTCAAGGCGAGCAATGGAAAAGAGTCCCCGATTCTCACGGAACCCTCAGTCGTTGAATCCGTTCATTCGGTAGTGCGAGTAGAAAGGCCAAACCCTCCGTCGTTTTCTTTGATAACACTCGGTGCGTTAGCTGCGATCGTTGGTTGCATCACGATTGGTTGGATATTCTTGTTCGGTCCCAAATCTTAACGCTCAAGGGAAATTATGCCGAACGCCAGTCCCAGTCCACTTACCTTGCACGGTCTTATCCTCCGCGAGATTCATTTTCGAAAGTGGAGTTTCCTTTTGGCCACCTTGGCGGTGGCTGCGGCTGCCGCCATGATCTTCGGTTCCGAAGCCTTGTTGCGTGTGGATCAAAAACGCACCAAAGACTTTCTCGAACAAAAACAAGAAGAGACGGAGAAATCCATTCAAATGCACGAAGAGCTTGTAGCAACGGCTGGTGCTAAGTTACAGGATACGGTTCGCAAGCAGATGTTGACCCTCGGGTTCAATATCTTAATCTTACCGAAAGATGTCGATGTTGCTGCATTGCACCTGGATGGCAGTATCTCTGAAACCATGCCGTTCAGTTATGCTGAGAAGCTTGCCAATTCGAACATTGTCACCGTAAACCATCTATTGCCGAGCGTTACCAAACGAGTCCGCTGGGCCGAGCAGGAAATGGACGTAGTTGTCAACGGCACACGCGGCGAAATCCCAATCATGCACCGGGCACTGAAGCAACCCATGTTGGATGCCGTCGCTCCGGGTCAAATGGTTGTTGGCTCAACTATCCAGCAGAAACTTAAACTGGAGTTGGGGCAAAAGGTGACTCTGCTGGGACGCGATTTCACCATCTCAAAGATTCAAACCGAACGAGGATCCATAGATGACATGTCCCTTTGGATCGATCTCGCAACGGCTCAGGAGATGCTGGGGATGCAGAATCTAATCCATGCGATCCTTGCATTGGAATGCGAGTGCGCGGGTGATCGCATCTCGGACATCCGGCGCGAGATTGCAGAGATATTGCCCGGTACCCAAGTCATTGAGCGGTACAGCCAAGCACTTACGAGGGCGGAAGCACGCTCCGAGTCCAAACGATCTGCCGAGGAAGCTCTGGCACTGGCCAAATCCGAGGGAAATGCAACCATTGATAGAGAACGTCAACGGAGAACGGCGATACTGCAACAGCAACAGTCGTTAAACAATGTACTTGTACCAACCGTGCTTGTGTTGAGCAGCTGCATCGTAGCGGCGTTGGCCTTTCATAACTTTCGTCAACGCAAATCAGAAATTGGTTTGATGCGGGCTCTCGGACTTGGATCTTCCAGTATCTTGGGGGCGTTCCTTGGCAAAGCAATACTGGTAGGCGCGTTAGGCGGTCTCATCGGAGTGGCTGTTGGTATCGCAATCATTGCAACGAGAATCTTTCGAATGCAGCCTTCGGTTTCGTTGATCGAGATTTGGACTGCTGCATCGCTGAATTCGACGGCCGCCGGGATTCCAGTTTTGATGATTCTCTTGACGGTAGTAGCGAGCTGGCTGGCCGCTTTCCAGGCGATCCGACAAGATGCCGCTATCGTACTGCAAGGGGAATAGGGGATGCTGCTATGTTTGGAGGAGCTTAACAAAGTCTATTCGACGAATTCGACCAAGGTCCAGGCTCTATGCCAGGTTTCGTTGAGTTTGAACGAAGGGGACTTTGTTGCAATTCAGGGCCCCAGCGGAAGCGGAAAATCGACGCTCTTGTTCACGGCGGGAACGATGCTTGCACCGGATGCTGGAAAAGTCTCCATCCTAGGTGAGAGCCCCTACGCCATGCCAGCCAATGAGAGAGCTGCCTTTCGAGCGAAACATATCGGCTTTGTGTTTCAACAGTTTCATTTGGTGCCCTACTTGAATGTTTCCGAAAATGTTCAAGCGGCGTCGCTAGGTCTGCCCGCTTCGAAACGAATGACCCATTCGAAAGTGGAGCAGTTGCTAGATCAATTTGGCTTGTCCGCCCGCAGTCGTCATTATCCATCGCAGTTGAGTGTTGGGGAACGTCAGCGATGTTGCATTGCTAGGGCGTTGCTGAATGATCCCAAACTTGTTCTCGCGGATGAACCCAGCGGTAGCCTCGACGAATCCAATGCTCAAATCGTCTTGCAAGAGCTTCGGCGTTTTTCTAATGGTGGAGGAGCTGTTTTATTAGTGACTCACGATTCGCAGGCAGCTCAATTGGCGGACCGGGTTGTTTACATGAAGAATGGAGTCCTATCATGAGGGAGGGTGCATACAAGTGTTAGTGCATGTGCGATTTGAGTCACAAGTGCGACGGTTAGCAGGCTACAATCGAATCTCGGTGGACGTAGAACCCTCTGCTACATTGCAGCAAATTGTCCAACGGGTTGCCGAGGTTGGGACGGAACAACTGCGCACGACGTTGCTGGATGACCAGCAGTCGCTTCGTTCGTCCATCCTCGTTTTTTTGAACGACGATCTTGTTTCTAAGGAGCAGCTTTTGGAACTGCACGATGGATCGGAATTGACCCTTACGACCTTGATTTCGGGCGGTTAGCAATGTCGGAGAGCAAGCATGGACGTGATGACTTGGACGGTCTGCCTGCATTGGATGCGTTGGATCGCTCCATCTACGAGTGGCAAATGTGGGCGGAAGGGATCGGCGAAACGGGCCAACGCAAACTGAAGGCAGCTAGCGTACTGATTTCACGCGTCGGCGGGGTTGGCGGAACCGTTGCACTCCAGTTGGCAGCGGCTGGAGTTGGCAGAATCATTCTTGCGCATGCAGGCCCGATCAAGTACAGCGATTTGAATAGGCAATTGCTGATGACCTATGATCGGGTCAATCAATCTCGCGTGGACACCGCCAAGGCTCGTTTGTTGGCCCTCAATCCACGACTGCTGGTTGAGACATTTGACGAGAATGTGAGTGAAGACAATGCTCAAGCGTTGGTAAGCAAAGCGGACGTCGTCGTCGACTGCGCACCGTTGTTTGCAGAGCGTTTTGCGATGAATCGTGCCATAGTCCATCAAGGCAAACCGATGGTGGAATGCGCGATGTATGAGTTTGAAGGGAGTCTAACAACGATTTTGCCTGGGATAACGCCGTGCCTCGCATGCTTATCGCCGATTGAGCCGACCGCTTGGCGCCGAGAGTTTCCTGTCTTTGGTGCGGTCGCCGGGACAGTCGGATGCATGGCCGCCATGGAGGTGATCAAACTGATCACTGGAGTTGGTGAAACGCTCTCTGGCAGCATGCTGGCGATGGATCTGTCCATGATGACGTTTGCACGCCGCAGGATTCACAGGAATCCGAATTGCGAAGTATGCAACGAGAGACATCCAGTCTGAGAATCGTCCGTCATGCAAATCCGAATTCGTCATTTGTTGTTGATCACCACTGCGGTTGCGATCCCATTTGCGTTGTTCCGTTGGGGAAAAGTTGGCTTGACCGTTATCGGCATCACCTTATTCGCGATTCATTTCGTAGTGTTGACGATGCCAATTGTTATTTTTGTGTTGGCCATTGCTACCAGTCCGCAAGTCGGCAATCAGCTCGACGTAGGAAAAAACAAGGGTGTTGCAATCGCGTTTAAGATTTGGCTTGCGTGTATCGTAGTGGTTTTTCTGTTCTGGTTCTTCTTATTATCGTATTTCAATCTTCGACGCTAACGAAGCAAGTTAGCAGGAAGGATTTGGTTTACGGCGAGCGGCAGACTGAAAACCACCTGCCGAGTCTTCATGTGGGAGAGCGAGGCTTAGCGGATCGCAAACGAAGGACCTACCTGCTGCGCGGTTGTTTTGGTAAGATGAGTTGTCAAGCGGCACCAGGAGGATAATATGCCATCGAAGTTCCCATGTCCAAACTGCGGTGTACACCGGATCCGACATGATGCCGGTTGCCAGTCTTGCAATTACCCACGACATCAACGTTCGGATGCGGCTCTAGTTTTTCCGACACCGATTCGCAGGAAAGACAACTCGGCATACCAATTCGATATTCTTTTCTTGCTGGTTTGCACTGCATCCACAGCCTTGTACTTTGCTTGTTTAAGTTGGTGGGGATTTCATGGTCTGCAACAGCGAGCCTTCCTGACTTTGCAGATATCGACTATCTTCCTGCCCCTTCTTTCGGTTCGCCTTGTCGAGGGACTACTCCGCTGGTTACTCGACAGATTGTTTCCGTAGAATCAGCCTAATCATGCATTGATTCTTGCTGTGCCCCTAGCGTTATGCCAAATGGCACTCACTTTGAGCCGCAACGCGTTAGCGTGCGGGCTGCTGGGCTAGTAATCACTCGCAAATCCGGCCCTCACGCTAGTGCATTGAGGCTCAAAATTTGCAAAGTGAGTGCCATTGGGCGTTAAGCCAGGGGTGTTGACCATCCAGTTAGAATTAGTCTAACTTAGCATTATCTGGGCTTGCGCCACTCCCGGTTGTAACCAATTTTCTCCAGCGCAAGATACACTTCCTCGAGCGTCTTTTCACCGAAATTGGCGATGCTCAAAAGCGTTTCCGGAGAACTCTGCAATAGATCGCGAACGGTAAAGATTCCTTTCTCCTCAAGGCAGTTCGTCGTTCGAACTTGCAGACCAATCTCGGCCGTGCTCAGCTCCAAACGTTCCTTCATCCGGCGTGCGTGTTCGTCAGCTTGGCTAATGGGAATACGAGTCATTCGATTTTCACCCTTATGCAGCAATTCATTTGCTATGAGAAGCCCAGGACAAGACTACATTCCTGCCCAAAACCAGTAAACTTCCCAGCATGATGCCATCTACTTTTGGAAGTATAGCAAACTCCAAAAAAACAACAGCGATTCTTAGCCAGTTTCGCTAAAATATTTTCAAGGGATGCTAGCATTTGTTCTAAAATCCATCAAGGTAATTAGCAAAGTGTTGCACCTAAGTCCCGCCTCGAAACGTTTTTAATAGGCTCTCTCCGATGCAGTTTTCTTGGACCATGTTCAACGCGTGTTCGCGACACCTTGTCGCTTTGCTCCTCGCGTGCAGCACGACTTGTTTTGCGAACGCAACTGAACCCACAACACAAGCTGTCGGCAACCTTTTGGCTGGTGTTTTCGCAAAGAACATCAATCCAGTCAACTTGCCCGTGTGGGTCAATGGCGGCATCTCTGGCAAGCAAGTGGATCGGATCAACGACCCTCTGCATGCGCGCTGTTTGGTTCTAGGTGATGGCAAGATGCAGATCGCAATCTGCATCGTCGACAATTGCATTATTCCGCTGCAGTTGGTCGAAAAGGCCAAGGGGCTAGCACAATCCAAGACTGGCATTGCGATTAACCACATATTGATTGCAGCGACCCATACTCATTCTGCTGTGGCTGTGGATGGAGTACATGGTACGCCTGTCCAACAGGATTACGCCGAGTCGCTGCCAGGCTCGATCGCAGAAGGAATCGCAGAAGCCCAAAAGCGAATGGTGCCCGCCCAATGGGGGACCGCAACGGTGGTCTGCGAGCAGTATATCTATTGTCGTGACTGGCTCATGAAACCTGGTAAAGCAAACTCATCTCCTTTTTCAGGCAGGACCAGCGATTCGGTCAATATGAACCCGGGGCATGACAACCCAAACAAAATGGCACCCATAGGTCCGGTGGATACCCTCGTACCGGTCCTGGCTATTCAAGACATGCAGGGCAAGCCCATCTCGGTCCTCGCATCTTTCTGCACTCATTACGCTGGCGCACCCAACCTCTCCGCTGACTACTTTGGCGTGGTTTGCGAACGACTCGGGAAATCGCTTCGCCCTGACTCGCCTGACTCGTTCTTGGGGCTCATGGCCAATGCAACCAGTGGCAATGCAAACTGCGTCGACTTCAGCAAACCAGCCGCACCCTTTACCTATATCGAAGTAGGAACCTACGTCTCCGACAAAATCTTATCCGTGCTGCCATCGATCCAATACTCGTCGCAACTCAGTCTCGATGTCGAACTCGACTCCATCGACCTCGCGGTGCGTATGCCGAGTGCAGCCGAAGTTACAACCGCAAAGCGATACATCGAAACACATCTCCAAGACCGATTGCCCAAGACGCTCGATGAAAACTACGCACGTGAGACCGTACTGCTCAGTGAAATGCCACCGACTCGCAAGCTCAACTTGCAAGCCATCCGGCTCAATGATTTCGTCATCGTGGCTAACCCTTGCGAATCTTACAACGAGACAGGCCTAAAACTCCGTCAAGCCAGCCCGTTTCGTTTGACCATGAATATCGGACTGGCCAACGGCCACGCAGGCTACATTCCGCCCCCTGAGCTGTTCCAACTGGGAGGTTATACAACCTGGCGTTGTCGAAGCAGTTGCTTGGAGGAACAAGCCGAACCGAAGATGGTTGAGGGCTTAACCCGAGTCATGCAAACTTTGCACGCGCGGCAACCTGCATCCAAGCCCGTTTCGCTCCAATCGAAACCGAAACCGCCCCTCAGTCCGCAGGAAAGCCTCAAATGGTTGGAAACCGAACCTGGTTTCAAGGTTGAGCTCGTAGCGGCAGAGCCTCAAATCGTCGATCCAGTTTCGATGCAGATCGATTCCAAAGGACGTATGTGGGTCGTTGAGATGGGTGACTATCCAACCGCGGACAACGCACCCAAGAGCCGCATCGTGGTGCTTCAAGATAAAGATAACGACGGGTATTTTGAAACATCGACCGTCTTCGCGGACAAGCTCCTCTTTGCCACCGGGGTTCAACCTTGGCAAAACGGTGCGATCATCACGGTGCAAGGGCAACTATTGATGCTCCGCGATATCGATGGGGACTTGCGATCCGATACCACGGAAGTTTGGCTCGACGGGTTTGCAATTGGCAATCCCCAGTTGCGAGCCAATCATCCTGTCATTCATTCCGACGGTTGGCTTTACATCGCGAGCGGTCTTCGAGGCGGCAAGATCAAGTCGACTCTGCCCTTTGGAATCCAGTCATCAGAAATGCTCGATTTGACAGGTGGCGATCTTCGAGTCCACATGCTTACCGGACGTGTTGAGTGCATCGCTGGCCCATCTCAGTTTGGTCTTTCGTTTGACCAATTCGGGCATCGCTACGGCGTTTCGAATCGCAATCCTTGTTTTGAGATCGTTAGCGAGCGAGCCGATGTTGGTTTGAGTCCTCTTTCCGGGATCGCCACGCCGCTTCACGATGTGTCCCCCAGCAACGCAGCTTCAACAGTCCACCCGCTTGTCAATGCATGGACCACTTCCAATCTTCATGCAGGGCAATTTACGGCTGCCTGTGGGCTACTCGTAACACATAGCCGACATTTTCCTGACGCCCCGTTTGCCACCGCCCTCACTTGCGAACCGACCGGTTCGCTGGTGCAGCGACGTTCTATCAAGCGATTGAATGGCGTTTCGCAAGTAAGCGACGAAGCTCCGGAACGAGAATGGTTGGCAAGTCACGATCCATGGTTTCGGCCGGTCGATATCTATGAAGGTCCCGGCGGTGATATCTATGTCGTCGACATGTATCGCGCTGTCATCGAACATCCGGAGTGGGTCCCAGCGGAATTGAAAAACCGCCCTGATCAACGAATGGGTGATTCCAATGGCCGAATTTATAGGGTTTCTCGGAAAACCGACAAAGAACTGAAAACCAACCCAATCGAAAATCGTGCTTCCAGTCCCGTCGATTGGCTTACCCATTCAAACGCGTGGAATCGGAGCATTGCAGCGAACACAGTTCTTGAGGCCGCAGCCATTGGACACAAGGAATCGTTGGTTCCTACTCTCAAGGCGATTTGCAACACGGAATCATCGAATATCGCGTCTATCGCCAACGCTTGTTCCCTTTTGGCAGCCTGCGATTCACTCGATGAATCGACTGTCGCCACTATATTCCAATCGAAAAGCCCTGAACTGCGATCGATGGTTTGGAGGGCAATGCGTCAGACATCTGCGAAATGGAACTCAAAATGGATTGTTTCTGCCATAGACACCTTCAACAACTCAAACGCATCCGTCGATGAATTGTGTGCAGCCGCTTGGTTTATTGCCGTTCAACCGATGGATGAAACATCGCCTGGGTACACCATCATGATGGGGCGCTATGCTGGCTTGGCCGCCAAGTCGCTATTCCACAACGCCGATCCCTCACATCTCTGGCTGGCCACCACCGCCGCGTGCCGAAATGATTTACTTGGGTTCCTGTCGAGGTACCAAGACGCTGCAGTAGATAGCGAGAAGGAAATTACGCCGAGAGCAAGAGAGTGCATTGTTCGATTGGCAACGCGGTCGGCACAAAAACCATCCGAGGGCTGGTCGCTGCAAGAGCACGCTGAGTTGATGGCTTTTATGTTAAGCGATGGCCAAATTAAGACGTCAAGAACAACGGATTTTGCAATATTGGAAGGCTTCTCGCGGTCAGGCAAGCTTTCTATTCAACCGGATAGAACTCTTGAGAAACTCATTCAACGGACCGCTACCTCGGACAGCGACCCGATCAATCAACGAGCCGCAATTGTGATGCTTGCTTCAAGCAAATCCGACTCTTCGAAAGCGATCGCTCTGAAGCTGCTAGACATCGCCGATAGCGCTTTGCTCAAGAGTGCCGTAGCTACTTGCTCGGTACACGACACGCCAGAGTTCACAACTTGGTTGCTCGATCGGTTGCCGTCTGCCTTGCCAGAAATCAGGCAAGACCTGTTCAACGCGATTCGAAACAACTCTAAGCGACTTGGCATGTTGGTCGATTCGCTGGAGTCGGGCAAGTTGTCCACCAAAATCTTCGATGCGTCGCAGATCCAAAATCTGTCTGCAGTACGAGACAATTCT
>JAYTVM010000367.1:0-15821 GCA_043743995.1 Pirellula sp. | reverse complement strand
AAGAAAGTACCCGTCACGCTCCGCGTGATGTTGCCTCAGAAACCAAAGGTTTTTGAACTGCGAAAATCACGCGGAGCGTGATTGGTACTATAAAATCATAGCCGCTCTGAGGTACGAAGGGCGTGGTGAATCGCTAGCTAGAGTCATTTGCCACAATTTCCACGCCCATCGCTAATCGCTTTGGGCGTGCCACACGGTAGCGTGAGAGTCTTCTGTCTGCCTCCTCCTACTTCTTCGCAAACTCGTGCAGCAACCGGCCTGGGCTGCCCATAATGTTGTAGCCCGCATCGACGTGCAAGATTTCGCCGGTAATGCCACCGCTGTAGGGGCTCATCAAGTAGGCACCGGATCGCCCTACTTCTTCATGCGTGACGCAACGCCCAAGCGGTGCCACGTATCCGTAGTACTCTTGCATTTCGCCGACGCCGGCCGCGACGCCAGCTAAGGTTTTGAGTGGTCCAGCGCTGACCGCGTTGACTCGAATGTTTTTTGGGCCCATGTCATAGGCCAGGTATCGCACCGTTGCGTCCAGTGCCGCTTTGCAGATCCCCATCACATTGTAGCCGGGGACGCATTTTTCGCCTCCGAAATAGGTCATGGCCAGCACCGAGGCTTCTGGATTGAGAATTGGCCTTGCGGCGTTGGTGACCGAGATGAGGCTGTACACACTGACATCCATCGCCAGTTTGAAGCCCGCTCGGCTGGTTTCGACGGTATCTCTTGACAAGTCATCGCGGTCGGCAAACGCAATCGAGTGCAAGAGGAAGTCGATATTCCCCATTTTTTCGCCGGCCATTTTCATGAAGGCATCGACTTGAGCGTCATCCTGTACGTCGAGTGGCTCGAGGAAGGCCGTTTGGCTTGGGTAGGTAACCGTGCATTTTGAAACCCGCATCCGGTTTTTCTTTTTTTCATCCTCGGGTTTGTCGGGCAAATGGGAAAAACCGCAGACCCCGCCGTGTTCCATGATCTCGCGAGCGATTGCCCAAGCGATTGAGCGATCATTTGCAACCCCGAGGATCAATCCCTTCTTGCCTTCGAATAACTTCATTGCGACAAACCTTCGACATTGAGTACATGTATGACAACTTTCCTAACCGCGTAGCGTACCCGCCGATGGTGACCATCGACAAGCCCCGCTCGAAAGACGGAGACAGTGAAACGCGGCCATTTTTGAGCTATCATGACATTGCTAAGCGATCACCCCATATTTCCCGACACTTTTGTTGGCATATGCGAGAAAGCAGTGCCCCTGCTCGTTGCTCCTTCGTTTTCAGGTTATTATTGAGCTTAGGGGCTGAGAACGATCGTTCCGAATGGCCCGTTTCCCTCGTAAAGCCAAGCTAAATATGCCAGAGGATTCGTCTGAAAAACAGCGTCCGCAATACCGTCGTGTGATCTTGAAGCTGAGCGGCGAAAGCTTGGCTCACTCGGGAGAGCGAGGGATCAGCATGGATGAGGTGACCGCGATCGCCAAGCAGATAAAACAAGCCCATGCCCTCGGATGCCAGATTGCCGTGGTGGTCGGCGGCGGTAATATTTTGAGAGGCGCCCAGTTCAAGGGCTCGAGCGGCGAGATGATCCAGGAAGCAACGGCTCACTACATGGGGATGCTTGCGACGGTCATCAATGCATTGGCAATGCAAGATGCCTTAGAAAATATCGGCTGCCCAACGCGAGTAATGTCAGCCATTAAGATGGATGGAGTGGCCGAACCCTTCATCCGTCGCCGAGCGATACGCCACTTAGAGAAGGGTCGAATCGTCATTTTGGCGGCAGGAACGGGTGCGCCGTTCGTGACGACCGATACCGCAGCAGCCAATCGCGGCCTCGAGCTGGATGCCGACATTGTTCTCAAGGCAACACGCGTGGATGGCGTTTACAGCGAAGACCCCGAAAAGAACCCACATGCCACCCTCTATCGCGAACTCGATTACGACACCGTCATCGAGCGAAATCTCAAAGTAATGGATTCCACCGCGATTGCGCAATGTAGGACCCATCAACTGCCGATCCTGATCTTCAATTTCAAGAAGGAAGGCAATATCGTTAAGGCCGTGAGCGGTCAAAAAGTCGGAACACGTATCAGTCCACGCACCGCGTCGGGCGAACGTATTCTAGTGAACGCGAATTGATTTACACTACTTGAATTCCCACCCACCTACCATCCTCTTTTCCCATTTAGGAGTAATGCAATATGAGTGTCGAAGACATCTTGATGGACACAGAAGACCGCATGGACAAAGCTCTTGGCGTGCTCAAAAACAATTTGGCAGGAATCCGCACCGGGCGAGCAACACCAGGGTTACTCGACTCCGTAAAAGTAACGATCTACGGTTCGCAAACGCCGCTCAAGCAACTGGCTAGCGTCGGAGCACCCGAGCCGCAACAGTTGGTGATTCGCCCTTTCGACGCGAGCACCATCAAGGAGATCGAGAAAGCGATTGTTGCGAGTGAGCTAGGGCTAAACCCTCAAAGCGATGGCCGAATCATTCGAATCAATATTCCTCCCTTGAGCACCGACGTTCGCAAGAAACTGGTCGCGCGCATAAAGGACCTCTCGGAAGAGAGCCGCGTTTCGATTCGCAATGTTCGACGCGATTCGAACAAAGCCGTCGATACGGCGGAAAAAGATAAGACAATCAGCGAAGACGACCGAGACAGAGCAAAGGAGTCGATTCAGGAACTTACGAAGAAGTTCGAAAACTCCGTTACCGATTTAGCTCGAAGCCGTGAAACCGATGTCATGGACGAGTAAGCTTCGTACCATTGTGGCAACGAGTGTTTGGTTCCGAATGCCTTCTGTTTGCGATACAAAATGATCACCCACTATTTCTGTCTTCGCGGCCTATTCGGAGCCGTTTTCTTTGTATCGATATCAACTTCTTGGACGCTGGCTCAATCCAGCGACGAGTCGAACGGAATGCCGCTCGTCTTTAGCGACGATTTTGAAAAGGGGCGCGACAAGTGGGAGACAACCGACGATGCGTCTTGGACTCTCCATGAGGAAGGTGGCAAGAAATCGTTTGGCCTCAACAAACGCATTAGCGACTACCAACCCAAGGTGCGCAGCCCACACAATATCGCTCTGATCAAAGACTTACAGCTATCTGATTTTGTTCTGATTTTCAAAGTCCGAAGCACCAAAGACACCGGCAACCACCGCGATTGCTGTGCTTTTTTTTGCCACCAAGATCCACAGCATTTTTATTACGTGCACTTGGGTGCCAAGCCAGACCCCGCCAGCGGTCAAATCATGATCGTCAACGCCGAACCTCGACGACCGTTAACCGAGAACAAAGCGGAAGTGGCTTGGGATGACAAATGGCATACCGTGAAGGTCATTCGTGACAGCACTGTTGGTTCCATTGAAGTCTTTTTCGATGACATGAAAAAGCCTCATTTGACCGCGACGGACAAGACGTTCGGAAAAGGGCGAGTCGGAATCGGTTCCTTTGACGACATGAACGATTTCGACGATGTTCGATTGTTTGGCAAGTAGTCTCAGTTCGCACACCTGATTTCGATTGGCATTTCCTCTCCTTGTTTGGGACCCTCCTATGAAAACGTTTTGGATGTTTGCTCTGTGTTTTTTCGGCCCAGTTCTTTGTGCTCAGGATCAAGCGGCACCCAAGGCTGCCACCGCTGCCACCCAAACAGCACCAGCCGCCAAAAAAACGCCCGACAGGCCTGAACCAACCTATGCGGACTTCGTCTACGGGAAAGACTCAGAACGTCAGAAGTTTGATTTCTGGAAAGCATCCTCAGATAAGCCTACGCCGGTGGTGCTTTTGATCCATGGGGGTGGTTGGGTCAACGGTGACAAGACGAGCTACGGAAATCGACCGATCAAGTCGTTTCTCGATGCAGGTATTTCTGTTGCAGCGATCAACTACCGATTTATCGCTCAAGCCATGGAGCAAAAAGTGGAGCCGCCCGTAAAAGCATGTGTGCAGGACGCGGCCCGCGCATTGCAAACCATTCGATCGAAAGCCGCTGAGTGGAATATCGATCCATCGCGGGTCGGAGCAACCGGCGGGTCAGCAGGTGCTTGCACGTCTCTGTGGCTGGCTCTGCATCCGGATCTCGCCAACCCTAGCAGTTCCGATCCGGTGGCGAAACAATCCTCACGATTGCAATGCGCAGCGGTCACCGGTGCTCAAACTTCTCTCGACCCGGTTCAACTGAAAGCATGGATCTCGAATTCTGTGTATGGTGGCCACGCGTTCGGATTCGCGGCCAAGGGTCGCAGTCGGGCCGAAGAATTCGACTTGCTGACCGACAACCGGGAAAAAGTGCTGCCCTGGATCAAGGAGTACTCGCCCTTCGAATTGGTCTCCAAGGACGATCCAGCCCTTTTCCTTGATTACCCGAATCAAAAAACCGAACCGGTATTCGGAGGCAAAGAACCTGACCCAACCCATTCCGCGATGTACGGGATTGAGTTTGCAAAACGATGCAAAGAAATGGGCGTCGACTGCATCCTTTCTTATCCCAATCACAAGCATCCGGACTTCGATACCTCTGTTGAGTTCTTGATCAAGAAACTAAAAGAGCCGCGATAAAATGCCCCCGAGGATTAAAAATGCCCCCGAGTTTCACTCGTGGGCTGGTTGCCTTCTCTCTAGGATTAAGGATCTTCGATTGTATTGACCGTTTGTTCCGTTGAAGGCGATTCAAGACGGCTGCTACTTTCGTAATTCATGATTGCTAGATCCATCTGCCGAAAATTACCAGAGCGGTCCATTCTGGCCTCTCGACTGGCCCAGATTCCGAGCACCAAAATAGTGGCGATTCCGAATAGGACTAGGGATGTAATTGTTGTCTTCGGCCTTGATACTCCGACTTCTAACGATGGTCCTTTCCTCATTTGGATTGGAACCATTGATGCTCTATCGTGTTAATGTCTGGCTTAGTTGGCTCATTCCTCTGACGGTTCTGGAACTTACAATCTGGTTGTCACAGGAAGCTCTGCCTCAAACAACTCGGGATGGATATTGAACCAGCGTGGTCGGTCCAAGTTCACTTCCATCGCCCGCTGGGCTGCTTTTGCATAGGCAACACGTGAATTGCGGATCGTGATCGATGCCAGCAGCAAGTATTGATCGAACGGCTGGATAGGTCGACTACGTGTCATGTCCACAGCCATTTGCAATTTAGCGTCCTGGACCAACCGTTTCAGATCGGCGCCCGAAAATCCTTCGGTCGCGACATCGATCGCAGGCCAGGCTTCTTCGTTGTCCACTTGAACTTTGTCCGCAAACAACTGTCGCATTAAGCGACGACGATGGGTCGCGTCAGGAAGTTTCATTTCCAGCCAAAGCTCGATCCGACCTGACCTTACCAACGCCGGCGGAATATTTCCGAGATCCATGGCCGTCATCATCACACATACATTGCTTACGCTTTCACTTTCCAAGCCATCCAGTTTTGTTAAGAGATAGCGATACAATCCATGCTCCCGCCCACTTTCGAAAATGACATCGCTATCATCGATGAAGACAATGGATGGTGCATTGTTGATCGCCATTCGGAATATATAGTCAATCTGGTGGTAGAAGTGGTCTGTGCCCGAGATAACAGTACCATCGATCAGAAAGAACTTACCTCGCATGCGCCTTGCGAGCGCGCGTCCGATTGTGGTCTTGCCGGTACCAGGTGGCCCTGCCAGCATCACACCTCGCTTGGGTGTCAATCCAAGTTGCGCGGCTAGCTGTAGATTCTCCATCGGCAAAATAATATTGTCCTCCAACGCTTGGACAACATTGTCTACTCCGCACAGATCGCTCAATTGGACAGATTGCACTTCGCTGACTTGAATGTTGCTAGACATTCCTTAAGTTTGAATGAATTCTAGCAATTCCGCCGTTGCAATTTTATCTTGTTGACCAAGCCAATGGCAAAGGTGTGCGATGCGGTGGCAGTTCAAATTAGGGGCAAATCGAAATACCGAATCGAAGTCCACTTCGGGCATCGAGTGCCCTAAAAAGGACTGAAACAAGTGGCGATAGTCGTTGACATTAAAATCGTCGATCGAAGTAGCCCAAGCCACTTCCGCGAAGGAACTTGGCAGTTGGCCGTTGCTTCCCAGAATGAGTTGCTTTTTCGCTGCCTTTGCCGCAAGGAGAATTGCGAGCATGGAGGTTTCGTAATAACTGGTGCGTGGGTAGGCGCCACAGGAACCGGCAAAATCGAAGAACAAATGAAAGTCATCGATAATGATTTTAGGATGCTGCTCCATCGCAGAAATTAGGAGTTTCCACGCCGCGTCTTCGATGGCCATGGGATGCCCCTTGGCGACTTCGGCAACAAAGGGTCGAACATCCAACCAGAACGCCCCGGTTTCCCTCATGAATTGTTGCAGGACGGTCGTTTTCCCCATTCCACCCGAAGAACTTAAGTGAAGCACGGGCGTGTTTTCGCTCCAACAGGTCAGGAACTCAAACGCCTCCGTTTGAGTTGGGCACAGCTTAATCGAGGGCTGCGATTCGGTTAGCATGGTGATTTGGGTTGGTTTAGGGACAAATATTTTCGGTTACCGCCGAGTGACAATTCTAAAAACTCATAGGTTCACGTTGACGCCAAACTCCGATAGGTGAATTCGGACACTTCTCGCTGATTGGGCGTCCCAACTCCCGTTCTCTTCGGCTTTTGGGCAAAGCCGAAGAGAACGCGTCGATTCGCGAGCGCTGGCCGTTAGGACGCCAAAACGAGGTTGGTGGGGGACAAGCCCCCGACCAACCTGTAAGGCCCGAACATCCTGTACGCGGTGCGGTTGGTGGAGGAAGAACGCTTTGGTGCAATGGTAACGTACGCCAACGGCTAACAGTCAGATGCCGTCAAACGAAAGTTATATGCTTTGCGCCTTAGGCCAACAATTCTTTGACGACGTTTCCTGACACGTCCGTCAATCGATAGTCGCGTCCTTCGTGACGATAGATGAGCTTCTTGTGATCCACTCCCAGTTGGTGCAGCAGCGTCGCATGCAAGTCATGAACATGCACCGGATCGCGAGTGATGTTGTAACCAAAGTCGTCGGTCTCGCCATGGATATAGCCTTTTCGCAACCCGCCACCCGCCATCCAAATCGTAAAGCAACGCGGATGATGGTCCCGACCAAAATCAGCTGGCTTGATTTCGCCTTGGCTGTAGGCTGTTCTACCAAATTCTCCGCCCCAGACAACGATCGTATCTTCGAGTAAACCGCGTTGTTTGAGATCGAGCAGTAGTGCTGCGGACGCCTGGTCCGTCTCTTTGCACTTCGTAGGTAATCCCTTCGGCAAACCACCGTGATGATCCCAATCGCGATGGCATAGCTGAATAAAACGAACACCGCGTTCCGCAAGTCGCCGTGCAAGCAAGCAGTTGTTTGCGAAGGAAGGTTTTCCCGGCGTCGCCCCGTATAGATCAAGCGTTTCTTTGGATTCGTTGGCGATGTCGGCTAATTCCGGCACGCTCGATTGCATTCGAAAAGCAAGTTCGTAGTTTGCAATTTGGGCTGCAATCGCCGGATCGCCGATGTTGCCTAGCGCAAGTTGATTGAGATCATTGGTTGCATCGAGCAATTGCCGACGCGTGTCGCCGCTAACCCCGGGTGGGTTCGAAACAAACAATACCGGATCGCCTGCGTTTCGAAACTGGACTCCGCCGAACTGTGCTGGCAGGAAACCGTTGCCCCAGTACCGCGTTTGCAGTGTTTGGCCACCGCCACCGCTCGTCAAAACAACGAAAGCCGGTAGGTCTTCGTTGCTGCAACCAAGACCATATGCCAACCAAGCACCCATCGTCGGTCGCCCCGGTTGTTGGTTTCCCGTCGCAAAGAACGTTACCGCTGGGTCATGGTTAATCGGGTCGGTATTCAACGAACGAACAAAGGTGCACTCATCTGCAACCTTCGAGAGATGCGGCAAGAGTTCGGAAATATCCATACCTACGTCGCCATGTTTCGCAAACTGGAACGGCGAGCCCACGCAGAACAGATTCTTTTGGCCGCTGGTCATGGTTGTGATGCGTTGGCCTTTTCGTACGCTCTCCGGGAGATCTTGGCCGGTCATCTCGGTCAGCTTCGGTTTCGGATCGAAGAGATCCAATTGAGACGGAGCCCCTGACATGAATAGATAGATGATCCGCTTTGCCTTGGGAGCGAAATGCAGTTGTCGCAATGCACCTGGTACGCTTTTTTCATCGCCAGCGAATGCCGAAGGCTTCAACAAAGAAGCTAACGCTATGGCTCCCATGCCGGTTGAGCTGTTTTGTAGAAAATTGCGGCGGTGCATTGCGAACTGGAGCTGTTGATTCCTATCCATGGCTAGTTCGATATCGTCTCGTTGAGATTGAGAATAACGTTGCAAAAAGCGGTCCAAGCAGCCAGTTCCTTATCATCAAGAATGGCGGGCTTGGGGAGATCGCCAATGGCGACCAACTTCTTTGCAGCTTCAAGATCCTTTTGATAAGTGGTATGCTGCTGCTCGAGCACTCGATTCAAGATCGATCGCTCGGTCGCGGTCGGAGACCGGGCCAACGCAAGCCGCCATGCCAAGGTGACGCGAGCGGCATCATCGAGATTCGGCTCCGAGAGAATGCGCTGCGCAACGGCACGGGCTGCTTCGACGAAGACCGGGTCATTCATGAGGACCAACGACTGGAGCGGCGTACTCGTCTTGGCTCGCTGGGAAACACAGAACTCGCGTGTCGGTGCATCGAGTGTGACGAACGAGGGATACACCGTCGAACGCCGCCAATAGACATAAAGGCCTCGTCGATAGAGGTCGGTTCCTTTCGACTTTTCGTACTTGTATCCGCTCATTTCATTGATCTCCCAAGTCCCCTCGGGTTGCGACGGCTTGATGCTCTTGCCCCCAATCGTCGGATTGAGGATCCCGGCGATAGCCAGCGCGTTGTCCCTTAGAAACTCCGCATCTAGTCTTTGCCGAGGACCGCGAGCGAGCAGCCGATTCTCCTGATCGCGAGCAAGCAACGCCGATGAAACGTGAGACGATTGCTGATACGTCGCACTTAGCACCATCTGCTTGATGGCCCGTTTGATGTCCCAATCCTTCCTCAAATCTGCAGCTAACCAATCGAGTAACTCTGGGTGACTCGGCCGCTCACCTTGCGAACCAAAGTCGTTGAGTGTCTTGACCAGTCCGGTTCCGAATAACATAGCCCACCATCGGTTCACGGTCACGCGGGCCGTCAGCGGATGTTCGGGTGCTACCAGCCACTTAGCGAGATGGAGTCGATTGAGCGGTTTGTTGTCCATTTGCTTCGCGACCTGCGGCAGAAAAGCGGGAACCGCCGCGTCCACCTTGGTGCCATCTTGGTCGTAGTTGCCGCGAACTTTGATGAAGGTCTCACGCGGCTTTTCCATTTCGGACATGACCATCGTGTTCGGCAGCGAGCGTTCGAAGTCCTCTTTGGTCTTGCGTAAGTCATTGACGGACTTTTGAAGAACAGCTATCTCGGGCACCTGTGTTTGTCGAAAGAATTTTTCGAGTTGCTCTTTTTGCTTCTGGCTGCGATCCGCTGCCGCAATTGCCGTGATTTTGTACGTTTCCGAAGTGGTTACGGCAGATATCTCGAGGGCGGAAAGCGCTCGCTGGTAAATGCAAAGGTCGTCGATGTGACCATGAAACAGCACGCTGGATTCCCCACGACGGCCGATACTAAATGGCGTTTTGGTCCGAATCGAACCAGCCAGATTGTCTTTCTTGACCGACGACTTGGCGAGGACCCCGTTGACATAAAGTTTGAGACCGGCAGCCTTGCCGGAACCGTCGTAGGTTATGGCGATATGGGTGAAAGCTTTGGCTGGGAAATCTTCATCCGCCTCAATGTGAATAAGATCTTCGGGCCAGCGATGGATCAAATGCACGCTCGGACGCAAGCCATGAAACTCGACATCCCAACCGCGAGCACCGTCTTTGTCATCCATCTTGCCAAACGGAGCACCTCCCTTGGGTTGAACGGACAAAAACGAGGTGACACTAAACGGCTGATCCTTTTCGAAATTAAATCGGTCCCCAACCTCCACCTCAAACCATTCTTTGCCTGTCGCATGAAAACTCTTGCCGATCGATCCGGCCTCGAACCGACTCTCGCCGTGTTTGCTGGCGACAATCGGCTGCCCGTCGTCGCCCAAGCCGTCTCCATTTTCATCCAGTGGAAAGTGAGTCCAGGGTTTTGGCAATTCGACTGTTACTGTGCTTGAAACAAACTCCTTCTCCCAGAGCGACTGCTTCTCGCCAAGTGTTTTGGTCAATTCCACCAACTTGCCGTCAGCTTCCGTCAATGCGATTGACTGTTGACGTAATTGCTCCTCTTCGGTCGCGGAAGCAACGCGGAGATAGGGCATTGGATTGCGATCGCGAACGCCATCTTTTCCGTTCTCAGGCACGTTGTTAAAGAAGGCATAGAGTTTATAGAAGTCGGCTTGAGTGATCGGGTCGTATTTGTGGTCGTGGCATTGAGCGCAGGCCACCGTCATCCCTAGCCAAGTCACACCGGTTGTTGCGATACGATCGACAACGTAGAGGTTTCTGTACTCGGCATCGATGAGCCCTCCTTCATCGCTGGTCATTACATTGCGATGGAATCCACTAGCAACCTTTTGCTGAATCGTGGCGTCAGGCATGAGATCGCCCGCAAGCTGTGCGATGGTGAACTGGTCGAATGGCATGTTTGCATTGAAAGCCTGGATGACCCACTCTCGCCATAGCCACATGTCGCGAAGGGAATCATTGTGATAACCGCTGGTATCGCCATAGCGTGCCAGGTCCAACCAAGGCATCGCCATTCGCTCACCGAAATGTTGACTGCTGAGCAACCGATCGACCACTCGTTCGAACGCTGCCTGCGAATCGTCCTTGAGGAAATCGTCGAGTTCTTGGATCGAAGGAGGGAGTCCCGTCAGGTCGAGGGACACGCGACGAAGGAGCCTCTCCTTGTTTTCTCTCGGAGACTGCGAGAACCCTTCGGTTCGGAGTTTAGCAAGCACAAACGAATCGATGGGATTGGAAACCGTACCGGCTGCCAAGTTCTCTTTTGGAGGCGACGAAGTCTTGATGGTTTCGAAAGACCAATGGTTGGACCAAACCGCCCCGTCCTGAACCCATCGCTTGAGGGTTGCCATTTGATCGATAGTTAACGCTTTACCTTCCTCGGGTGGGGGCATTAACTCATCCCGATCTTGCGAGCTAATTCGGCGAATCATTTCGCTTTCGGCGAGCCTTCCGGCCACGACGGGTGTTGCTCCCGACTCCAGTTGGCTGAAGACCGATTCTTTCTGGTCCATTCGGAGGCCGGCCTTGAGCTTGCCGGCATCCGGGCCATGGCATGTGTAGCAGTGTTCCGACAAAATCGGCCGGACATCGCGATCGAAGTCAATACGCTGGGCATTCGCGATCTGGCCGAAAATCAAAGAAAGTCCGACGACGATTGGCGAAAAAAAGGGAGTTTGCAATTTGAGATCCACCTGCGGAATGGCCCCCGGCCCGTTGAGTGAAATAATGTCCTACTATAATGGTTGAAACTCCTGGCACGGGCCAGGGGCAAACGCCCATTTTTCACAAGTGCTGTGGCCGATGCTGCTAGCGTCGGTTCGGATGCTGGCAGCATCCGCCACGGTGCTGCTAGCGTCGGCTCGGATGCTGGCAGCATCCGCCACGGTGCTGCCGGATTTTTCAATCGTCACGTCAAAATCACACCGGAAAATGCTACTCTTAAGCAGATTCCAACACGGGCCGGGGGCCCATGCTACTTTAGACATGTAGGTCGACGACCATGCTTGATGAAACCCAAAGCCGTTCTGACGGAAACACCGATGCTATTTCTTTGATCCTAAAACAGGCAGGGAGATCGGCGGACGAAGTGGCTTCGTTGGCTACGCTCGATGATGCTGACCGTGCCGCCGAAAAGCAGTTCTCAGGTGAAGCACCCACCATCGCTTCCCTATTTGGAACAGTCAAAGCGGTTGAATTCGACCCTGGTCGATTCAGCCCATCGCCCGACGTGGCCAACACCATGGCCGCTAGCATTGAGTTCTTGCTGAAAAGAAAGAAAGCTGGCTCATTGCTCGACCATTCGAAAATGCTGTTCCAAGAGGAAATTATTTCTGGGCTAGCTACTATCGGCTTCTTTGGATTGGCCATCCCGAAGCAATACGGTGGCAGCGGTGCCAAACTGGGAGATCTTGGACCGCTTTTACGAGCTTTGACGCTCATCCACCCGGACTTGGCGGTCCTGTTCGAAGTGCATAATTTTCTCGGACCGGTAACACCTATCCTCGACTTCGGAACCGAATCTCAAAAGAGCGATTACCTCCCTCGCATGGCCCGCGGAGAATTATTGGGATCGTTTGCATTGACGGAGCCCGGCGTCGGAGCGGACCCAAGCAAATTGTCGCTCACAGCCCGACGCGTTGGCGATAAGTACCTCATCTCCGGCGTCAAATGGCCAATCACCAACGTTATCTACGGAGGAATCTGCATCCTTGTGCTCAAGATCGAAGGGGATGGACTCGCCAAAGGCCGCGATTCTGGCATGGTGATATTTGAAGTCCCGAAGGGGGACTCTTCTCATTTCCGGATGATCCGCAATCGACTTACTGCATTCGACTATCTTTGGAACGCCCGCTTTCGATTGACGGATTACGAAGTCTCAACCGACAAACTACTTGGTCCGCCAGGCAAAGGACTTGCTCAGGCGTTCAGTTCGCTCGCCAAGGGTCGTGGTGGAATATGTGTCAACAGCGCCGCCAAGATTTTCAAACTGCTTGCCCAAATCATCCTAGACCCAAGCCAATCCGAAGTAAGAAGCGAACTGACTCGACGCAACAAACCAGGGGGCTGGACTGCATTTCGAAGCACTTTCGGCAAGCCGATCGGGGCGTCACCGCGCATTCAAACTTGGATGGGGCGCGCAACGTGCCATGCCCTCGCAAGCCGAGTGCTTGGCGACGTTTGCTTTCGATTAGGTGCCAACGGTGTTCGCGATGAGACCATGGGAATGATCGCCAAAGTCTATGCCACCAAGGCCCTGCTCCAGACTGCGATCAACGTTTATCAAATCCAAGGGGGCCGATCCGTTCATTTGGACGAACGTCGACATGCCCTTCGCAAGGGCGGCCAAGCAGCGATCGAAAACGTGGGACCGCTCATCGAAAACTACATCGGCGAAAACATGCATGAGTTTACCATAGCCACAGTTTACGAAGGTCCCAATCCCGTGCTGGCGGACATAGGTGCACCCAATGCGATGACTCGCGGGATACGAGCAAAGTACCTAGAGCCAATCGGGATGGCGGAGGTGAATGGCAAATTTGGTTGGACGGCCAAAGCCAATTTTGGCTGGTTCGTTGCCCGTACAATTCTCGGCTCATTCAATCCATGGTCTGGATCGCTAGTCGGGATCAAAGACAATTTTCCTGAAAAGGAAGGTCTCATTCGCAAGGCCCTCCATCGCAATCGTGTTCTTGGGCGGCGAATTTTGTTCATCATTGCTCGATTTCAAAAGAGCTTCATGGACCAGAGTTTTCTATTGGGTGACGAGGGGGGCGTCTTTGACCAGTTGTGCTTTTCACTGGCCTCACTCGTTTATGCTATCTCGTTAGAAAAGCCAAACCCGGAATACTTGCGAGTTGCCAATGCCTTGGACATGGAAGCGGATCTACGCATGAAGCGGATCGCGGATTCACCTAAACTCCAACGCGTCTGGGCATCTGTTGGACTCGATCTGATGAACTCGGATTCGACGCTATTTTCCGATTTGATCTCGGATATCGAGGTCAGTGACATACCATTGGATCCACGGTTCATCGATAAGTTTATCTAGCTGGCATGCGGAGTCCGGCGTCCAACCTCAGGGTGCAGCCGTTGAACATGGAATTTTCGATGACGTGCTGCACCGTCGATGCGAACTCATCGGGATCGCCGAAACGCTTTGGGAAAGGGGATTCATCCAACAGAGATTGGCGAACCTTGTCCGGTGCGGCTTTCATCATCGGCGTTTCAAAGACGCCCGGCGCGATGCTCACCACGCGAATGCCAACGCGGCCCAAATCACGTGCAATAGGCAACGTCATGGATGCAACCCCACCTTTCGATGCCGCGTAAGCGCTTTGTCCGATTTGGCCGTCGAAGGCTGCAATGGACGAAGTCATTACAATCACGCCCCTCTCGCTCGCTGGATCCCTAACGGTCTTTTTCGCGATGGCTTCCGCACTGAGTCGCAAAACGTTGTAGGTCCCAACAAGATTGATTTCGATAACACGACGAAAGGCATCCAACGAGGCGGGTCCGTCACGTCCGAGCGAGCGTTCGGAGTGTAGAACGCCAGCACAAATCACGGCTGCGGAGAGTGGCCCCAAGCGACGTTCCCCCTCGTCAATCGCTGCTCGTACCTCGCTCTCTTTGGTTACGTCCGCACACAAATAGAAGCAGTCTTCCGCAGTCACAGCCAACCACTCACGTGGTGGAGAACGGATATCGATCAAAAGGACTCTTGCTCCGCCTCGCAGAAACCTCTCCGCACATGCCAGCCCCAAGCCAGAACTTCCGCCGGAGATTAGGATCGTACTGTCAACAATTTCCATGTGAACTTCCCTTCGCGTTGATTCTGGACAATCCCTCCATCATACGACATTCACATTGCCACAGGAGTGTAGAATGAGCTAGGCCATCTATAGGCGATCGCTCGAATTCAGTACACTCCTGAATGGTGCCGTTTGCCGTAAGCATTTTTTTGGAGACTCGGCGTGACGGAAATTGTAACCATTCAGATGCTGAAGCCCGGTCTTGCCTTGGCAACGCTGAATCGCCCGGAACGCAGGAATGCCCTTTGCATTGATTTGCTGGAACGACTTTGCGAAAATGTCGAAGATTTGGCAGCAGACAAGTCGAATCGAGTCCTGATCCTGCGTGGTGCGGGTCCGATTTTTTGTTCCGGTTTGGACTTGTCGGAGGCATCCAAGCCAGAACTCGTTCAGCGATCAGCCGAATGCGTTGCACGAGCTTTGCAACTGATGCGACAAACGCGATTGGTCACGATAGCGGCTGCGCACGGAGGGGCTTACGCGGGGGGCGCCGGTCTCATGGCTTCTTGCGATATCGCGATCGGAAGCACCGATTTAAAGGTTGGTTTTCCCGAAGCGCAACGTGGACTGCTGCCGGCCCTCATTTGTAGCGTGTTGAGTCCTAAGATTAAGGAAGGGGATCTGCGAGAGTTGTTCTTGGTGGGCAACACGATTGATGCGGCTCGATCGCAACAGATCGGGTTATTGCAACGGGTCGTTGAACGGAATGATCTATTGGAAGAGGCGATCGAGATCGCGTTGGGCGTGTTGGCAGGCGGACCGAAAACGATTGAGGCCACCAAAGCGCTCCTAAATCAAGCCTATGTCGCTAACGATCCTGTTTCTGCGAAACGGATGCTGGAAGTGCATCTCGGAGCTCGCCATAGCCCAGAAGCCCAGGAAGGGTTAGCTGCGTTCGTTGAAAAACGCCGCCCTGACTGGACAGCGATTGAGTGATATGGCGAGGGGCAGTTTGAAATCCACCTCTGTATCGTGTGAGACACTCTGAGTTTAGTCGTGTGGCACGTCCCTGAGGTACGAAGGGCGTGGTGAATCGCTAGAAACACTTGACACAGTCCCCACGCCCATCGCTTTCGCTCTAAGCGTGCCACCCGTGCCACCCGGTGGCCTGGTACCTCTGAGAGGCTGTGATTTTATAGTACCAATCACGCTCCGCGTGATTTTCGCAGTTCAAAAACCATTGGTTTCTGAGGCAACATCACGCGGAGCGTGATGGGTACTTTCTTCGGAT
>JAYTVM010000366.1:0-1373 GCA_043743995.1 Pirellula sp. | reverse complement strand
GAAATCGACGTGGCCGAAGATGACCCAAAGCGTAACGAGTTGATCTGTGCGATCCGAACGCACGTCAGCGATATGTGGCGACTTCACCGACGGATTCTGCGAAGTCGTCGGAACGAACAAACCTCTGTGTACTTGCCCGGTCGTGGTGGTGCGAAACGAATGCTTTACGACTGCGAAAACGAAAGTAGTCTAGCTCAAGCGGTCGAAGCGTGGCGACTGTGTGTTTCGGCAGCGTGTTTCTCGTCGCCAGAAAGCGAGAAACGATTGGCAAACATATTAGCGCGCACGGTCGAAGAATACGCCGCGACCGAACCACGTCAGTTGGTTGACTGGGCCACTGATCGCCTGCGTGGTAGAGTCGAGATTGACATACATGCGTTTCCGATCCGCGATGGCGAAGGTGAACTCCTAACTCAAATCGCCCGTGCCGCCAGGGAATGCGATCATGGACCGAAATTGCAAAAACTACTTGCTCTCGTAGGCAATTCGGAGGACGCCAATTCCTACGTTGTTTTCACCGATGCAAAGTCGACCGCCGATCACGTTTTCGAGTTTCTCGATCTGCGGCTTCCAAAAGGAAGAACACTCAGACACTCGACTACTAACCAGCAGTGGCGACAATTCCGCAGCAGCCACAATGGATACGTGTTGGTTTGCGACCGCAGCGCCGAAGAAGGACTGAATCTACAAAAGCGTGGCTCGGTCGCAATTCATTTCGACCTCCCCTTCTCACCGAATCGCATCGAGCAACGCATGGGCCGCCTCGACCGTTTTGGACAAGGGATGCCGGTGCAGACTGCCGTCCTGGTGAGTGAATCTTCGCCGATGCAAAAGCGATGGTTCGAATTGCTCGATAGTGCGCTGGGCGTATTCGATCGCTCGATTGCCACTCTGCAATATGTGATCGAGGATTCTTTACAGCAAGTCTGGAACGAATTCCTTGACTCAGGTGCTGATGCGTTCGCCGAAGCGATTGAGAGACTCGGCGGAGATGAAGGAACGGTTGCAAAAGAGTTAAAACGAATTCGAGCCCAAGACAACATCGACTCGTATGAGTCTGAGCAACTCACTCAGACAATGGCCGATGAATTGGAAAATAGTGACCGTCAATTAGCTCGTTCCTCCCTGCAGATTTTTTCTAACTGGGCGGTTACTAACCTTGGATTTCGTAGGACCGGCGAGGAGTCGCGAATTGACGAAGTCTTCTCCTTTCAATTTTGTAGGCGTGTTGATTCAGGCTATCGTCCGCGCGGCCAAGACACATTAAGTCCGCAGGACGAATTCGAGTCTCGCTTCCGACGTTCGATTGATAACGTGCCTTGCGAACTTCCGGCTCGATATGTTTCGGTTCCTCTGACGTTCGATCGGGTGGT
>JAYTVM010000365.1:0-4374 GCA_043743995.1 Pirellula sp. | reverse complement strand
CGGATACAGGGCGGTAACGTTACCCTGACTAGGACTTCCACCCAGCAAATCAATCGCCTTTAAAGGCGCACTCGCCTTTTGCTCCGCAAAAGTAGCGTTGACCTGCCGCACTTTCGCGGAGCGAAAGGCGACAAACTGACACGAAGCACTAGGAGGCGTGTGTCGGCGTATTGCAGAAGAAAGCGTTCTGGAGTAGTACTACCGCACTGAATTCTCACGATTTCAGCGAAGCTGTAATTATGAAACAATCAATTTTTGAATTCAAAAAGTCAAACGGTGCGTCAATGGTTCGTGGTTGCTTGCTGTTTTTGCTGTGGTTTTGTTTCTCCGTTAAGACGGGATCTGGTCAAGAATCGGACGCCGCTCTTCAACAGGTGTTCGAGGACTATCACGAACAATTCTTGATTCTGTTTCCACTCGAAGCGACCGCTTTTGGCGATCCTCGTTACAACGATTTGCTCCCAATCGATATCGATCAAGGGTTCGCGGCCAAAGAAACCCAGTTTTATAAACAAACATTAGCTCGCCTCCGCGCCATCAATTCTAGCACGGCGAGCGAAAGCAAGAAATTGGCCGCCGAGATTCTCGACTACGAACTCAGTATGCGACTGGAAGGGATGAAATTCGATTTTGATCGGATACCATTCCACCAATTTGATGGCCTGCCACTGATGTTCGGCCAGATGGGGAGCGGAACCGGCAGTCACCCGTTCAAGACTGTAAAGGACTACGACGATTGGCTCAAACGTATCGATGCCTATTCCGTTTGGGCGAGAACCGCTATCGAACGCTTTCGCGACGGCATGAAAGACAACTACGTTCTGCCCAAGATTCTCGTTGAACGTATGGTCAAACAGATGTTCGACCCGACGATTGTCAGCGAAGATCCCGAACGGAATCTGTTCTACGGTCCAATCAAGTTGATGCCAGCGCATTTCCCAGTCGCAGACAAAGAAAGACTCGCCGCGGCTTACAAAACGGCTATCATTGAAAAGATCGCGCCAGCCTACCGGGGTATGGGGGACTTCTTGCGCGACGAGTACCTTCCTAAAGCTCGTCAATCCACTGGCATTTTTGAATTGAAGGGGGGACGCGAACAATACCAATATTGGGTGCAACGCTGGACGACCACTTCGCTGACACCAGACGAAATCTACAGTATTGGCGAAGTGGAGGTCGCTCGCATCCTCAAGGAAATGGAGGCCGTGAAAATGCAAATGAGTTTTTCAGGAACACTCAAGGAGTTCTTTGAGCACCTCCGCGTCGATCCAAAATACAAACCGTTCAAGACTCCCAACGAAGTGATTTCATTCTTTGCTGCAATTCAATCCAAGCTCGAACCGCAATTGGAAAAGGCCTTTTTGAATCGCCCGAAGACCCCCTTTGAAATCCGCCGCACCGAAGCCTTTCGTGAAGCGACTGCCAGCGCTGAGTACATACCTGGTTCCGCCGATGGTTCACGGCCAGGTATCTTCTACACTCCGATCCCTGACGCGACTCAATTCAATATCACGGGCGGCATGGAATCGCTATTTTTGCACGAAGCTATTCCTGGGCACCATTACCAAATCTCATTGCAGCAGGAGAACGAAAAACTTCCACGCTTCGCACGGTTTCTCTGGTACGGTGCGTACGGTGAAGGCTGGGCACTTTATTGCGAATCGATCGGCAAGGAACTAGGGCTGTATACGGATCCCAAGCAACGGATCGGTGCCTTGGGAGACGAGATGCATCGCGCCATTCGGTTGGTCGTCGATGTTGGCATGCACTGGAAAGGCTGGACACGTGAGCAAGCTATCGAGTACATGATGGCCAATGAACCGATTAGCGAGGAAGGGGCCATTGCCGAAATCGAACGCTACATGGCCTACACGGCCCAAGCGTTGTCGTACAAAATTGGTCAACTCAAGATTAGCGAACTTCGCAATCGTGTTGAAAAGCGATTGGGCAATCAATTCTCTTTGCCCCAATTCCACGATCAAGTTTTGCGCAATGGTTGCATGCCACTCAACATTCTTGAGACGCGGCTAGACCAGTGGAAACCCTAGCGTAAACCCCGTACCATTCGATGAAACCCAATTTTGCAAAATTTCGTTTAACCGTTAGCCGTAGGCGTACGTTAGTGGTATCGAGTACGCCTTCGGCTGACTGTTAAACAATTAATGGAACGGTATTGCGTTTAACCGTTAGCCGTAGGCGTACAGACTCCAACCCTCCAACCCTCCCAGTTCCCAGATGTTGAGAGCAGACTGATACCGCGGGACTGACTGAAATCCAATATGACAACACCGTCCGATCGCAAACCTTGGTACCGCGTCCTCTACATGCAAGTCATCATCGCGGTCGTGTTGGGAATCGCTGTTGGGTATTTCAATCCGAGCGTCGGCAAGTCCTTAAAGCCATTAGGAGACGGGTTCATCAAGCTAGTGAAGATGATGATCGCACCGATCATTTTCTGCACAGTCGTTCACGGCATTGCATCGGTAGGCGATTTGCGGAAACTGGGACGCATCGGAATCAAATCGCTGGTTTACTTCGAGGTTGTCTCCACGCTTGCTTTGGTCATCGGTCTGATCGTGGTCAATGTCCTGCAGCCAGGGGTCGGTATCACGCCTCCTGGCGAAGTTTATCATGCCCCGGCGGAAGCCACTGCAGCCGGGAGCAGCTATGGTGAAAAGGCCAAGTCGCTCAAGGAAGTCGACTTCATCCTCAACATCATTCCGAGTTCTTTTTTAGGAGCCTTCGTTTCGGGCGAGCTTTTGCAGGTGTTGCTGGTCGCGATCCTAGTGGCGGTCGCCATTGCGTCGATGGGAGAACCGGGCCGCCCGATTCTCGGTGCCATCGAGCAAATCGGTGGATTGTTCTTCGGAGTGATGAACATCGTAGTGAAAGCCGCACCCATCGGTGCATTTGGGGCGATGGGTTATACAGTTGGAGCTCACGGACTCGGATCGTTGGGGAATCTTCTTTGGCTCATGGCTGGATTCTATCTCACTTCCGGATTGTTTGTCGTTATCGTGCTGGGCGCTATCGCTGGGTGGTGTGGTTTTTCCATTTTTCGATTCCTGGTTTATATCAAAGACGAGCTGTTACTCGTGCTGGGGACGAGTTCATCTGAGACCGCTTTGCCGGGCCTTATTAAGAAGATGGAGCGTCTCGGCTGTTCGGAATCGACGGTAGGACTTGTGGTCCCAACCGGCTATAGTTTCAATCTCGATGGCACGAATATCTACATGATCATGGCGGCCGTATTCTTAGCCCAAGCGACCAACACGCCACTGAGCATAACGCAGCAGATCAGTCTGCTTTTCGTAGCCATGCTGACGTCCAAGGGTGCTAGCGGTGTCACCGGAGCCGGCTTTGTGACGCTGACCGCGACGTTGCAAGCGGTACCCGGCATTCCTATCGAGTCTCTCGGCTTGCTTCTAGGGATCGATCGCTTCATGAGCGAGTGTCGCGCGCTGACCAATTTTATTGGCAATGGAGTCGCGACGATTGCGATCAGCCGTTGGGAAAACGAGGTAACACCTGAGCAGTTGCGGACAAACTTCGAGAGGCCAATTTTGAGCACCCAGGACGGGTGATTGTCCCGACGCCCCCTGCATCCACATCTTTCCAGGATCGGACCAAATAATGATAGTTCAATACTTGAGCGAATATATAACGGCGATGAATGGCGATGCACGCAAAATCGCTGAGTTCGAAGAGCGATACGGCTACACGCCAAAGCCTTGTCTGCGGGATGGGCTTAAGGACGCACGATACTATCAATTGTCAAACAATTATCCGAACGAGGAGAGCCGTTTAGCAGCTGCCGTCCGGCTTTTTGCAGTAGTCGTCCATGAGCCCAAAGTCGCTCCTCATAGGGGCAAACAACGTGAAGTGATCCGACAGTGGCTGCTATGGCTTAGCGGTCGTCAAGAGTACATGGGTGTAGAAGAGTTGGTAAACCTTTGTAAGAGGGAAACCGGTATCGGTAATGCTGAGACGATCAACAGCATTCTTAACCAGACTTTGGAACTCTCGGACTGGCGCAAGGCCCGCAAGTAGGCCTGTCGCCCCCGTAGGTCCGTCGCTCCGTCGACGGACGGTCAGCGATCACCGCTAGCCCCCGCTATCGCCAACCAATAGCCCGTTAGCTCTCTCAAGCCAATGCTTCCTGGGCGCATACGGTTGTTCCAACGCCTGTGCATACGTAAGGCTCCGTTCCGCAAGGACTCAAGTCGGCGGAGCGACTTGACTACGGGTTGTGTAGCGACAACTAGTTTTCCGTAGCGTGTTGCCTCAGCGGCAGATGTTACCGAAATCCGAGTGTAGAAAGAATGCTGCCATTGGGCTGCTGAGCGTAGCGAAGCAGCCCAATGGCAGCATTGT
>JAYTVM010000364.1:0-4375 GCA_043743995.1 Pirellula sp. | reverse complement strand
CGGGAACCTACTAACTGGATAGCCGTATGCGGGAAAACCGCCCGTACGGTTTGGAGGGAGGGGAGCCGGTCTACCCGGCTTCCCTACCCCTATCAATGAACTCGGCAAACTTTTAACCCCAACGGTTCCAACGGTTCCAAGTAGTTCCAATCGAATGTCGAACGAATCAACACCTAGAAATCCTGTCACCCCGGTACGCATCGGGCCGCACTTGTGTGGCGACTCGCAAAAACTGCTTCTCATTGCGGGCCCGTGTGTGATTGAATCGCTGGATCTTTGTCTGGAAATAGCACAGACGGTCTCGGGAATCTGCGATCGTCTGGGAGTAAACTACGTTTTCAAAGCATCGTTTGACAAAGCCAATCGGACCAGTGCCGGGAGTTTTCGGGGCCACGGTATTGATCACGGCTTGAATGTATTGGACCAAATTCGCAGCAAGATTGGCTGTCCAGTCACCACCGATGTGCACTTACCCGAACAAGCGAGCTGCGTTGGGCAGGTTTGCGACCTGCTGCAGATTCCTGCCTTCTTGGCTCGTCAAACGGATCTGCTGGTGGCTTGTGCGGCGACGGGAAAGCCATTGAATGTAAAAAAGGGCCAATTCATGGCGCCGGGAGACATGAAGTACGTTGTTGAAAAGGTAAATGCGAGCGGTAGTGGCGGTGTGATGCTTTGCGAACGTGGGACGTTTTTTGGGTATGGACGTCTGGTCAACGACATGAGTGGTTTACCGGTGATGCGTTCGATGGGGGTGCCCGTAGTTTTTGATGCAACGCATTCGGTGCAGCAGCCGGGTGGCTTAGGCGGGACTACTGGCGGCAATCGAGCCATGGTGGAGCCGCTGGCCAGGGCAGCTGCGGCGGTCGGAATCGATGGCGTTTTCTTTGAGACCCATCCGCGACCGGAGGAAAGTCCCAGCGACGGCCCGAATATGGTTCCTTTGGATCAATTCGAACGAGTTTTGGAACGAGTCCTGACGATTTGGCGAACCGTAGCGGCATGGAATACGTAATTCCGACTGGCAGGTTATGATCTGCCACACCCCTAAAGGCGAATCTCGCAACGCCGCACGTCGGTCAATCGGCGTCCGCGGCGTTCTGTTTTTGCAATCCGTAAGACTTGGGTAAAATCGCAATCCATGAACCGAACTCTCATTTGCCCAAATTCGTTTCTGCATTCCTGTACGGCGACCATGTTGGCATGGGTTCCGCTGGCCCTTTTCGTCGGCTTGGTAGGTTGCGAGGACACGAACAACACACGCATGCAGCAGATTCAGGCTAGGCAAGTGCAGGGTAAGGAGCGTAGGGACTCGATTCGTGAGGCTTTCCGTTATTTGCCTCAATTGATACGAATGGACCGGACGGCGGCATTGAAGGAAATTCGGTATCAGCTCAATACGTGGTCTAAGAGCGTGGTGGAACCCGATTCATGGAAGTCAGCGGGACTTTTGGATTCGGTTGCAGGCACTCTTCGAACGATCGATTTTTCAAAGCGGATGACCAAGCTTGAGTTTGGTGAACCCGAATGCGAATACCTATTGCAATGCCAGATGATGCAGGAGGTAAGCAAATGGGTAATCGAGCGGCCCTATCGCGACCCTCTTTTCAATCCATGGCTAATTCAGCAGAAGAGCGTTATGGCTGTCGATGATTGGAATCAATTGGAAACCACGTTGAAGTTGTTTGACTGGGCGATGTGCAACGTCGGCATTGATGGCCAAGCGAACGATGCGTTGCGATTGGTGACCAACTCGGAATTGCCCATCGACGACAAAGCGCCGACCTACCGACAGTTGCCTTGGCAAACGATGATGTTCGCTCGTGGCGACACGTGGGAGCGCGCGAGGGTCTTCACGCAACTGGCGTTCATTCAAGGGATTGACTGTGTGGTCTTGGCTTTGCCGAGCCTGTCGGGAGCGACGGAAAACGCCTCGCTGCGTTTGTGGTGCGTGGCCGTACCGATCGGCGGCGAACTCTATCTCTTCGAACCCCAATGGGCCCTGCCCATTCCTAGTCAAACCGGCGACGGAATTGCAACGCTGCGCGAAGCGAAACAGAACCCAGCCGTGTTGCGTCGAGCTAGACTACCGGGCCGATTTGATGAGTACCCTGTAGCACAAACGGACTTGAAGAGCTTAATCGCACTCATCGACCTCGAACCCTTTGCCGTAGGTCGGACAATGCATACGCTGGAACGATCGATTACGGGTGAAAATCGAATTCGACTCAGCATGGATGCGGACGCGTTCGAGGAAAAAATTACGAAAATCGATCCTATTGTATCCGTACGATTGTGGAATGTTCCTTGGCTAGCACACGTCTACAATCAGTCGTTGCGAGAACGGCTCAATGAGATGTCCCCTTTCTCCATTTCGTACATCCATGCGTTTGGATCATTCATAACGGATTCGCCAATTAGTCGAGCAAGAAACTTGCATTTTAAAGGTCAGTTTGAAAACACGGTGGAAGCGTCCGGCGCGTTGCGAGCTTACATGGATGTTCGAGTCGACGAGCAGACGCTTAAGGATTTGGCGTATGATCGCGATATCCAAGCGAGCTTGGGGCTCGTCCGATCGCCGACCGAACCGATTGAAAACTACCAGTTTCGAGTGGCACAAGCACAGCAGTTTTACCGTCGATCCAAATTCGATATCGCGGTTTTTCTCGCGATGCTTAACAACGATTTAGGCAAGCTAGATACGGCAAATGACTGGCTAGAAAAGAGATTGTTGCAGATTCCAGGTACGCAACATTGGCATGCTCATTCTCATTATTTATTGGGACGCAATTACGAGCAGCAAGGGAACATGGCGGATGCCGTCAAGGAATATGATTTCGAAAACTCGCCGCAAGAGGCAGGCAATCGCATTCGCATTCGAAAAATGCAGGCCGCATCCACCGCAAAGGCGGACAAATAATAAGCGCGGTATTCGTCCCAGCGGGCAATGCTTGTTCGTAGGCTGAGTGGTTTGATTGGAACGCCCATACCTCATTGAATCCCTGGGCTACCACTGTCTAAGCCAGTTGGGCTACATCGCAAATGCAAGCATTTTCTGTTGCCCAATTATGATCGACGCCGATTGTTGGTCGTAGGACGCCAAAACAAGTTTGAGGGGAGGCAAGCTCCCGCTCAACCTGCGTAGTCAGCCCGAAGGGCTAGTGGGTCATGGCGTAGGTGATGATATTAATGCCCATCGGATAAGAAAAAGGTACCGAGAAGGTTTCGAAATAGTCGGCGTTTGCACCTTCGCGTTCCCAGCCGTCACCAAGATCATTGTTGTGGCAGAGGAGCGCAACGATCCGATCTTTGTCGTCATGGTAAGCTTGAAAATGAGGTAGTTTGTCACCGGGTGAACCACCATGATTAAATTCGAAAAGAGAACCAGCTCGCCATGTGCGAATGTCTGGCACTTGAGGTTTCACTTGCAAGTCGTACACGATGTGGAAAAGCGGATGCGATAATGGAAGATCGATAGGCTCGCGATCCGGGAATACCATCTTCATTTGATCTTTCATACGAGACCATTCCAGTTCGCCCCAAAAGTCATCTACCATTAAGAACCCGCCGTTGAGCAAATGTCGTCGAAGGGCCGTGGCTTCGTCCAAGCTGAACTGCAGCGACCCAACGCCGTTCATAAAGAGAAACGGGTAATCGAATAATTCTGGATCCGTTAGCTCAAGAACTTTTCCATTGGGATCGACTTTCATGCTCGTTAGCTCTTGGAGACGGTAAGAAAAGTTCCAGTCGCTATCCGGAAAATCGTTCTGCCAACGATTCCCTCGGCTACCTGCTAACGAAGTGTATTTGATCCTGGCAAAGGTAAAAACGTCCGCTTTGAAAGGAGCCTCGATCGTCCACATTGGGAAATCGCTACGTTTTTGGCTGGGTTGTTCTCGGAATCCCTGCCCGCGACCACCTTCCTGCCACGGCGGGCCTTGCTGCCACGGTGCGCCTTGCTGCCACGGCGCGCCTTGTTGCCACGGCGAACCCTGCTGCCGCGGTGAACCCTGTTGCCACTGAGCGCAAGCAATCGAAAACAGTGCCAAGCCTGCGAGCAACGCATAAGTTAGCTGGGTTTTCGAAGGAAATATCACTTTTTTACCGAAACGAAGGTCTACGAATGAGCAGCCAGACTGTGCCCTATTCTCACTGCCATGGCGACTGGCGTCAATCTGGACACAAAACACATAATTGCGTCTCTCTCTAGGACACAAATCGACTTGGCGCTAATCTCACTGGCGCTAAGGCGAGGGGCAGTTTGAAATCTACCGATAAACTGGGTGGCACGCTCTGAGGTACGAAGGGCGTGGTGAATCGCTAGAGTTATTTGCCACACTTCCCACGCCCATCGCTAATCGCTTTGGGCGTGCCACAC
>JAYTVM010000363.1:0-4382 GCA_043743995.1 Pirellula sp. | reverse complement strand
TGCCGTCTCTACCGCTGCGAATAACTCGAATGCCTGCGAGCGATGACGCATCGAGCAGCTGACTACCGTCGAATCGGAAAACCAACTCGGTTGGGGCCTCTCGCAATGTGTTCACTCGATTAAAACTAAAGATCTCCCCTGAGTTGGGTGAAACCGAAAGCAATCGGGGAGCTCTTGCGTCTACCGTTCCAGTGACAACGCCTTTCAGGCTTAGTACGAGGTCGTAAAGCTGGACGATGGTGCCAGTACCACTTATGCGTACAAAATATTGGCCGCCGCTCGGTAATTGCAAGTCGGTGAGCGCCTCTGCAGACCCGAGCCCCGTTGCATTAACTGTGGCCAGGACTGTTCCATCCGAGGAAGAAACTTGCAACGCCAAGTCTTCGTTTCGCGTCGTATCCACAAGGGCCGCTGTGCCGCCTTGAGGACCAACTTGATACTGCCTTCCGTTGGGTGTAAGTGTCAGACTCAGTTTCCCGCCAGATGAAACCCTAAAGGAAAACCAATCGGGGTCGGCTGTGGTTGTAATCGAAGCTTCCGTAACGCGAGTGATACCATTCCCAAGTGTTCCAAGATCCGTAGCAGTAGCTGCAAGATTATTCTTTTCTCTGTCATCCCCATAAAGTTGGTGGCTGCCGAGGATGTCATCATGTTGGGCACCTAGAAATGCGAAATTGACAAAGGGCTCCATCAATTTCGTACCGTCAACGGGGATTACGTGCCCCAGTCCAATCCCGTGTCCGGCTTCATGCGTTAGAACATTTGTTAACCCACGATTCTCACCGGTAGGTCCATCCGCATTGTTCCTATAGAAATTATCGGTGGTGTCCACGATCATGTCGCCATCCAACGCAGAATTCCCTCCACCACTTGGAAAGAAATTGTACGCGAGCACACCTGAATTGCCGTCAATTGCATGCCCTGCAACACGCACATCACCTCGAACGCCCGCAACTCCTCGACCGGCCGTCATGCTGGATCCATCGTCCGCAGCTTCATAAACGAAAGTCAGTCCAGAGTTTTTGCCCCAATTGTCGTAAACTCGCTTAACAATGTTAAACCAAGGTCGTTGCGCAACAGGACCGGATCCGCCGCCGTAAATACCATCCATGAACCCGACCAAATTCGACGCCACGCCAGTATCGGTTGGCGTTCCGTCCGGAACGATACTCCAAGTTACTGTGGCGACATCACCAATGACGGGACTTGGCCCACCCACGGGATTCGTCCAACGAGACCCCTGAAGATTAAAAGGCGAGGAATCACCACCACCCCCACCCGGCCCCTCGCCCGAGGTGATTTCGAATTTGTTTTGCCATTCCGTGAAGTACTCCATCGTAGTGCCAGGAGCAACGAACACCCCCGCAGAAAAGGCCATCAGGTCTCGACGTTCGAGGTTTTCGCAAAGCAGCGTTCGAAAATCTTTCCTTCTCAACTGGATCGAGGAGCGATTTCGGTCTGCAGATTTGGATGCGTCAATTCCCATGTTGGATGAACCTTGAATGCTTACAGATTGGAATAGGATGAATGGGGTTGATTCTGTGATAGTTGGGCCAGACGCCTCTGTCGAGGCGCCAGCCATTTTAATTGATTATCTAGCTGCCGAACACTTCCGCAAAAAATGAGTCTAACGATTCGTGGTCGTCCCCAGCGTAAAAATCTGAGGTCGACGATACAAGCTGTTCGACCTCTTCGTCATCCGTTCCGAAGCTCGCCAAGTACTCGCCAAGGCTTATCGGAACCGCTCTGATCTCTCGTCCAAGAGGTTGGGCAGCATTGGCTGAACGCGCGCGAGCCGACACAGCAACCATGCTTGTACCCAGGTTAGGTGTGTCCCGCATGACATCCGAAGACCAGGTCAGCGGAGCTGCCAAATTCGGCACAACATCCGATACCCCGACCATTTCTCCTTCGCCAGCACCACCGTTCCCTCGAGCATTGATGTAATTGATGATCGCTAAGACGTCGAGCGGATCAATCTGGTTGTCGCCATTGACATCCCTATACGGAGGGGGTGCTGGTAGTCCAGCCACCGAAGACGAGCCATTGAAGTTGATAAAGTTAATTACCAACAGAACATCGATCGGCGAGATGAATCCGTCCGCATCGACGTCCAAATTCAAAATCGGATTTTGGTGCCTTGGGGGAGGTGGATTCCCTATTGTGATGGAAACTGTTCCCGGCAAACTGACTGCTCCAAGCGAATCCACGGCTTCGTAGGTGAAAGTATCAACCGCACCCTTGAGCGTTGCTGCAAACGGTATGTAACTAAACGTGCCATCCGCATTGAGGGTAACGTTGCCACGTGTCGGAGCGACCCGAATGCGAGCCGTGAAGGTGTTCCCCTCAATGTCGCGGTCGTTCGCCAATACTCCGTCGTCGTTCTTGATGGTGGTCAAAGTCCCCCGGGCATCGGTCGTTCGAAGCTCGGTCCCCTGCGGTGTGATGTAGAACGGATCATTTACTACGCGTGGTGCGTCGTTTACCGGTGCCACCGTGATATCAAAGCTGTCTTCCAAAACGTTGCCAGTGCTATCGACCACCTTCACAGTGATGGTTGCCAAACCGGATGCATCGGGCACCAGAACTAGTTTCAACTCTCCGTTGACAATCGTGGCGGTCACCACATCTGGATTCGAATTGGTTACGCTAAAGACCAGCACATCGCCGTTGGTCAGAACATCCGGATCGAAGAAATAGGTCGGCGACAGGACTGTATTTGGAATGACCGAATCCTCGTTGACACTCAAGTTTGGCAGCGGAGCTGCTAGCCGAGGTGCATCGTTCACAGGGGATACGTTCACGGTCAACGTGTTTCGGACCTTGTTACCGGCTCGATCGGTCGCTTCAAAGATGATGATCGCTCGACCATTTTGATCCGGCTTTGGACGAACGAAAATATCGTTTGGTCCGATGGTCGGCTCAACCAGGCTTGGGTTCGTATTTCCGTTGGCGATAATCGCGTAGGTCAAACGATCGTCGTTAGGAATCACATCCGGATCGAAGAAGTAGGAGGCGAGCGGCAAGGCTCGTTCGGCCTCGTCCTCGACCATGTTGATCACTCCCAACGGCGTTACCACTCGTGGAGCATCATCCGTGGCTGTCACAGTAACCGTCACCGTGCCTCGCGACGTCTGTGGATTAACTGGATCCGAATCCGTCACTAGGTAAAAGAATCGATCTGTACCGTTGAAATCCACAGCGGGTGTGTAGGTAACAAGGCCATTGGCGAAGGAAACCGTTCCTCCCTTTTCGCTTTGAGGTACCACACCAGAGAAGGACAGCGTTTGACCTTGCCCGAGCGGTGGTGGGTTGGTCTCAACAGGCGGTCCCGCGGTATCCCCATTCGTAAAGAACGAAACAGGATGCGTATTGGCTGCTGCTACAAACGTGTCTTCCGCAACCGTAAACGATTTCGGAGTGGTCGTCGGGGGGTCGTTCGTATCGCGAACCGTCACCGTAATCGTTCGGGTAACCGAAAGTGGATCGAGCAACGCACCCGTTAGACCGTTGTCGGTCAACGTGAAGGCGAACGTATCGATACCACTGAAGTCGGTCTTCGGTGTGTAAATCAGGTTGTTGCCAATCAGATTCAAACTTCCGCCCTGAGCCGAAACAAAATTCGGGAGCGACAAACGCAGAATTTGACCCGATTCATTCGGCGGGCCAGCTAGTGCACCGCTCAGGATGATGACGCTCTGCTCCGATAGCGATAACGGTGTGTCTTCGTCGATCGCACTATTAAAATTGTTCGCAGTTGGAACATCATTCACCGGCTGGATATTGATCGTCACCGTGGTTAACGATAACGACTCAATCAACTCGCCTTCATTAACATCCAGATTGACGTAGCTTGCATAGACAAACGTATCCAAGCCGAAGTAGTTCGGAGTCGGCTGATAGTTGAAGGTGCCGTTGGAACTAAATGTAAAGGATCCGGCGGCAACATGTTGTGGGGGAGTGATCAGCTTGGCCAACAGCGGACGTCCATCCGGGCTGAGGTCATTGGCCAATACGCCATCATCTACCTTGAAGCTAGGAGTTACATTTCCTGTCGGATCGGTCGTAACCAATCCACCCACCTGATCTTCGCTCATATTGTAGGTGTCTGTTACACCGATGGGTGGAACACCCGGAACAATCCGAACCAAGTAGTCTTCGACTTCGCCATCCAAAGCCAATCCGGTTGGCAGCGTTTGCCCAGCGGTGGAAGCTCGGAAGCGAGCAAAGGAATTCAAGCCAGTCGCGGGCACCGGTGCCGTGGCTGGTACACGAATTTGGAATTGTCGCGTCAACGTCGTCGACGTGAATTCAGCACCGTTGAGGACGTTTTCACCTGGATCGGTCCAGTCACCGTCCGCATTGAAATCGATCCAACCATC
>JAYTVM010000362.1:0-15987 GCA_043743995.1 Pirellula sp. | reverse complement strand
CTTGCGAATCAAATCGGCCAAGACTCCAAATTCATAAAGGCCATTGTTGCATCCGGCATCCGAGACAATCAAGATCCTGCAGCGCCGAGCGACCAACTGCTCAACAGCAAGGAATTCGCGAAACCCGCCGTCGGCCACGACTCCGTAACTCCACGAGTCCGGTCCCCATGCCGCTTTGTTTTTCCACTCATTTCCCATATCGACCAGGGAAAAGGATAGTTCGTTACGATGTTCGAGCATTCGTGGATTAGGAAGCCATTGTTCCAAGCGAATGTTGAAAAGATGCATGAGCGCTTTGAGGCATGGGTTCGACGCCATAAACGGTGTCATGGCCGCCCCGGAAAGCACAACCGCATCATCCACACCCAATTCGCCAGATAAGTACTCCGTGGTTGCTCGGTAGGTTTCCAACGTTGCATTCTTGGTGTTCTTGCCAGTCGGCAACCATCCGCAATACAAAGGGGACAGAAGATAGGAATACCAAATTGAAGCAAAACTCTCGTCCATCTTGGATGGGTTGGCGTGTTTCGAACGCAGTTTCGGATTGCGATGATAGGATGGTGCCTGCGGTAAAATCATGGCTGATACAAACAACGGGTAGGGATATCCATTCTTGGTCGGATTCAATTCTCGAAGCTTCATGATCCCATCCCGATGGGCCTTCTGCAAAAACGTCTCACCTATACGTCGGCGGTAAAACTGAAACCATGGGGATAGTTTATTGAGATCGAGAAAGCAGAATCCGATCACAGCAATGGCCGAAGCAATGGCAAGCACAGCCAATCGAAACTCTTGATCTTGGCCAACTACCACGGACGTACTGATCATGGCCCTCTCTTTGAAGATAGTAGGATAGGCTATTTCGAGGAACATCCGATTCAATTGCCACTCTTCCAAGTTCGTAAGCGAATCGATACTGAACTGATTCGGTTGATAAGAGCACTTTCGGATCAATGTGTTGAAGTTGGACAGATCCTTGTAGGGCTTGCGATCCTTTCTAACCATTTTTCCGCCATCTTCGATCCAATCAATGGTTTTCTTGATCGCCTCGGATTCTACGACAATTTCCATGGATCCTTTTGGTGGATCCGATTTCGTTTTGAGATTGCTTGTGGAAACTCTACTGACTGCCAATTCGAAAAGTTTTTTCGTTACATCGCGTCGAAGATCACTTTTAATCGAGGGATCCGGAAGTCGCTTACTGGTCGATTTGTCGGGAATACCGTCGTGGTGAAGAGCATCATCCGGGTTAATAGCACTTTCTAGAAATTCGCATAACTTGATACCGGTTTCATGCAGCTCAGTATCCGCATTGACATACTTCTTTGAACTACTGCTCGTGCTCGGGGCAAACAAACTAACCAGAGTACCAGCCCAACGAGAAAGTGACTGACTGCTAAAATTGCTCCATGAATCCCATTCGCGATCCTCTGGACGCAGTTCCGCTTCAGCAAGGTCACGAGCTTTTTGGGCGGTAAGAAGAATTGCCACCAATTCCGTTAGCGATTGCTTGTCCTTGCTAACTGTGCCAGCGGGTATTGATTCGTTTTTATCAATTAGGTCTCGCAATTCGCTCTGGTTTAGGAGAAAAGCTAGCTGCCCGTAGCTGAGAACGTCGTCTTTGACGAATTTGGGTGGGCGGTTGTCGATGAACCCAGAAATGTTTTCACGTCCCACCCAACCGACGATTCCGAACACGACACCCCAAGATGTTCCAAAAAGCACAACCCACAGCGCGAGTTTCTGCCATACCGTTGCATTGACCTTCTCACTCTGCAGCAGCTTCCCAAACCTGAGCATGGGGGAAAACAAAAGAAGTGAGACGGCCAAGATGGGTAATTGCAAGGACTTCAAGTCCAGTTTTTCGGGAAGGAATCCCATGCCGTTGGAGACATAGAAATCTCCGTTGCCGATCATGATGGATACACCCAACAGAAAGATTGCAAGTGTTAACACGGCCCATTGGCCAGGCGCTAACTGCATCGGATGCCCAAAGGCGGCAGCCAGCCTTCTTATCACGAAGCGACTTAGCAAAACAATAAACGCCAGGACAAAACAAGAGAAGAGACCGACGCGCAGGTCTGAATTCAAATCTAGCAAGCCTAACCAAGTTCGTACGCCAGGGTAATCAAAGCACCGAAAATAGAGAGCAATCAAACTCGCCGCTGCAAAAAGTCCGGCAATTGCGGTGAACAGTATGACCGCGGTCTTAAGTAAATAATCGGTCAAAAACTCGATGGGACGATTTAGGTATTGACCATCTAGCAGGAATTGTGCGTCCCGCGCCGATAGGCCTTCAACGGATTCTTGCGTGGCCGCGTCCGCTGAGTCGGCAGTGTTCTTGGATGTCGACTCAGGACAATTATCAGAGTCCTTCTTTCCTGAATGTCGAAAGTGACCCAATGTTGAGTAGTAGCCGTTGGTGTATCCGCCACCGGATACCGACGAAAGATAATCCACATGCTTCATTAGTCCGGATCGCTGGAACGCCTGAAGTAGCCCTAGATTGAACATCGACGAACGAATACCGCCGCCAGATAGGGCGACGCCAACCAAATCGTTCCCATCCGAGGGTGGATAGTTTTGTGGCGTCGGCTTGGCTTGCGCAGCTTGATTCCAATAATCGCGACGTTCCTGAATTGGAGTTTGGACTTCACTTTCAAGAACTTCGTGAAACGTCTTGCAGTGGTGCTTGGGCATAAAACACTTATCCGAATCGGGGAGGATAGTAGCATCCTTGCCTTGCTCGAAGTCCACCGACATCCCTGCCAACGTAGCCTACACCCTGCGATTGAATAAATCAACTAGCTGGCGGTGAGGATTCATCAAAAATCAAAAACTAGTGCTTTGTCAAACAGGAAAACGTGGGAGCCACGCTTGCCAAAGCGTGGGTGAACTGCGAGAAATGATCTCGCTCCCCACGGTCTCCGCGACCGTGGCTACCCCATAAATAAGCATGGACAAAGCACTAGTCGGAAACTTTGCTATTTATTCGCCGCAAGAATTTCGTGTAGCATCCGCGGGATTGGAAGGACTATCGGGATGGCTTATTTTGCTCGCCAGAAACGGCAATCGAAATTCTACTGGGCGGAACTTGGTTTCATGGCCCTTGGATTACTTGGTTTACAGCCCAGTCTCTTTACCAATCTCATTTTAGGATCGCAGACCAAGTCGATTTCCTATGCCGATCCATATTACCAAGCTTCTCACAACCGACCATTGGACGGCTATCGTGATTGGGCGTCGGGGCAGTTCGCTTCCCTGCTGCCAGTGCAACCGGTTTCTAGCCCTTTCAGCTCGGCACAAGGTTGGGTATCGCAGAACTCCAACTCGTATTTGCCTTCACCGAGTTACAACCAATCGGCCTATCATCAGCCGTCCAGCTACGTACAACAGCAACCATACGCGCAGCAACTCTACGCGCAGCAACTCTACGCGCAGCAACTCTATGCGCAACAGCCAACTAGCGTCGGCGTGACAGGGTTTGCACCACAGAATTACTTACCTCAATCGGCTTACAATCAGCAGCCACAGCAGTTTTCGCCTTCGGCCTATCAAGCCACATCCAACGCTTGGGCGAATCAACCTGCTTATCTTGCTCAAGCCAATACCGGTTACTCAACTCCCAGTGCCGCAGCCAATAACACTTGGTTAGGGGCGCAACCAAACCTCTATGGCAACAACAATAGCAATTATCAAGCTTCCACCAATTATCCGTCCAACTTGTATCCATCCAATACAAATTCCAAAGCAAGTTCCTATCCCTACAATGCACTTGCTCCGAGGTCGGCACAACAGCAGACTTTTGGGAATAACACAAGCTATTACAACTCTGGACCAACCAACAACGCTTCGTCTGCTCAAAGCTATCCGTATCAATCGAATGCCGCCACTTCCGGTTCGTGGCAACGCTATCAGGCGCCAGGAAGCCCTCTCTACCGCTAAATCTAATAGGTCCGGAACCTGGAATGGTTACGTCACACACGAATGGTTAGCTATTCCGTTCTTTTCGGCATGCCCCTGACTTCGCGGCGGCTTCTCGCCCAATGCCACTCACTTGAGCCGTAACGCGCTAGCGTGCGGGCTGGCAGGCTTAGAAATTTCTGACGAATCCGGCCCTCATGCTAGCGCATTGAGGCTCAGAAATTTCTAGCGAATTTAGCCCTCATGCTAGCGCATTGAGGCTTAGAAATTTCTAGCGAATTCGGCCCTCATGCTAGCGCATTGAGGCTCAGAAATTGCAAAGTGAGTGCCATTAGGCTTCTCGCCAGGGGTTATTACCATCGATTTCTAGAGGAATGGTAAGGCGAGCGGCAGAATTGATTATCGCGGGAAGGAGAGGCTCCTGCCGAACCAACGCCAAGCTCGGCAGGAGCCTCGCTCTCCCGCTAATTCTGGTCGCGAAAACCAATCTGGGACAGTCGAACAAGATCTACGCCCAGCCAAAAAAATTTCTTGTAATGCAATGCACGCATTGTATTCGCAGCAGCTTTAGGACTTTAGAATAAGTTCACGCGATGGCGGCATTTGGCACTTGTTCATTACTTCGCGGTGCTTGATGTGCTTGCTAGCGCGGGAATTCTCGGAACCGAAGTTGTATTACAAGAAAGGTCCGCAATATATGTTTGCAATTGGCTTTAATCGTCGATGGAAGTTATTTGTTTCCGGCGTGTTATTCGCAGTGTGGCCAATGAACTGTCCAACCTTGATGGCGCAGCAAGGGCAAGCCGACTTGCCATCGGGTTTTGAGTCGGGACGTTCACCGCTGCTGCAGTACGAAATGAAGCACTTGTTGGGCATTGTCGTCCAGCCGGTTGAAGGTGGCCTGCGAGTAGTCGAAATTCTAGAACGCAGTCCCGTGTTGCAATTGCAACTGCCAAATGCACCAAACGAACAAAGCCAATTGGAAGTCAACGATATTCTGGTCGACGTAGCCGGAATGCCGGTGAGATCGTTGGCAGAACTTAAGGCGGCGCTCGCAGCCAGCCCAGATCGATGCGAATTGAGAATCCTGGACCACCGTACGCAGGGAATCGTAGAGGCGATTGTGCAACCGAAGGCGGAAGAACACCCTGTCATGCTTGCTGCGGCGGGTCCCGCAAAAGGCAAGCAGGTGCATGTCATCATAGCAGGCCTCACGGACGATCCATTACTCGGTTCGTCCATTAAGCATACGCAATCGATGCTCGAATCGATGTTCACGGGGGAAATTCCAACGGAAGAACTGCATATGACTCTCCTAACAGGGCCCGATTGCAATGCACAAAAGATCTGTGAGACCATTCAATCACAGCCTGTTGGATTCAAAGATGCCCTTGTCGTTTACTACCTCGGGCACGGAGCATATGACCCGCGATACGCCGAAGGAGATCCTTACGGTGGTCATTTCTTGGATATTCCTTCCGGGGACCTGATGCGTCGCACAGTCTGGGACCATTTGAATGCCATGCCTGCAAGGTTTAAAGTGTTGGTCAGTGACGCCTGCAACGTTGAGAGCGCTGCGGATCCAAGTGCAAGAATCCGATCCGAAAAGAGGCTAATTAGCAAGGTCGTGGTTGGACCAACAAAATTGGAATGGCTATTTTTGGGGCATTCGGGAAGTTTGGATACGATGGCCGCAAGCAAGGGCGAAAGAGCTTGGTACAGTCCTGACGTAGGAGGCTGGTTCTCCAAATGCTTCGTGGACGAGGTCCGTCTTCATCAAGAGTGGTCGAGTCTATCCAACGAACTGCCTGCGCGAGTCAATGCATATTATGCAAAGAGGAGAGTCGAGTTTCTTGGCGAGCCGGCGACGACAGAATCGATAGCGATTAACCAATTGCGGTCGCAAGAATCGATGACGCCAGTTTTGATGAATCGAACAAAAAAAGACAGTCAGCCTCCAGTTCCGTTAAACGTTAAACGCACCTTTACTCAAGAGATTTCGGTGGGAGTTCGAGAACGATGATTCGAATCGGGGAATTGGGAAGTTGCGTATTAGAGTTTCTGAGGACTCGATTGGCGTGGCCCATTTATGGCTGGTTGGTTTTCTTCCTCCCCGTTTTATTAGCCATCGCCATTTCGTGCTTGCCAAATATGCTCGAAGGCTTCTTAATCCTGCGGACAGAAAGCCTAGAATTTTTCTTCTGGGATATGCTTTGTTTGTCCACAGCGAGTTTAATCGTTTCCGCGATGGGTGGAGCCATTGTGCGGTTGTTCGATTTGTACGCTCGATTGAGATATAAGGTTGTAAATGAGCTGGCAGCGGTACATCGCATAGATGAAGCCCGTAAAACAGATTGGTTTTGGTGGTCGACCGATTCTGTGGGGTGGCCCATTGCAATGAAATTGGTTTGGTTGGCAGTTGCCGGCTATTTGCCCTACCGGGCATTTCAGGCCACCACCAACAGCTTAGCGCTAACGGATCTGTTGGCCAAAGACAAGTTGTTTGGTACCAGTTGGCTAGGCACTTTTTCAGTCCCCTTTGCGATTGGGATTGCATGTTCCGTCCTATGGCTCTTCCTTGTGTCGTTGGTTCATTTGGGATGGGCTCGATTCCGCGCGACGGACACGGCGACATGCGGGCTCCTTCCGTTCGAAGATTTAGCGGCATGGATTTTGGATACCCTGTTTGGCAAGCCGCAACCAGGTGTGCGGCGACCGATTTCTTGGCTTTGGATTTCTCCTGGATTTACGGAACCTAACTCGCGCAAGATTCTGCCAGGGCACTTGCAAGTATTAATCATGTTTGCATTGGCGTCCATTTTTTATTGCTACCTGTTCGTAAGTTCCTATGGGGGCAATAAGTGGCCCGAACAGTGGTATCCCGTTGGTATCTACGCCATGCTCATTCTATTCTTGCTGGGTTCTGGATTGGGTTGGTTTGTCTTTCTATTGGGGCGGCATCGCGTTAGCATTTGGATTGTCGCTCTCATCGGACTGCTGTTGATCTACACAGTTGGCCAGCGAGTTGGATTCGATACAAATCGCTACTTTGTGCTAAGCCCACATCGATCGGATAATCTGATGGTTCCTACGAAGGGGAAGAATGAGGTATTGCCTACTTTCTTGCACTGCCTTGAGGATCAAGACAACACGGACCCAGACTATGCGGGACGACGAAAGCTATTTGAAATATATTCACGAGAGCCAAAATGGGTGTTTCCCAAAGGACCGGATGGAAAAGCCACCATGATCGTTGTGACTGCCTCCGGCGGTGGCATCCAGGCTTCTGCTTGGACCGCGCAAGTGCTGGTGGGGTTGGATCAAAAACTACCTCAATTTAGCGAATCGATTGGGTTGGTAAGTGGAGTTTCGGGCGGAAGTGTAGGCGTCATGTACTACCTGGGGCACCGTCCATTTCGCTTTAATGACGGCCAGCATGCAATCCAGTTGACCGATGTGCAGCGCGATAGAATCGTTCAGGTTGCGAGCGATTCGTGCCTGGAATCGGTTGGATGGGGAATGGCCTTTCCCGATCTAGGCCGAAGCCTATTTCCATTTCCTGTTTGGGACCGTGAAATCGATCGGGGTTGGGCCTTGGAATCGCGTTGGTGGAATCGGATGGGACGAGACAAGCATGATGCTGCAATCATGAAAGAACTTAGAATTCGCGATCTAGTACGGCCAGCCAACCAAGGGCATGTGCCGCCTACTATTTTTAACGCCACAGCCGTCGAGACAGGCCAGCGCGTAATGATTGCCAATTTCTTGACCAACGAAGAAGTTGTACCTGCCACGCTCGCGTTGAGCCAAGTTATAGCGCCGGATCAACCAGACCATCCGACGTCAGTGACGGTCCGTCGTCACCGCAATGCTGTCACCTACGATCTTCCCACGACGCCAATTGACCTGCTTGATTTCTACGAGCCCCTGCATGTGGATCACAACGACGTCAACCCGCGGATTTCGACTTCGGTGCGGCTCTCTGCATCGTTTGCGTACGTAACACCCGTCGCGAGACCTCTCGTTAAGCACGATCGACTAAAACCAAAGGTGCTCGAACAAGCGATTGGTAAGCGATTGAATCTTAACTTATGCGACGGCGGATATTCAGACAACACTGGCTTGGTTGCCACGATACATCTGATCGCGGAGATGCTGGAAGACTTTCGAGAACAAAAGATCAATCCACCGTTCGACCGAATCTTGTTTGTCAATATCGAGTCGTTCCCGGAAAATGCCATTATTGTTGACGACGACTCGACGGGACTTCGCAGCGGTTTTTTTGGCCCAGCAAACGCCCTGGCCAATGCGCGTGTCTCCTCCCAAGCAGAACGAGCCCTATTGGAATTATCGCTGCTGAAGCAATCCTACGCTCGAGGCTTCGGACAGGCCGATGATCGCAAAATACTATCCGTATTTGAGGCTAACCAAGATGCATTCAAAGATTATGAGGTGGCGGTCAAGGAAATGAGGGACTCTGCCACCACGGTCCTTCATACGATCGAACAATCTGGAAAGCGAGATGATATGAGCGAAATTGCTAATGGCCTGGAGTCCATCACACCGCATGAGTCGATCTTCGATGAAAAATTTCCCGGTGCCACTTGGGGCAAAATCAATAAGACGAAGAATTTTGCTGATCAATTTCAATCGGTTGCGGAGGAATGGAAGGAACAAATCGGTGCCACGGTGAGCCAAGAATCTAAGGCACTGATGGATTCGTTAGGCCAGAAATCAAAGAGAGTCAGTGAATTGGCTACGCAGTTGCCAGCCAAGCCGTCGGAAGATTTCGCATTGAATATTGAGATCGGCTCGATCCAGATGCGATTCAATCCTGGCCAGGATTGCAGCACCGGTGCTGATTCGCTCCCGTCAAAAAACAAAATTGAGACACCGCCGCTGTCTTGGATGCTTTCGCCACTTGACAAACACCGACTAGCAAATGCATGGAAGGCCAAGGCTTGCCTCTTTCGATCTAGCCCACGACTTGCCAATGACAGGATTGGGAGCGGTCCGGTGGCTGCCAGTGCGGGCAGTCTTTCTACTCCAACGTCAGCGACGACTTCTAATACTGGACTCTCTAAATACCAATCCGTCGAAATTGCACCCGAGAAGCTTGGCGATTTTTTCCAGGTGAACAAATAGTGTCGAACGGCACTCCGTGCCGTTTTTCTCGGCACGGAGTGCCGAGCTACACTTTTTTGCAAACGAATAGAATCGCTTGAGTAGGACTAATTCATTAAGCCGGAGGCGTCTGGATTAGAAGACCTTCACTGCCGAGACCGCCCTTGAGTTCCATTTGCGGTTTGTCGGACTTCGGCTGCTGAGCTTGTTCTTTTTCCTTTTCAGCTTCAGCCAAGTGTTGCTCTTCGGACCAGTCAACGCGTTTGCGTGACAAGCCGATTTTGCGTTCTTCGCTGTCCACTCGAAGCACTTTGACTTCGATTTCATCGCCGACCTTGACGATATCTTCTGGGTTCTCGACCTTGTGATCGGCTAATTCCGAGATATGCAACAGGCCTTCGAGGGAATCCTCAAGTCCGACAAAGACACCGAAGTTGGTGATCTTCGTAACCTTGCCGCTGACCAACTGTCCTGGTTGGTACTTGGCAGGAATGGTGGTATTCCATGGATCGTCATCCAGTTGCTTGAGACCGAGAGCGATACGGCGACGTGTTTGGTCGACGCTCAGAACGCGGCAGCGTACTTGCTGCCCCTTGGTGAGCAATTCGCTTGGATGACTGATCTTTCGAGTCCAGGACATGTCCGAGACGTGGAGTAGACCATCGATCCCTTCCTCGAGTTCGATAAACGCACCGTAGTTGGTGAGATTGCGAACTTTGCCCGTGACCTGTGCGTTTTCTGGATACTTCTCCATGACGACATCCCAAGGGTTGGATTGCGTCTGCTTGATACCGAGAGAAAGCTGTTGGCCTTGGGCATCGACACCGAGAATCTTGACGTCGATCTTGTCGCCGATTTGGACCATCTCGCTTGGATGGTTGATTCGGCGAGTCCATGACATTTCGCTGATGTGAACAAGACCTTCGATGCCTGGTTCGAGTTTCACGAACGCACCGTAGCTCATGACATTGACAACTTCGCCCGGGATCGTCGTGCCGACTGGATACTTTTCGGCGATGTTCGTCCAAGGGTTGTTTTGCTTTTGCTTGAGACCCAAAGCGATCTTTTGCTTTTCGCGATCGATTTGGAGAATCTTGACTTCGATTTCTTGATCGATCGAAACCATTTCGGTTGGGTGCCCGATTCGTTCCCAGCTCATGTCGGTAATGTGGAGCAAACCATCGATTCCGCCCAAGTCGACGAATGCACCGAAGTCGGCGATATTCTTGACGATACCTTTTCGAATTTGACCGATTTCGAGTTCGGCCATGAGGTGTTCGCGATCTTCCTCGCGTTGCTTTTCGATGAGCGAACGTCGGCTGACGACGATATTGCGTCGTGTTTCGTCGATCTTGAGGACTTCGCACTGAACAACGCGACCGATGTAATCGCCGATGTCGTTCGGGCGACGGATGTCCACTTGGCTAGCGGGCAAGAAGACAGGCACGCCGATATCGACGAGCAAACCGCCCTTGATTTTGCGGGTGACAGTACCAGTGACCACTTGGCCTTCCTGGACCGAGAGCATCATTTGTTCCCATTGGATGATCTTTTCAGCTTTGCGCTTGCTGAGGCTGATCATGGCCCGGACGTCTTCTGGAGCACCGTGCTGGTCTTCGACTTCTTCGATCAGAACCTTGACGGTTTGGCCGATTTCCGGCGGCGGCTCATTTTCGTCCCATTCGTTCTTATGAATCGCACCTTCGCTCTTAAATCCGACGTCGACTACGACGAACTCGTCGTTGATTTCGACAATCTTGCCTTCAACAATTTGGTTGACGTCAAACTGCTTGTTGGCATCTAAGAGTGACTCGTCAAACAATGATTCGGCAGTGTCGCCGAACATCATTTCGAGTTCCTGCTCCAGGAGTTCATCCTCTAGGGAGCGAATAAGGGTGCGATTAACCATGCGTAAAAGTCCTTGGGTATGCTAGCGGGAGAAAATCGACTAGACGCATGGGAAAGAGATACAACCGACTAAAGATCGATTTACGTGAATCCTTCTTGGCGATAAAGTTCTGGGACCGACTCTCGACGCAGCGTAAATAAAAAGAGTAATTTGTCGCTTGAGGGTCCGGCGACTGGCCGAAAACCTAAAAACTCATGCAACCGATGGCTACGGAGTGTAACAACGTTTCACAAGGACGGCAACAGCGACTACGATGTCGCCACCGCTACTTTTGCTGTAGTTTTATATGAGATTCGCAAGTCCAGGCCGAAAACGACGTCAACTAGCACTTATCCATATTCACAAACCAAGAATTCTTTCATGACAAACACGGCTCCCCTCCGCTACGCGATTGGCGGCGATCACGCTGGCTTCCTGCTCAAGAATGACGTTTATAAGCTACTGATTGGACTATCCGTGAACGTAGTGGACTACGGAACTCACACCGCGGAACCGTGCGATTTTCCAGATTTTGCCGAGATGGTTGCCTCAAAAATCATCCGCGGGGAAATCGACCGGGGAATTCTGGTTTGTGGCTCAGGAGTTGGCGTTAGCGTGGCGGCGAACAAGTTTCCCGGCATCCGGGCTAGTCTTTGCCACGACACTTACTCCGCTCGCCAGGGCGTCGAGCACGATGACATGAATGTCCTCTGCATCGGAGCACGTGTCATTGGTCCTGAATCGGCCTTCGAAGTCGTCCGGTCGTTTCTCGGTGCACGCTACAGCCCCGCTCCCCGTCACGCTGCTCGTCTCGCCAAGATTGTGGACATCGAGCGCCGCGTTCTGCTGGGTGAGTTTTCGCACGGCCAGCATCAAAGCTAGCATCGCAAGCGGCAAAGCCACCATCCAAAGGGGCGCAGGACCCAGGCCAAATCGTGAGGCGATCGACGCAATGACCGTGGCCGTTGTGTAACCAAGCGATTGCGCGAGTGTCATAGAAGCGACCCCCATAACACTCGGATTCATCCTATGTGCGTGCTCGTTGGTTGAGATCTGGAACGGGCAGTTTAATGCCAATGCTAATGCAAAAAGTCCAAAGGCCCCGAAGCCCTGCGTTGCCATTAAGCATCCGCTGAATAAAAGGATCCATCCAAGAGGACCTACAAACAATAGCTGCCGCCTCAAACTTGGAACAAACGGCATCGTTACAAGCACCGCAATTTCAATGGCTACTGCCCCAGCAAAGACAAAGTAACCATAGTTTCCATAAGTGTTCGTTAAGAATTCGTGCGCATACAAGCCATAAGACATCTCGCAGATTGCGACCATCCACACCAGAAGCAAAAGGCCAAACCACTCCAACCGAGTCGATTTTGCCAACACCTCGTTTCGAAAATTCGGTGAAGCACGTTCCGATGGATCCGTTGAATGAGCGGACGGGAAATTAGGCGTCGATGTCGGCAAACGACGCCATGCTAGAAAAGCGAAAAACGCATGACAGAGGCTGATTGCCGCACCGATAAACAAGTGGTAGTCAGCGACCGACGCAGCGCTGCCGCCAAACGACCCCATAAGCAACAAGGCAACCATGTAGCCCGCTGAACCTGCCGCCCGAACTGAATAAGCGTGGTTTCCCATGGTAGAAACACCAATATGATTCAGCAAAGTCATGGTGCTGGACTGGACGCAGCCGAGTAGCAACATGCACATTGCAATATCGACCACCGGCCCGAGCAAAGTGCTACCTGCCGAAGTCAGATGCAATCGCCAACCCAATATCAATTGCAAAAAAGCCACTCCGACTGCCGTAAAAAACAAAACCAGTCGTGGTGATTTGGTCCAACCACGCGATTCGGCGTACCGAAAAAAGAAGTAGGTGATACAAGCCGCGATGGGGGCAATACTCGCTACCAAACTTGCGGAAGCCGGCGTTAGCACTTTTCTCAAATGGGTTTGCAATGGGAAAGAACTGAATCCCAACGCTAGAAAATGCACGAAGTAAGTTGTGCCAGCAAAAAAAACCGAAGAGGCCGTTCGTTCCGTCGGCAAAGAGCTCGTATTCACAGGTTGTCCAAATTGATAAGTAGAATGCCCGATCCCATCCATGTACCCCCTATATTGCACCAAGTTGCCGTCTACGTCCAGGCACATTTAGGGACAAATCATGGAGGCTTTTGCAAGTGATTCACGGAAGACTCCAGAGACTCCAAAAAGCTGGCATTGGTTCGCATGGACAGATAATTGGCTCTCCCATAAATGGACTTTCCGCATAAGAAGCCCTAGTTTCACGTTAGTGGGCGTTAACGGTTGGGAATCAGCAACGAGAGACCTACGAACCATGCAAATAGGTCATTGCTTTTCCGTTCAACGAAGTCCAATATCGCAAAGATTTCGTTTAACCGTTAGCCGTAGGCGTACGTTATTGGTATCGAGTGCGCCTTCGGCTGACCGTTAAACAAATAAGGCGAGCTATTTCGAGGACAAATCGAGCAATTCCACCTTCCGAAATTCAATGGGATGACTCTCCGATTGGAGTGAAATGGACCCGGACGAGAGCATGTTCTCACCGGCTTTTTGGATCAATTCCTTGGCGTGGGCGTCTCGATCGTCCAACTGCGGTTTGTTGTATTCGAGAACCAGTTCACCATTGACGAGGTGGCGAATCACTTCGTTTCCTTTCACCTCGACTTCAGCGGTTACCCACTGATCGCCGTGGAACGTTTTTGAGTTGGAGTTGGTGCAGTGCGCCAGTATCAACTTGTCGGCCATCACGACATTCGTGCCTGGCGTGCAAAGATTGGATGTGGTGCGCGGTGTCTTGCCATCCCCCCCAAGCAATTGAACTTCAATGGATGCTGGGAAATCTTGGTCCTTGGTCATGGTTTCTGGGCGCTCGCCATGGATCATGATGCCGCTGTTTCGGAGTGCCCAGCCCGGCCCCCCTTTGACTTGCTCACTAACGAAGCGATATTCCACGCGAATGCGATAATGCGAATAGGAGTCCTTGTAAAACAGATGTCCAAAAGTTTCTTTGAATTCGGAATAGCCTTCGTAACCGACCTTCAGGACACCATTTTCGACCCGAAAGGTATTCGCGAAATTATCACCTAGATCGTGGTAGCGGATTTTTGGTGTCCAGCCCTCCAAGTCCTTGCCGTTGAAGAGCTGGACCCATTTTTCGTTGCTCGTTTTGCTTGTGTCCTGTGCCACTAAAAAACTCGACGAAAACATTGCCACGAACAAAATGGCAATCAAGCGGGATGATGGGGGTGGAAGTGGAGTTTGTCGCATCGCGGTTAGCCTTGTGAGAGGTTTGAAAACTTCGGGAAGAGCCTTTGTTTGAATCACCATCTTACCTAGTGAGAATTGCCTTGGAATTCAAGCCGCGAAAATTCTGAAAAGAGTGTCAAGTTGCTCAAGTACAATGGGTGCATCCTCCGTCGTTCTCGTCCCACACCGAAAGATACACATGAAAGTCTGGCTCCTTCCAGTATTTTGCGTTCTCTGCTTTGGGCAATTACTTGCACAGCAGTTTAGCTTTGCTCAAGAAAAAGGCACAGCCAGGGAAGCGAAGCTGGATTTCAGCGCGTTGATCAATGAATTAGACGAGTACATATCTAAAGCCCAGCGCGAATGGCAGGTGCCCGGGTTGGCCGTCGCAGTCGTCAAAAACGATCAGCTCCTGCTGAGCAAAGGATACGGACTACGACGAGTTGGATCGCCTGAGATTGTCGACGAGAAAACGCTTTTTGCGATCGCATCCAATTCCAAAGCCTTTACGGCAGCGGCCCTTGCCATCCTCGTGGATGAGGGCAAGCTTCAATGGGACGATCGGGTTAGTAAGCACCTCCCGTGGTTCCGACTCAAGGATGAGTTTGCGAGCCGCGACATGCGTGTTCGCGATCTCCTCTGTCATCGAAGTGGATTAGGAACATTTAGCGGTGACTTGCTATGGTGGGGGACAGAGTACAAGGCCAGGGAAATCCTCGAACGCGCGGTTCATCTTGAACCCGCAAGTTCGTTTCGTTCGAGCTACGGCTACTCCAACCTCATGTTCTTGGCTGCAGGTGAAGTGGTTGAGGCAGTCAGCGGACAAAGCTGGGGCGATTTCGTAAAAGCACGCATCCTAAGCCCGCTCGAAATGAATCGCACGGTATGCAGTGTTCGCGATTTGGTGATGCTAGACAACTTTGCGACCCCACACAAAACAATTCCCGACAGTTCACAACCCATCGCATGGATGAACTGGGACGCGATGGCGGCCGCGGGTGGCATCATTTCAAGTGCCGAAGATATGTCGAGTTGGCTTAGGCTGCAGCTCCGGCTAGGCGAGTTGACTCCGCCAAAACGCATTTTTAGCGAAGAAGCCTCGCATCAAATGTGGCAGGCTCATACACCTATCCCACTCTCGCGCACACCCTCCGCAAGATTCCCATCGATCCACTTTCGCTCCTATGGACTTGGATGGTCCCTATCGGATTATCAAGGACGCAAGCTGGTCGGTCATGGCGGAGGCTATGATGGCATGAACTCACATGTCTTGCTTGTACCTGAGGAGAAACTAGGTGTCGTCGTTCTGACTAATAGTCTTACTCCCATTTCGAGCCTACTTGCGTATCGGGCAGTCGACACGCTGTTGGGGACAGCGGTAAAAGACTTTAGCCAAGAAGCTTTGGCTGAGTTTCGCAAGTCGAGCGATGAGTTTCGAGCCAGAATCAAAAAAGTCACCACGCCAGCTGTCGAGGGAACGAAACCCAGCCACGCACTAGCCGACTACGCTGGAAAATTTCGCTGCCCCATGTACGGCGACGCGACCGTCAGCGTCGAAGGTGATTCGCTGGTATTGAGTTTTCAGCCTTACAAAGCCCTCGTTGCCGAACTAAAGCACTTGCACTACGACACGTTTTCCATTCAGTGGAAAAAAGCCGACATCGCGTGGTTTGAGGGGGGTACGGCCCATTTTGTGGCCGATTCACGCGGCAAATTCCAAAGAATTGAATTCGACGTACCCAACGACGATCTTTGGTTTCACGAAATCAAATTGCAACGCC
>JAYTVM010000361.1:0-16083 GCA_043743995.1 Pirellula sp. | reverse complement strand
ACGACAATTTTAATCAAGGAAAACGGCAAGATGAAAAATCAAAGGATCGGGGGGAGCCTTCTGCTTGCAAGAATTGGTGTCTGCATTCTCGGCGTTTTCATTCTGGTTGTGGTCAGGGCAAGTTTTGGCCAGCAACCCCCGGCGGAAAAATTGGAACCAATTCCAGCAATAACGAGGACGCCAGAGTTATCAGACGAAACCAAAAACGACCCTCTTTTTCAAGAGATTCAGAGAATCGTCCAGCAAGGGGTGCGTCCTGATAATAGTGGCCAAACCCCAGGGCGTGTCAGTCTTTCGACGACCAATGAAATTTCTCCGATCGACTCCATCAGCGACGCGCGTTGGCATGCAGTTGAGTCCATCTTGGCAGCGGCCAGGATGCTCGAATTGGACGTCGCAGAATGCACGCGACGCAGCGACATCGAGGCTGCTTCGAAACTTCGATTCGCCATCAAAAACCTTCGAAGGCAAGCCATGGATTTGTTGCAGTGAATTTTGGACGTATGCTTACCATAACTCTAGTTCGACTGTCCCAGAACCGAAGTCGGTCTCGCCTATGACAGTTTTTCGATCATTTCCTGTCGGAGAATCTTGACCAGGAACAGGAAATTGGAAAAGTACCGAGGTGCCAATCGCTGTGGATCCTTGAGCGTTCGATACAACCATTCCATTCCAATCTTCTGCAAGAGCCTAGGCGCTCGAACCGCATTGCCTGCCACGAAATCAAACGAGGCCCCCAACTGAATTGTCAGTGGAACGCCCAGTTCCTCGAGATGATCTTCGATCCAGTACTCCCCTTTGGGTTGTCCAAGCGCAACCAATAGCAGATCCGGTTTGGATTGTTTTATGCGGGCGATTTGGCTGCGAAGCTCATCGGAACTGCACGCTTGAAACGGTGGGCATTGGACCCCCGCGACCAAGAGTCTCGGGTAGAGCGACTTCAGTGACTTGGCTGCCTGTTCGGCGATCCCTTCCGAGGCACCGTAGAAATACACTCGCAGTTTTCTGTTGGCACATCGTTCCACCAATCGATAAATCAAATCGGCGCCTGCTACGCGTTCAGGCAGCTTGGTTTCGTTAAGTTTGCTTCGCCATAGGATTGGCATTCCATCGCACAACGTTAAGGCAGATTTCTTGGTAAACGCAGACAGCCGCGGATTCTTGGCGCAGAGCATTGCGTAATTCAAGTTGGCGGTTACCGCATAGCTAGGCTGACGTTGGCAAATGACTTGCTCCAAGTAGTCGAGCGTTTGTTCCATATCGACGGCATGGTAGTCCAATCCCCAAACCCGGGTTGTCTTTGGGGGCTGAATGCCCAATGGACTTGCAAGTACATCCTCAAAGTTTTCAGCAATCAGGTCATCGACAGCACCAGGTTTCGTGTTCCAAACTTGCGGGGACTCGTGCTTGTCCAAAACCGTGGTGTGGCGTTCCGCAGCGGGCGCACAAACCTCAATGGATGGTTTGTCGGAAACACGCGGAACGTAAACCGATTCAGAGAGGTCCGCTATTCGAATGGGTGCTTGATTATGCATTGACATTTCAGGTGCAAGTCTATTTGGCGCGCGGAGGAAAGATCTGGCGAGAGACATTCGGTAGGTAAAATACCGGCAGAAAACCCTAGCTTGCCCATTGGATCCACGTGGGATTGCGAGCGTAGGAAGCTGTTTGTGATACGGAAACTGTCCCGCTTGTAACGGTTGTTCCGAATGCGGCACCCACAGACTTGCGTTGCTGCATACAATGACGCAATCCTCCAAAAAGTCTCCTTCGGCGCATTTAACCAATACGGAACTCCTATGAGCAACGCGCTTAGCTCCATCGGCAAAAAGACCGATAGTCGCAACACCATTAGCCAACGCCCCAGCCAACTGGATGTGTCGATTGGGCAGTACTTAATCAATCGCCTTCAGGATTACGGAATCCGGGACTGCTTTGGGATCCCTGGCGATTACATACTCAACTTTTACAGCATGCTGGAAGAGAGTCCCATCAATGTGGTCGGCTGCACTCGCGAGGATTGCGCTGGCTTTGCAGCGGACGCTTACGCAAGGATTCGAGGAATGGGTGCCCTTTGTGTTACCTATTGCGTTGGCGGACTTTCGGTTTGCAATAGCGTGGCGGGGGCCTTTGCAGAAAAGTCGCCAGTGGTTTTGATGAGTGGTGCGCCGGGTTTGAACGAACGCGTCAACAATCCCTTGCTGCATCACAAAGTGCGTGATTTCAGCACTCAGCTCGAAGTCTTTGAAAAACTTTGCATCGCGGCTACAGAATTGGTGGACCCGGTGACGGCTTTTAGTGAAATCGATCGTGTGCTAGACGCTTGCCACCGATTCAAACGCCCGGTCTACATTGAGTTGCCAAGGGATATGGTCGATGTCATTCCGCCTATGGCTCATGCATTCCGACGTCCAAATACTCAATTTGATTCGCAGGCGCTCGATGAAGCAGTGAAAGAAGCGGTCGATCGACTCAATCAAGCCAAGAGACCAATCATTATTGCTGGCGTTGAGATCCATCGATTCGGTTTGCAGGACCAGGTCATGAAATTGGCAGAACAAGCCAAAATCCCGATCGCCGCAACGATCCTTGGAAAGAGCGTCGTTGACGAAACGCACCCATTGTATGTGGGGCTTTATGAGGGGGCGATGGGACGCGAGGAGGTGACGCAGTATGTCGAGGATAGCGATTGCGTGTTGCTGCTTGGAGCCTTCATGACAGACATCAACTTAGGCATCTACACAGCCCAGCTCGAAGTTAAGAATTGCGTCTACGCCACCAGTGAGCAGTTGCAGATCTCGTATCATCACTATCCCAACGTTCCGCTCGCCGACTTCTTGGATCGACTGATCACTGCCAATGCGCAACCAGCTTGTCGTACGATTCCGGACATACTCCGCCAAAAGCACCCTGGAAACTTTCAACCGGAGGCGGGCAGGATGCTGGAGATCAGTCGCGTGATCTCAAGAATCAATGGTCAAATTGACGCGCAAACCATTGTCATTGCAGATATCGGTGATGCGCTTTTCGCCTCGTCGGAATTGGTGATCCACGAACGAACCGACTTTTTATCTCCAGCCTATTATACCTCGATGGGCTTTTCAGTTCCCGCCGCATTGGGAGCTTGCGTAGCCAAGCCGGATGATCGCGTACTGGTCATTGTCGGGGACGGTGCATTCCAAATGACCGGTCAAGAAATGTCATCGCTGATTCGCCTTGGATTCTCTCCCATCATCATCGTGCTCGACAATCACGGATATGGCACGGAGCGGTTCCTTCAAGCTGGTACCTGGAAGTACAACGAGATCCCGGTGTGGAACTACTCGAAACTTCCGGAGGTATATGGTGGTGGACGCGGCTATCTAGTAACCGATGAGTTGGAGTTTGATGCGGCTCTCAATGCAGCTTGGGCCGACAAATCACAACTTCATCTGATCCACGCCAAGCTGGCCGAGGGGGACGCTAGCCAAACCTTGAAACGACTCGCCGAACGACTAGGCAAACATATTTGAGCAACAAGTAAACGAGCGAGGCCCTTCGCTCGTTCAACAGCGTCCAATTATTTGTTTACAGTCAGCCGAAGGCGTACTAGAAACCCTTAGGTACGCCTACGGCTAACCGTTAAACGAAATTTTTTCGACATTGGCATCAAAAAGACAATTCGTTTCAACGACTGTTTAAGGAGGCAAACGTAATGGCAGCGGCAAAAGATCGCATTGTTCGACTGGCTACCGTGCAAATGACTTGTAGCGACAACCAGGAACAAAACGTGGCGAAAGCCGTCACCCGGGTGCAGCAAGCCGCTTCGCTTGGGGCAAACATCATCTGCCTGCAGGAGTTGTTCAACGCCCCCTACCCTTGTCAAAGCGAGGATCATGACCGATTTCAATGGGCCGAGCCGATCCCAGGACCAACCAGCCGCGCCTTGAGCGACATCGCCAGGGAATGCGCTGTTGTGGTGACTGGTTCCATTTTCGAACGCCGGGCCCACGGTCTTTATCACAACACGGCGCTTGTTTTCGACACCGACGGTTCACAAGTTGGCTTCTATCGAAAAATGCACATTCCAGATGACCCGCTCTACTACGAAAAATTCTACTTCACACCAGGCGATACGGGTTTTACCATAGCCAAGACTAGTTTGGGGGTAATCGGCGTTGGAGTCTGTTGGGACCAATGGTACCCCGAGGCCGCCCGACTCTTTGCCTTGCGAGGTGCTGAGATTTTGCTTTATCCAACCGCCATCGGCTGGAGTGTTGCCGACAAACCACTTTACGGACGTAGCCAACACGAAGCCTGGGAAACCATGATGCGGTCCCATGCCATCGCCAATGGAGTCTTTGTAGGGGCAGCCAATCGTGTCGGCATCGAGAGCTCCATCGAATTCTGGGGGGCATCGTTCGTTTTCGATCCCGCTGGCAATCTTCTTCACCGCGCCACCCATTCGGAGGAAGAAATTGTCATCGTGGAATGCAACCTCAATCAAATCGATACGCAGCGAACGCATTGGCCATTCTTACGCGATAGGCGAATCGATGCCTATGGGGATTTAACCAAAAGATGGATCGATTAAAAAAAACGGCCAGCTTTGGGCTGGCCGTTTCCGATGACAGTTTCGATCTCAATGTCTAGTAAAAAAATCTTAGAATAGCTTTTCGAAACGATTGTCAAACTCGTCAACACAAAGGATCTTTCGTCAATCAAGTCGAAGATTCTGTACATCAATCGGGTTCTCGCCAATACGACCTTGTTGGTCGGATGGACGACGACTGCCAAAGTTGGGCCAACCGCCAATTTCGGCTAGCTCAGGCATCAGCTCGATCAGTTGCTCGCGTAGCATCGTTGTCAAACGTGCTACTCTCGGTGAGGTCGCAACCTCAGTCAGTGCGACCACTGTCTTCATCACTTTCACCATAGCCGCTCTCGATTGAACGGGATCCGAAAGTTCGCTGTCGTGATCTACGATGAGATTTTCGATAGGAACTTCTAGAGCCCTTGCCCAACGGGTCAAGTCGATCAAGGTCAAATTCGAATCCGGCAACTCCTGTTGCTTCAAATCCTGAATGTCGATCCCAGACCTTCTGGAAATAGCTCTCAAGGACAAGCCTTGTTGAGCTCTAACCTCGGCAATGCGATGCAATGAAGCAGCCTCGCACGTTTTACTGGCCTCACGTACCGTAGGCAAACAATCCAAAGAGGACTGAGTGCACATCGGAATCGTTGCCATAAGAAAATAATCCTCCCTCGGACGAAAAGAAACCAGGATGCAGGACTTGGCAAAGAAAATGCAATGCCTTCTGCTAACTCAATCAAACAAAGTTGGGACCGCAAAAACAACCCCCCAACTCCTCAGAATTGAAAAATATCTCGAATTACCGGTGTTGAAAACTTTCATGGCTTTGGGTTGCCACTACCCCTCGTAACGTCGTTGAGATACATTCTGGGGGTGAGATGTCGCTGTGGCGAAATGGCAGACGCAGCAGATTTAAAATCTGCTGGGGGAAACCCCGTGCGGGTTCGAGTCCCGCCAGCGGCACTTTGCATTGGAATTCCGGATGTCGTGGCAAAAGGTCCTGTTTCCCATGTTTTGGAGTTGCGGCTTTACTGGCTTATAAATTCTGCTCGCGAAAAGAAAGAGTTTGAACACATCATGTTAAGACAATTGACGTTAGCTGTTTTATTAGTAACGGGATTTTTGAGTTTAGTCGGCGCTTGTTTGGTGCCTAAACTTTGGGCACAAACAGCCGCTTTGCCTGATCTAACGATCAATCAAGATCGACTCCGCACCAGTATCGTCTTCAGAAAACAAGTCTTCAAATCGACGGACTGTGCCATTGTTGAAGGATGCGTAACGGGCAGTGGGAAACGCAGTCTCATGAAATTTGACGTCGAGATTCGCAACGTGGGGACCGCCGATCTGATTCTCGGAAGCCCCACCGATCCGTCCAATTCCTCGCTCTTTCAATTTAGCTCGTGCCACGGCCACTACCATCTTACGGGTTTTGCGTCGTATGAATTGCTCAATTCGGCAGGAACAGTAGTTCTCACCGGTCGCAAACAAGCATTTTGTCTCGAAGATTATACAAAGATCGATCCCAACGCAGGGCCAGCAAAATACACATGCTCCAATCAGGGAATCCAAGTTGGATGGGCCGATGTTTACGGCAGCTATCTTGACTGCCAATGGCTTGACGTAACCGGTATCCCTCTGGGACATACCAGTTGAAAGTGACGGTTAATGCCACCCCGGAGGTAAGCACGAAGTTGACAGAGTCAGACCACACCAACAACTCGGCAACCGTTGCAGTGACGATCAAGTAGTATCCAAGCGCGCTTCAACCGGGCACTTCGAGTCAAACGTCCACCACGGTAAGATTTCAATATCTGCGGGGCGATCAGGCAGCACGTAGTCGGATGCAGCAATTATCGGATCATCAGAGAAGCCACTAGAAGCTTCAATCCGCCAGTGCAATTCCAGTTTGTCTCCAACCGTCCGAAGTTTACAGTCATCGCTTGGTTCGGACTCATTTCCGTGCGTCGTGAGATTCATTCAAGAATGGTTAGCTTGAACTTTTGAAGCAACCATTTCAGCAAGACTCTTTGATCGTCGATTGTCGCACGACGAACTTGCGCCAGCAAGTGAACTTGGTCGGGCTTTGGAAGGCTCGTATTCTGTAATCCTTCGTTACAATTCGTACAGATCGCTCTAAGATTTTGAGGTGAATCGTCACCGCCCTTTGATTTATCGATGATATGTCCCATGGTGAGCCGAACAGTACGATCACTACCAAGTGGATCCGGATCACCGGCAGCAACACCGCACATTTGGCATGTATAACCGTTTCGTTCGAGCACCCACGCCCGTGTTTCCTTTGAAATGTTTCGCTTAAAAGCAGGACTTCTTTTCGTTGTCTCAAGCAGATATTGATTTGGCTTTAGGTCAGCACGATCCTTGTGTGAAAGAATTTGATAGCCTTCCTCATTTCTCAATTCTCGAACTCGTCTTGCCCATTCAACAACACCACCGCTCGCGGTTTGGATGTCGCGAGACTCAAGTATCGTTCCGAGATTGTCAAGAAAGTAATCAAGAATGAGTTGCTTTGAACCCTTACTACGAGCCATCGAGACCTCGCTCCTTGGCCCATTCCGCATATTCCGGGTTCAATTCAACCAACATCGCGTTTCTCTCGAGTTGGTTTGCGACAATTCCAGTCGTTCCGGATCCGCCAAAGGGGTCAAGTACCCAGTCACCTTCCCGTGACCCAAGCAAAATGCACCTCCGCGCTAGCTCACGCGGAAACGCGGCAGGGTGACCGTACGTACTTGGGTCAGGCCCTAAAACCCAATAGTTGCGAAGATTTGCGCCAGATTCTTCGCGCACCGCCTTCGAGTCGTAGTAATAGGTTGGAGACTTCGCGAATAGGAAAATCTCTTCCGTTGCATTGGTAGGTCTATTCTTTACGCTTTCAGGCATTGCCGTCTTCTTGATCCATGCGATTTTGGACCGAAGTATCCAGCCATCCTCCTGTAACGCAAAAGCGACGCGCCAGGGAAGGCCCATTAGGTCTCGGTCCTTTAATCCCCACACGTCCGGTACTCTACAATTTCTCTTCTGTATTAGCTTTTTTGTGTTGCCGACGACCGCATTTGGGCCACACCGTCCGGTTCCGCCGTTTCGCGCGTATCCGTCACCAACGTTCAGCCAAAGTGTCCCATCCTCGCGGAGAGTTCTACGTACTTCCCGGAAAATCGACACCAAGTTCTTAACGTAAAGATCAGGTGACGCTTCTGCCCCAATTTGGTCAGGATGGTCGTAGTCTCGCAAGCCCCAATAAGGTGGAGACGTTACGCAGCATTGGATATAGTTCGCGTCGAGCTTTGGAAGTACTTTTCCGCAATCGCCATTCAAGACTTGCAGCTCGACCTCGCGTCCAAGTTTCAGTTTTAGCTGTGCCACAATACAAGACCGCTTCCAAGCTCGTGATTTTCGATTGAGTTCAAGGCTTGGAGTGTAGCATTCGTAACGAAGTCAGTCACGCGGCGAAAATCGTCTCTTTTTCTGACACTTCTCGCCGAACGCCACCATTTTTAACTTCTGGTAGCGGAATGCGTCAAGCGTTTCGTTGCGTTTGCGGCTGGTGCGAGTGCAGCGAAAGCCTTGACGGCTTCCGCTACAAAAAGCAAGCGTTTGTAGTATTTTGGTAGTGATAAGCGAGAAGTGTCTCTTTTTTTCTGACGTCCGAACGATCCCGAGCTAATCCCTATTCTTTAAAATCAATCGTCTCCGATTGCTTCCCTCCCTTAACCGCGATCTTCCTATTGGCAGTCTCCACTTGGTAGTAGCGTTCGGGCAGCTTTACCCATCGGTCCGATACTTTGCTCGATTCTTTGCTGCTTGCTTGCATGCCTTTGATGACGTCGGGAGGCAAATTCATGCCTGGGGGAATGGCCGGAATCGTAGCGGGTCGAGGCTCAAACTCGCGATTGTCGATGCTGATGGAGACATCACCGACAGGCAGCACCACCTTGAACTTGCCGTCACGTTGCAACTCGTACGAAACGGAATTCTGGGACTCGTCGGCCGGACGAAAGGTTAAGATACCACCAGGAACTGGTTGGCCCTTAAAAGTAACTTCGCCCGAGACCTCTCCTGTCCGCGGGCCGCAACCAACAGCAAAAACCAACAAGCAGACTGCGGAAAAAAATCGGATCATACCTACCCCAATGAATTCAAGGAATCGATTTTACCATCGGATGTTTGCAGTAGAACGACACGCGTCTAGTCGATGTCGCCATTCACTTCGCCACCGGCCGGAGTTAACAAGGCGAACCAAATGGCATTGGCCATGCTCCCTGAAATTCCCCGAATACTGCCATCGGCCAAACCGATCTGCATGCTGACGTGTTGTGTCGAAGCCAAACGGCGATCGCAAAGTCCGCCATTGGCCGAATTGGCCAGCGGAAGCTTTGGACTCACTTGAAATTTGGAATTAGTACCGTAGGTAAAAACGACCCCGTCACGACCGCGACCGCCACCGAAGACAGCAGACAGACGGTCTCCAGGATAACTGTCTGCAGGAACGCCTGAGCTTGGTCCGCCGCTGCCGCTGCCAATTCGAAAGACACCTCGCATCCACCACGTACCGCCAGGACTGCCCGTCCCATCGCATCGACTTAGCTTTTCGGCAAACATAATCGTGTTCGAAGTTCCATCCGTAATTGTGGCGAACTTAGCTTTGCCATCCCAGCAAGTCTCCCAAGGATTACCTGCGGTACCACAGGTAACTGTGCGATTATTCTCACCGCCAAAGACTAGAAAATTGCTGGCATACGACGCGTCCCCAGGCGTCCAATCGAGTCCATTGCCAAGTGTACTATCGCTGGGACACTGAAATGTTGACATTCGAGTTTGACGTAGCCAGGTTTTGTTCCCGGTATTCACCGAACCCCAAGTCGGCCAGACGTATCCTAAGCTCGTGATGGTCGCGCCCGGACTGGCTTGACCAACCGCTGCGGCTAAGTCGCAATTGTTGGCCGCCTGCCACACGTTCGTCTGTTCCATGAAAGGGAGCAGATGGAAATTCAAGGGTGCGTACCAAGCCCCGCCATAATTGCCAGCTTGTGGCGGATACCTTCGATGTGTGTCATGCGCATTGTGCGTAGACAGCGCTTGCTGCTTGAGATTGTTTTGACACTGCATTCGTCTCGCAGCCTCGCGAGCAGCTTGCACAGCCGGCAACAGCAGGCCAACCAAGATCCCAATGATCGCGATAACCACTAACAGTTCGACCAGTGTAAAACCTCTCGATCGATTGTAAAAACGCATAGATTCGCTCCCAAATAAAATATATCAAATGCGAAAAACGAAACAACATTTGCGAATTTTAACGCTCAACCCGTCGCCTTTGCAACAGAAATCAGACCACTAACGCCGTAATCTTGGGAAAAAAGACGTCTTTACGTTTCTCAGCGGTAGAAAGTGGGGCCGATGTTGTTTGGGAGGATAGGGATTGGGCGGTTCGGGCTACGCTGACCGCCGGTCGCGGAGCGTACCGGCCTACGGCGTTCCATCACCATCCTATGCCGTAGTCTTCACCGTGGTTGCTGGAACCACCCCAAAACGTGCCGTGTTTCCAATCAAACCAAATGGCATTGATCGGACCCGACGTTCGCTCCTGAAATGTCGACCTATAACCCATTCTCGTGAGATCTTTACGAACCCAGGCAGGGGTCTGTTCGTTCAGCGTTAGACCGCCCGGGCTCTTTTCGTGAGCGCCGAAACTAGAATGCATTTGCAACGTCTTAAAGCTCGGTGCTTCGCAAGCTTCCTGCACTGTCATGTTAAATTCGACCATATTCAAAAAGAACTGCAGAAGCAGTTGATCCTGTTCATCGCCGGCTTGTTTTGCGAACGACAACAGTGGCTTGCCGTCCTTCATCGCAAGAGTCGGGGTAAGCGTAACACGTGGCCGTTTACCAGGCTCAACGACGTTGAACGGATTTTCTTTTGCATCCAATACAAAGGACTGCATGCGTTGACTGAGTCCAATGCCCGTGTTGCCTGCAATGCAAGCTGGAACCCAACCGCCGCTCGGGGTCATGCTAACGACCCATCCCTCTGCGTCGGCGGCTTCGACCGAAGTCGTACCGGCCTGGAAATTTTCCATGAATCTTTCGTCTGCGTCCGCGTCGTCAAACCTATGGTTGCCCCAATCCGAGAGACTCCATTTATTGAGGGTCTCGACGTATGGATTTACCTTGCCCTCAAAAGGATAAGGATCGCCAGGGCCAATCTTCGGATTGTTTTTTTCGGGATCGACCAGCTTGCTGCGGACTTTTGCGTAGTCCTTAGAAAGGAGTCCCGTCATCGGTTCCTCCGGTGCAAATGCTGGGTCGCCATAATAGAAATCGCGATCCGCAAAGGCGAGGTTCATGGCTTGGTACAGCGTGTGGATGTAATTCGTCGAATTGTAGCCCATCCCCTTCAAATCGAAGTTTTCGAGGATGTTGAGCATTTGCAACATGACTGGACCTTGGGTCCACTGCTGCAATTTGTAGACTTCGACTCCTCGGTAATTCGTCTTTAGTGGCTCTTCGATCTTCACTTGCCAGTTAGCTAAGTCTTGTTCTGTGATCAATCCTCCTTGTTCCTGGCAACTGCGCGCGATCTCCTTGGCGATATCCCCCTTATAAAAGCGATCATTAGCGGCATAGATCGATTCTTTGCGCGACAGGCCCTTCGTAAGGGACTCTTGTTCCGACTCGACTAGTTTTTTGAGCGTCGCGAGCAAGTCGCTTTGAACAAAGATTTCGCCAGCATTGGGAGCTTCACGTTTTTCGTCCAGGTGTGGCAGGAAAACCTTTTTGGAATAGGGCCATGTTTTGATTTGTGCTTTGCCCCGCTCGATCGAATTGGCCGTTTGTGCTTCCATCGGATAGCCTTCGGCCATTTGCATGGCTGGGGCCAAGACGTCGGCCAAGCTCAGCGTGCCGTACTCGGCCAACATGGTCATTAGTCCGCCTGGCGTTCCAGGGGTGACCGCGGCCAATGGACCGTACTCCGGTGGATACTTCATTCCCTTGTTTTTGTAAAATTCGGCGGTGGCGCCGGTCGGGGCGACGCCCAGGGCGTTGATGGCGATGACTTGTTTGGTGTGCGGGTTGTAGATCAGAGCTTGAGTTTCACCGCCCCAGCTAAGTACGTCCCACATGGTGCAAGTAGCCGCGAGCATCGCGCACGATGCATCTACGGCATTGCCCCCTTTGTTAAAAACCATTGCGCCGGCCGTCGCGGCGAGCGGTTTGCCTGTCACCGCCATCCAGTGCCTACCATGCAACGGAGGTTTTTGGGTGGTGACCGGCAAGTTGTTAAACTCCTGGCTTTTCGCATAGCTACAAAGCGTGAAAATTAAGATGACTACAAAGAGTCGTGGCATAGGATTTCTCTACTAACTGGTAAGTGCATCCAACTCGAGGATCTTTTATGGATTATGGATCATGGGACGCTATTTTATCTTGGAGTAAATCCATCATGGTTCGCGACGGCAAAAATAACTTTCCATTTGATCAAGAAAGAACTTTTCGGCTAGACTATACAGCCTTCCAGTCGTCCTCCCACCCAGAGCCATGTCATGCAATCAAGCCGCCCCCACTTTACGCGACGCTGTGTAGTTGCATTTATCGCGGCTACACTTTTGCTTTGTCCTACCCCATCCGCCATCGCGTTCCAAGCGAGCGACCAGCCCAACATTGTCTTGATCGTGGCGGACGACCTTGGTATTTACGATCTTGGTTGCTACGGCCGTCGCGATCACAACACGCCCAACTTGGACAACCTCGCCACTCAAGGGATTCGGTACACGAGCGCTTATTGCGGCTTGTCGATTTGCTCCGCTTCACGGGCTTCGCTCATGACCGGCAAGTCGTGTGCACGTTTGCACCTTACGACTTTTTTGCCAGGTCGGCCAGATGCGGAATCGCAGTTACTATTGCACCCTCGCATCCAGTCCCATCTGCCGCTCGCAGAGAAGACGATTGCAGAAATGCTTAAAAGCACCGGCTATCGGACAGGGCTTTTTGGTAAGTGGCATCTTGGTGGCGGCAAAACCGGACCCAAAGAGCAAGGATTTGATATCGCAGTCGAGCCGAAAGGAAACGGCGCGGTGGACGAGAAAGAGGGTGGAAAGAACGAATACGCTATCGTCGACGCTGCTATCGAATTCTTGAATTCGCAAGACGACAAGCCAGCGTTTTGTTATGTCCCTCAACACTCACCCCACGTCGCTCTGGCAGCGCCCAAGGAGTTGATTGAAAAGAACGCTTCGGCTTTCAATCCATTGTATGCAGCGACCGTGGAGTCGCTCGACAAGGCGATCGGCAAATTGCTTACAACAGTCGACAACTTAAAGCGACCTACAATTGTGATCTTCAGCAGCGATAATGGAGGGCTCCATGTGCCCGAAGTGCATGAATTGCCCGTTACGCACAATGGTCCTTTTCGCGCGGGCAAAGGATACTTGTACGAAGGCGGTCTACGAATTCCGCTCATCGTTCGCTGGCCCGATAAGATCAAGGCATCGCAGGTTGTAGACGCACCTGTTTCGCTAATGGACTTGATGCCGACTCTTTTGGAAGTCGTGGGACTGGATCCGTCGAAGACAGTAGGTCCCTTGGATGGTATCAGTCTGAAAAAGAATTGGCTTCAAACAGAAGCGAACGCTTCGACGAAAGAACGCGCGTTCTATTGGCACTTCCCTCACTACACCAATCAAGGCAGCAGACCAGCGGCTGCAACTCGACAAGGCAACTGGAAACTGATCGAGTACTTGGAGGATGGAGCGATTGAATTGGTTGACCTCGACAAAGATGTCGGTGAAAAAACCAACGTCGCCAAGGATTTTCCGGACAAGTCGAAATCACTCCTAGAATCGCTGCATCAATGGCAGAAGCGGACGGGCGTGCAATTTGGAGTACCCAATCCATCGGCCAACCGTGAGGTGCATAAACGACTTTACATCGATTCCGACCCGACCCGACTGGACTCGAGTCAGGGCGCGGAGGCGGGAGGGGCACAATGGAAAGCGTGGCGGAAAGAGATGAATCGGGTCGTTTCCGGTAACAAGTCATTGCTCAAGGATGCGAGCAAAGAAATCTTATTGCCGGCATCGGCAGGTACACCTCATGGCAAGAAATTGCGTTACGAGCCGGAGCCGCACAAAAATGTCCTCGGATATTGGACCGAAGTCGATGATTGGGCGGACTGGGAACTGACCGTTCCAAGCGATGGAACTTATGAAATCGAAGTGCAGTGTGGCTGTGGGGCGAATAACGGCGGCTCAGTCGTTCGCTTAGAAATCGGCAACGAATCGCTCCAATGGACGGTTCGAGATACTGGACATTTCCAGAACATGATCCTCGAAAACATCGGCGCACTGAAATTAAAAGCTGGCACAGTTCGCTTGGCTGTTCGACCGCAGAGCAAGCCTGGTGCCGCGGTCATGGATATTCGAACGATTGTACTTCGACCGATTGCGGATTAACTTCAATACCGTTCCATTATTTGTTTAACAGTCAGCCGAAGGCGTACTCGATACCACTAACGTACGCCTACGGCTAACGGTTAAACTCAATACCGTTTAATTATTTGTTTAACAGTCAGCCGAAGGCGTACTCGATATCACTAACGTACGCCTACGGCTAACGGTTAAACTATAACGCCGAGACAAAGAAGCCACTTACCCACTCAACACCTGCACCTTATGCTACCCATGAAAATATTTTCCTTGATCCCTAAAATCACTCGACATCGCGTTCTGATTGCCTTGTCTGTTGCGAGCGTTTTTTGCCAGGTGTCCCATGCGCAAACACCGTGGCCTAACTGGCGCGGTCCGAACGGAAACGGAACCGCACAGGCTGGCAACTATCCAACGTCGTGGAGCGAAGACAAAAACATCGCTTGGAAAATCGCGTTGCCAGGCCGCGGCGCATCGACCCCTATTGTGCTTGGTGAAAACGTTTACTTGACGCTGGGCAAAGAAGGCATCAACACCTTGCTGTGTGTCAATCAACAAGGAAAGTTGCTGTGGGAGAAACCATTTGGCAAAGAGCGGCCGGGCAAAAACGCGAAAGCCAGCGGCAGCAATTCGTCGCCCGTTACGGACGGGAAAAACGTTTACGTGTACTTCAAGAGCGGCGACCTAGCTTGCGTTAGTCCCGCGGGCGAAACCATTTGGTCACTCAATATTCAAGCGAAGTATGGCGAAGACACGTTGTGGTGGGATTTAGGTACTTCACCTGTTTTAACCGAGAATTCGATTGTCGTCGCTGTCATGCAAACTGGGCCAAGCTTTTTGGTGGCCCTAGATAAAACGACTGGCAAAGAGCTTTGGAAAGCCGATCGCTGGCTGGATGTCAACCAAGAAGCCAACCAAGCTTATACAACGCCAACGATTGTCAAACTCAAGCAAGGTGACGCGCTGGTAACAGTAGGAGCCGACCACGTGACAGCCCATGCCGTAGCGGATGGCAAATTGCTTTGGAAACTCGGTGGTTTCAATCCAGAGAACAACGGTTTCTTCCGGTCGATCTCGTCGCCACTAGCCATCGAGGGACTCGCCATTTGTCCCTACGCTCGCGGCAAAACCGTCACCGCATTGCGAACCGATGCGGACTTGTCCGATGACAAACGAATCGCTTGGGCACTGGAGATTGGCTCGGACGTTCCCACGCCGACGTTCAGCAACGGAAGGTTGTACCTCTTAGGGGACAAGGGGCTGGTGTATTGCCTTAAACCGGATTCCGGCGAAACCATTTGGACGCATCCATTGCCAAAGAGCAATCGTCAGTACAGCAGTTCACCCATCGTTGCAAACAGCAACCTCTATTGCACCCGCGAAGACGGCGTAACGTTTGTATTGGCAGATGGGGTTGAGCCCAAAGTGGTCAGCGAGAACCGGCTCGATGGCAACATCGTTGCCTCCCCCGTATTCGCCAATAACAGCATTTATCTAAGGTCCTTTGAATCGCTGTATTGCATCCGTTAGCTTCGGATATCGAAGGACTCAAGATTGAAGTGTCGTTCACCCGATTTAAGGATCGTAGTTCAACTCACCCCATCGAGACATGATTATGGCTGCGGAAAATTACTCGCGGTACCAACAATCGGTAATCCGCAATTACTACAACAATAAAGATAACGTTTCGTTGCAACGTGCCCAGGAGTTGCTGACGGATCTCTATCTTGCAGAAGGCAAGAAGCGCGAAAAAGTCTGGGATAGCTTGTTCATGCATTTGGAGAGAATTGGCGTTCCGGCGGATCAGATCATACACTTGAAAGAAGCCAAGAATCCTGAACTCGTTGCGCAATTGATTCAGAAGAAGATTTAGGAGTGTAGCACGGCACTCCGTGCCGTGGACTTATCGCGTAGCTTCGCCTCTTGAAAAACATTGTCGCCTTTTGCTCCGCAAAAGTAGCGTTGACGCCCACACTTTTGCGGAGCAAAAGGCGAGTGCGCCTTTAAAGGCGATTGATTTGCTGGGTGGAAGTCCTAGTCAGGGTAACGTTACCGCCCTGTATCCGACAGT
>JAYTVM010000360.1:0-16092 GCA_043743995.1 Pirellula sp. | reverse complement strand
GCGTGGGAAGTGTGGCAAATGACTCTAGCGATTCACCACGCTCTTCGTGCCTCAGAGAGGCTGTGATTTTATTCGGAGGGTGCAAAAAAGTGTCGCCTTTTGCTCCGCAAAAGTAGCGTTAACGACGCACACTTTTGCGGAGCAAAAGGCGACACTAATAAATTCACAGCCTAGGAGCGAAAGGCGACAGTTGTGGACGAGCGAGGCCCTTCGCTCGTTGGGTTCCTGCAAAACCTGAGCGAGGGCCTCGCTCAGCCACAATCCAATACATTGACAGCCTAACAATGGCTCCACTCGCATGCACGACCTCCAATAACCCATCAAGTGAATCCATCATGCATCACCCGGTCTCCATGTTCTTCCTTTCGATCACTATTGTCTCCAACTACTGTTTGTCTCCATGTTTTGCCGCAGAAGCGGAAGGCCAGCCGGTCAGTTTCCGCAATGATATCGCGGCGATTTTGCTGGAAAACTGTGTCGCCTGCCATGGTCCAAAGAAGGCCGAGGGCGGTTACCGCATCGACACCTTCGACGAGCTACTCAAGCCAGGGGACACGGGCGAGGCACCGGTAGTCGCTGCATCTAATGCAAAAGGAGAATTGATTCGTCGCATCACGTCGAGCGACAAGTCGGAACGGATGCCAGCCGAAGCAGAGGCTCTTGCGACGGCGCAGATCGATGTCCTGAAACGCTGGTTGTTGGAGGGGGCCAAGTTTGATGGCGAGAAAAGCAACGCGACTTTGAACCTGGTGATTCCACCTCGAACTTTCGCCGATCCACCCGCTACGTATCCTGCTCCAGCACCAATCACTGCGATAGTATTTTCTCCGGATGGAGCGATGCTTTTGGTCGGTGGCTATCACGAAGTTACCGTATGGAACACTGCCGATGGGGCGCTGGCGCGGCGTATCAAAAACGTTGGTCAGCGAGTCCACGCCATCGTTTTCTTAGCGGATCAAAAGACCATTGCAGTCGGCTGTGGCGAGCCTGGCAGAAACGGGGAAGTCCGATTGATGGACTTTGAATCGGGACAGTTGAAAGGGGTTGTGGGGCGAACCAGCGACGTGGTTCTTGACATTGCCATGAGGCCAATCAAAGCAACGGCAGATCCTGCGACTTCACCTGCCGAGCCACCAGCCAGCAACGAAATCGCAATTGCGTCTGCGGACGGACTTATTCGTATTGTGAATACCGATACCATGGCTGAGACGCGTACGATTGCCAACCACGCCGATTGGGTGACGGCGATCGCTTGGAGCGACGATGGTACGAAGCTGGTATCGGCTAGTCGTGATAAGTCGGCGAAAGTTTTTGAAGCCAACAGTGGAGAGTTGTTGGTAAGCTATCCTGGGCATGCGGCGGCCGTTCGCGGGGTCGCTTTCTTGCCCGACGGAAAGCAGGTGTTTTCGACAGGTACCGACAAAAAGCTGCATCGCTGGGAAGTTGAGGGAGCCAAGAAAGTGATCGAAGTAGCAGTCGGCGGCGAAGCCTACAAAATGGTTCGCGGCGATGCATTCGTGTTTCTGCCCGGGGCCGATAACCAATTGCGACGAATCGATACGGCAACCAATAAGGTTTCGCATACGCTCGCCGGCTATCAAGACTGGGTCCTTTCAGCAGCTTACCATGCGGGTTCAAATCGCGTTGCGGGGGGAGCCATGAACGGCGAAGTTCGACTATGGAATGCAACGGACGGTACGCTCATCCGCAACTGGATCGCCAAGCCATAGGGCCAGCTGTTAAACAAATGAATGCAGAATCTCCTCCTGAAAATGAAGTTGTTTCACTCGAGGCTGAAGCAGTCGACAAGGCAATAAAACGCAAAGTCCTTTGCTTCATAATTGTTCTCGGGATATCGACTGCACTGTCGGTTCAAACGGCTTGTGTAGGCACGCACTTCGATAGAAGTTTTGGCTTTATCGTGGCGCTGTTGTTGCCGGTTTTTCTAGCAGCGATGGCGTATCAATTTGCGTTAAAACGCTTGACGAGCAAGCCGGTGACCCAATTTGCCATATTGTTTGGATTCGTTTATGTTCTGCTCGTTTTTTGGCTTGGATGGAATATCTCGCGTATGTCGTTCGTTCTCCATAAGAGATCAGATGTGAGCATGCTCTTAAGCCAACGGCAACTTGAACAATGCGTTTCGCTACCGCTGGGTATATCCCGGGTATATCCCAACGGGGCGATAATTGGCAGCTACAAGCATTCGCCATCTGACTGCTCGCTCTCCGCCGAGTTCATCTCGGGGGGAGCAACGTTTGAGGCCGGCGAGACGTTGCTTCCGCCGGTTAAAAAACGACGGAGAGCCCATGCGGACGGAATGGTTATAAAGGTAGCTGCCAATTGTTGCCTCCATCGGGGCGAGCCCGAATGGAAGGCTTTTTGTGTCAACACTTATCAATGGAGCCTATGCGGTATGGCAGTCTTCGAACACATGAGCCGCTGTTTATGCGGGACTTCCGAGTTTGATGGCTAGGATTTAGATGCTGGATGGAGGGCGTTTGTCATGTGGATTTATTACGTTCGTCTTCACTTTCACTGGATTTAAGTGATGGCATAGTAGGTGCCGACATCGGTTTCGCTTTAGCAATAGATAGCCCGAGTCTCCGCAGCTGAGCAACTTCTCGCATTCTCGCATCGATCGCTTGACTCGACATATCCACTTTCGTTTTACGCGGATTCACTCACCTGCTCCTATGGCTCAAAACCTAGCATTTTAATGTCCAACAAATCTTGATCTCGTCCGGCACTACGCTTCATCGTAACCAGCCCTTCGGCCGATACCACGCAAATAGGAAGTCCCTCCCAATCAAACCAAGTCTTTCCTGTCCAGACAAGGCTGTCAAGGTCGGAAAGCACCATCAAGTCAAGAATCAGATACTCTGGCCCTTTGGTTTTCAAGACCCGGTGTAGCTCGACATCCGGAAACTGAATTCTTCCAGAGGAATCCAAGAACCCTAGATCTACCGCAACCCGGAGAGCGTGTTCAAGAGTGCGGCGGGCTATTAGAATGTCCACGTCTTTCGTAAACCGGGAATATCCGTGAAAGGCCACTGCCAAGCCACCGCAAAGCGCGTATTCGATCGCTGCTTGGTTGAACGCTGCAACCAACATTCGAAGTTCTTGCTGTATGTCCATTGAAATAGTGTAGCAATGTTGATTTGACGTTGTGCACGCTTCGAGATAGAAATCCATGGGATGAGCCACTTTAAGAATTCGGATGAATTAGGACGAGACTCGGTCGAATCGCAGAATCAGGTCGCGTACGACAGGTTGGCTCGTTCTGGTCATATTCTCGCAAAAACCGTGACCTCGGATGAGTTGCAGCGCCCGCTAGAAATTGTCGATGGAGCGGGTTGGCTGGGCGGATCCATTCGAGGTTGGCACGTATTGTGTTTGGCTGCGGCAGGCGGTCGTCATAGCGCGTTGTACCAGGCCGCGGGAGCCATCGTGACCGTGTTGGACATCAGCGACGGCATGCTCGAATTGGATCGACGAGTTTCACAGGAATTGAAATTCAATGTGCGATTGATCCAAGGATCGATGTTGGACATGCCGATGCTGCGGGATGCCGAATTTGATTTGGTGATTCAGCCCGTAAGCACCTGTTACGTTTCGGAACTTTCAAGCGTTTTTTCCGAGGTAGCGCGAATCTTGAAGCCGAACGGGTTGTATGTTTCTCAACACAAACAGCCAATCAACTTGCAGTCGTCTTTAAAGACTCGCGGTGGGAAATACACGATCGAAACCGAGATTGGAGTGGTTGCGAATGCTGCGAAAGCGGACGAACCGAGTCCACTCCGGGAGCCCAACACCCGAGAGATCGCACACAGTTTGGAAGCGATTCTTGGCGGGATCTGCCGCAATGGGATGGTTATCGAGGACGTACATGAGCCGAATCATGCCAAGCAGGGGTCGGTTGTCGATACAATGGGGCATCGAAGTCGATTCGTACCACCTTATTTGAGAATCAAAGCCAGGAAGTTGGCAGCAAACATGAAGCGTAGCGGTTCGCTTATTTTGCCAACTTAGAAAACGCGGATACCTATGACGTTAACGCCGATGGAAGCCGAATGCAAATTCCGTGTGCACTGCCCTGAGGAAACTCGTAACCAATTAATAAAATTGGGGGCCGAGTTTTTAAGGCTTGAAAACCATCGCGATATTTATTTGAGACACCCGTCGCGCGACTTCCGATCAACGGACGAGGCACTTCGGATTCGAGAAATCGATGGCGAACCGTTTATTACGTACAAGGGGCCACGATTGGGAGGCCCGATTAAAATACGCCCTGAGATTGAGTTGCCGATGGTTTCGGGCACAACCGAAGACTGGTTGAAAATTTGGGGGCATCTTGGGTTTGAGATCGCTTTGACCGTTCCTAAGTCGCGCGAGGTGTATCGTTTCGAGCATCACACTCGCAACCTGACGATCACGCTCGATCATGTGGAAACGCTCGGGTACTTTGCCGAAATCGAGCGAATCGTTTTAGACAATTCGGAGATCGAACTCGCGCAGCAAGACATCCAAGAGGTCGGTAGGATGCTTCAACTGTCCGAGATCGAGCGCCGCAGCTACCTGGGGATGCTCTTAGGAAAGTAGTTCATTCGGTTGGCACCGAAAAGCTCCGAAAAGCTCCGAAAATCGCCTAAAGCATTTTTCGAATTTACGTTGTGCTTCGTGCCATTGTCGGTAATTAAAAAGCAAAATAAATCCACAAAATTTTGTTTGAACGATGGGAATCGGGTAGAATTGAGCGGTGAGCCATTGTCATTGGGGTCTTGCATTTTGCCGTTTTTGTATTTTTCGAGGAGATAGATGATGTCGAAATATCGAATTTCGAGACAGGCCTTTACGCTTGTCGAGTTGTTAGTTGTGATTGCGATTATTGGTATTTTGGTGGGGCTTCTTCTTCCCGCTGTTCAAGCGGCCCGCGAGGCAGCTCGGCGCATGCAGTGCAGCAACAATTTGAAGCAGATTGGTTTGGCGTTTCATAATTATGAAAGCGCCACGAAAAAGATCCCGCCGGGAGCCGTGTTTTATGGTGGAACGCAGGTGGACATCGGTCGATTCCACGGAATCAATAATCAGCGAGGTTCGATGCTCGCCTTTATTCTTCCGTATATCGAGCAACAATCGCTTTACGCTCAGTTTGATTTTACGATGCCGGTAAACGAAACGCGCCTTCCTGATCCAGCCAATGCAGCGGGCGGGATGTTCCTCAAAGGTGTGCTTGTGCCCTCCTACAAATGTCCGTCGGACATTAACGAGCCGATCAGCCCGGGCCGTGACCAAATTCAGCCGTCGAATTATCACCCGAGTATGGGGCCGTCGGCCCAGATTTCGAACAATGCTGCATGTTCCTGTCCGTTATTTTCGACCTTTCAATCGTTCAGCCAAGCCGGAACAAATACGAATGCAAATCCAGCTGGTCCGTTTTCGCGGTATGGTTATGACTACGCTGGAAATTTTGCGTTCGTAACGGACGGTCTATCGAATACCATTTTCGTTGGAGAAGTTCGGGCGGATTCCTCGGGACACGTCCGAGCTGGCTGGAGTCACTCAAATAAGTGGGGCATCTTCACTCAAATCCCAATCAACTTCGACTCGAGTGAGCCTGATGTCGCAACTGCAGTCGCCAAAGGCAAAACCGCATGTAACGCAAGGTGCACTTGGAACAGTGAAGTTGGTTTTAAGTCTCGGCACACCGGTGGTGCTCAGTTCGTCTTTGGGGATGGTTCGGTTCGATTATTGAGTCAGTCCATTGATATGATCAACTACAATCGACTCGGTAGTCGAAATGAAGGTACTGTCGCTGCTATAGACAATTAGGAAGACCATGATAATAACGCGATTTATTCTTTTGATAGGTCTTGGATTGCTCAGTCTCTCGTTAGGATGCGGATCTGACGCTGCTGGGCGAGTAGCGATTTCGGGTACGGTCGATCTGGACGGAAAGCCGCTTGATGGTGCAAGTATTGCATTTGTTGGCGGTGGGGGCGGTGCACTCGCCACGGCCACAACCGACAAGGAAGGATCGTTTCGGGTTAAGGTAGCACTTGGTATCAACAAAGTCTCAATAAGCAAAGTGGATCCTGCCGCCGCGGCTGCAGCTTTGGCTCAACCGAAAAAGGAAGAGGACATGCTTATGGGGACTCCGGAACAAGTCAAGAAGATTGCTCAGCCAAAGGCGGGGGTTCCGGAAAAGTATGGAAATCCAACGACTTCAGGCTTGCAGTTCGACATTACGAATGGGATGCAGCCACTTAGTATCAGCTTGTCCTCCAAGTAATCGATTGGGAAGAAGTTTCTAAAAGGTCTGTTCGCATCCACTGCGGACAGGCCTTTATTTCATTGCATGTTCGACAAGTCACATGGTTCGTGTCTTGCCGCTAGCTCTTCCCTGATAAATACCGACCCAATTTTTTCGACCCATGAAAGTTCTTAAATCAAAATGCAACAAGCAAACGCGGACATCGACCAAGGGAAATCTGTCTTGAGCGGCCTGATGATTGGGCCAATGGTGGGAGCACTGCTCGGAATAGTCATTGTTAGTCAATTGGATCCGATCTTCGAAATGCCGAACGAGTTTGCCAACTATCCCGTCCAGCCATCCACTGAGTACATGGTCCGCTACGAGGCAGCCCACCGTTTCATGCTGTCGAACAACTACGCAATCTATTTTGCGACGTTGGGCGGCCTAATGGGCCTGACAATGGGGGCTGTTTCCGGCGGCCCTAAGAGAGTTGTGGCCATGATCGCCAGTTGCTTTTGTGGGATAGTATTTGGGTTTCTCGGTGGGTTTTTATCCGGACTAACGGTGGCTGGTGCAATAAAAAACAGTGGCGAAGCAATTCCAATTCTGGGGCTTTCCATGGAGCCGATCGTGCAGACCACGCTCATGCACAGTTTTGTTTGGGTTGTTGTTGGGATTGGAGTCGGCTGCGGATTTGTCGCAACAACAAGTGGGTCGATTGGAAAAGGCATTCGCATCGGCGTTCTATCCGGCGTTCTCTCTGGAGTTGTTTACACGTTCCTCTCAGCGGTTGCCTTTCCACATGCCAATGGATTTTTGGTTTTGCCTTATTCGCTGCCAGAGAAGCTAACTTGGGCCGCGTGCGAAGGAATCTGTTTGGGCGCAACAACACACTATGTTCTAGGTCGCAACGCAACGCCGTGAAGCAACGCCGTGAAGCATTTTTGTCCGTTCGGAGTTTTTCTCCGACGGACGCCGTTTTGGCGGACTAATGCGTGGGGCAGATTGGAGTATCCCAACCCGAAGTGTAAGCGAGGGACAATTTCGCGGGTCCCTCACTTACGTTTCGGGTTGTGATTGGACTTTTTTACATCGCTGTCGCCTTAGGACGCCAAAACAAGGTTGAGGGGAGGCGAGCTCCCGCTCCACCGTGGCAGGCCCAAAGCGAAGCATGGGCGTGGGAAGTGAGGCGAATGTTTCTAGCGATTCCCACGCCCTTCGCAAACTCAGGGACGTGCCACACGTGCCAACTGTGCCAACCGTACTAAGAACGGGATAGAGCTCCACGCTTTTCCTGGATGGTCTGAATCAGTTGCTTCTGCGGAGCAACGAATTTGGCAACACCTTGTTCCATGAGAGTCTTCTCCATATGCGGAACATCCACCGCTGCGTCCAACTCTTTCGCGACCGAGTCGCTGATCCTCTCGTCCACTTTGCGGCTAAAGATTTGATTGCTCGTGGCAACCGCAGCGTTCGTATCGGGTGGATTGGTTTGGATGTCCGAACCGGCCAGGGCTGATACATACTTCCACGGTGCATCTGCGGCGTTTTTGGTGCCAGTGCTTGCAAAGATGATTTCTTGTTGCAAGGGTGTTGCGTGTTCCTTCCAAAACGTTTGGTTGGCCATCCAAATCCGTTTGGCATTGAGGATCCCGTATTGACCTTGAGCCTCGGCCGAAAGTTGTTTGCAATGGTCGGTTGTGTACTGGTCGATTCGCGAAACAAAAATACTATAGACGCTCTTGAAGGAGTCGAGCGAGTTGCGACGTTTTGCACCTCGCCAGACTGCATCCCGGGCAAGTTCATACTGACGCATCGTAAAGATCAACGTGACATTCAGAGTAACGCCGGCCGCAGCCAGTTCCTCTAATGCATCCAGTCCCGCGGGAGTGGCCGGCACCTTGATCATGCGATTGTCATTCCCCGTGGCCCATTTTTTGCCCAGCGAAATGTAGTTAGAGACTCGTTCGGCATGCGGCATATTAACTATTGGATCTTCGAGAAGCGGATCGAGTTCGAAGCTGACCCAACCGGCGTTTCCTTGCGTTTTCCTCCAAACTGGGTCAAACTCTTTTTGAGCATCCTTCACCAAATCATCGGTTAACCTCCAGCAGACTGCCAAGTCGTCGAGGCCACGATCCACGTAGTTCACGATGGATTCGTCAAACCGTCCAGTGCGAACGAGTCCTGAAATGATAATTGGATTGCTGGTTGCCCCCACCGCTCCCCAGGCAAGGTTCTGGGCGACCAAGGTAGGATCAATCGAGTCCAAATAGAGGTTGGTTCCGCTGTCAATCAGGGATTGGATTGAGGCATTCTTCATATTTTCGTCCTTATGCGGTGATGAGGGTTTGAGAGGTTGTGCCCGCCGGAAAAGACTATGGTAAGCTTCTGGGCACTTCACCAACAGCCCGTAACCCCCGATTCCTTGGGGGACATCCAGGTAGAGTGCTTCCAATCGATGAACTTCATTACCAGGAAACCATGCAAATTATAGATCTTCGCAGCGATACGGTCACCAAACCAACTCCGGGCATGCGGGAAGCCATGAACAACGCTCCGGTCGGCGATGACGTCATCGATATTGACCCAACCGCCGTCGAATTGCAGGAACTTACCGCTCGCATGCTCGGCAAGGAAGCCGCTATCTTCATGCCTAGCGGTACCATGACCAACCAAATCGCCCTGCGCGTCCATTGTGCTCCCGGGGACGAGTTTATTTGCGATTCAGGCTGCCACATCTACAACTATGAACAAGGAGCATTCGCTCAGCTCAGCGGTTTAGTCGCCAAAACTATTCCAGGTCAGAATGGCTTGCTCGACCTAGAGCAATTAACAGGCAGCGTGCGCCCAGACAACGAACACACCGTCCGAACGCAACTACTCTGCCTGGAGAACACCCACAACCGAGGTGCTGGCAAAATCTACTCCCTTGCACGCATCCAGTCTCTCTGCGATTGGGCCCATCAGGAAGGTCTCAAAACCCACTTGGATGGTGCGAGGCTCTTCAACGCATCGGTCGCAACTGGCGTTCCCATGCAAAAATTTTCAGAACCGTTTGAATCGGTCAGTGTCTGCTTCAGTAAAGGACTCGGTGCTCCAGTAGGCTCTTGTTTGGCTGGTTCCCGCGAATTCATTGCAAAAGCCCGACGGGCGAGAAAGCTCTTTGGCGGCGGCATGCGGCAAATCGGCATTCTCGCGGCTGGAGCCTTGTATGCTCTCGAACACCATATGGCACGCTTGGCAGAGGACCACGCAAACGCAAAGATATTGGCCCACGCCATTGGTCAATGCAAAACACTCCGTCTCAGCGATGAAGTGCCCGACACCAACATTGTCATCTTCCACGTCGCGAGCGAGTGGGGCACGGCAGCACAATTTTCGCTTTCGCTAAAACAACATGGCATTCTCGCGCTGGCCTTCGGCCCTCAAAGCGTCCGACTGGTAACGCACCTAGACGTTTCTCGAGAGCAAATCGAGACGGCCTGCCAAGCGATCGCCAATGTGGCGATCCAATGCTAGAAACCATTCATCGTTTCACGGTCAGCCGAAGGCGTACTTGCTACGATCCACGTACGCCTACGGCTAACGGTTAAACGTACGAACTGCATTAAATTCAATCACAAACTTTTCGTGACAACGGTCGTTACTTAGCATGAGCAATCATCATCACATCAATTACATCGAACTCCCAGCTTCCGCCATGGAAGCCTCCAAAGACTTCTTCAAAAAGGTTTTCGATTGGCAGTTCATTGACTACGGACCAGACTACGCGAGCTTTGTCAACGCAGGAATCGATGGCGGCTTCTATCGATCCGACCTTAAGGCTTTGACAAGTTCCGGCAGTGTGCTCATTGTTCTTTATAGCCAGGACTTGGAGGCAACCCTTGCAAAAGTTGAAGCCGCCGCCAGTGTGGTTACCAAACCCATCTTCTCCTTTCCAGGTGGACGGAGATTTCAGTTCCTCGACCCTAGCGGCAACGAATTTGCTGTCTGGTCAGAATGAGAATCGTAGCTTGAGGATCTTCCAATGGTGAGCGACATGGCCTAACAGAATGGTCGCTTGTTTTTCGACGGTGATGTCTTGGCCAAATGCTTGGCCCACGTTTTGCCAAACGGACTTCGGCAGGATATCAAACAACGCTATCGTCGATTGTCGAACCGCGTAAAACTCATGAGAGAGTCGCTCAATGGAAGATTCGTTGGCTCGAGCTCGCTGCGAAAACTCATTCTCATCGAACGAGACCATTGGCATCGTGCCCCCGCGAGCAATCCACAAAGCACGAAACGAAAAGACCCGTTCGCAATCGGACAAATGGTTGATGACCTCTTTTAAGGTCCATGAGTACGGGGCATGCAACTTCATGGAATCCGGTTCGGAAATCGTAACGAGCCAACTATGGATTTCGTTCCCCTGATCATGCATCAAGCCCGTTAAGTCGGCACCAATTTCGATGAGATCCGTATATTTCTTAAAAACTGGTTCGTTCATTTCCTTAGTGTTTCCTATGCTAAACCGCTGATGGGTTCGCCGTGGTAGATTTGGTGCGGTCGGTCCGTCGCATCATGCCAAACGGCAGTGGTTGGAATCCCAAGTGCGTGGTAGATGGTAGCCGCGAAGTTTTCTGGTTTTATTGGTTGTTCGGCCGGATAGGCACCATGCGAATCCGACTTACCAACCACGTTGCCACCTCGCACGCCGCCTCCGGCAAAGAAGACCGACTGGACCGCTCCCCAGTGGTCGCGACCAGGCAACTTGTAATGCTGAGGAAGCAGCGTGATCTGTGGCGTGCGACCAAACTCGCCAGCCATCACCACCAACGTCTCGTCCAGTTCACCGGTCGAATGAAGGTCGTCCAGTAGGGCGGATAGTGCTCGATCCGTAGGGGGCAGAAGGGAGTTTTTCAAATGCGGGAAAGCGTTACCATGCGTGTCCCATGTTTCATCGTTGCCAAGATTGACTTGAACCAAGTTGACTCCCGCAGCCACCAATCGACGCGCCATCAACAACGACCAGCCAAAGGAATTTCGACCGTAGCGATCCAACGCGACATCCTCAGCCCGCGTTACATCCAATGCACGTTGAATCGAGTGTTCGGTCAGTAGCGAGATCGCACTTTGCCGAAACCGATCGAAGGACTGTGTCTCTGCAAAACTTGACAGCGTGGCTTGCTGTCGTTTCAGAGTCTCCAACAATTGCAGTCTTCCTTGGATCTCCTTCATGCCCAGGCCTTCTGGGAGTGTTAACTGTGGGGCTTGAAAGAGTCGATTGTCCGGTTTGCCGCGATCCTGATGATCGAAACCAAACTCAGGGAATGCGCCGTACGCAGTGTTATGAAAAGGGGATGCTTCCACTATCCACGGGTCATATTGCGCTCCCATTTCGCCAGCATGTTGCCCCGGTAGGATTCTGCCTGTCGAGTGAACCAGTCGCTCGGGCAGCATGACTGCCGTCGGCAAGTTGTTTCGAGCTTTGGTGGCATAACCCGCCACCGACGCAATGGACGGTCGGTCGGTGCGACTGGAACCGTTAGGATTGAAGCCTGTTGGCACCTGCGTATGCCCAGTCAACATGATGTGGTGCGCGACGGAATGGTCGTTCGAGCTATGGGTTAGCGAACGGCAAAGCGCCCACAGTTCACTTCGTTCCGCCAACATGGGCAAGTGTTCACAAATCTGCAAGCCCGGCGTTCGAGTCGAAATCGGCTTGAACTCGCCGCGGACATTCTCAGGGGCGTTTGGCTTCAAGTCAAAACTCTCGTGTTGAGCTAGACCACCTGAGAGGAAAATGAAGATACAAGACTTGGCTTTACCAAAGGACAAGTCCGCAGGCGTCGCTTGGGCCTGACGAAGGCCAGCCAAATGATTGATTCCAAGTCCGAGGATACCGATGGAGCCAGCTTGAATGGCCGTTCGCCGGGTGACGGACGGATGCCTCCATTGATAATCTGAATTCTCGGGACCGATCGCTTTTGTCATGTTGACCTGATTTGCCCTGTCAATTCACGGATTGGGAGGGGACGTAGGTATGGTTCCGGGCGAACCGTCAGACACCAGCTCGGCAAGAGCCTTGCGCGCCTTGCTCTCATATCATAGCTAACTTGGCTGACTCGTGAGAATTACGTGCCGTCGTGAATTTTTGCGAATGCAGCTTCGAAGATTGGTGCAGCATCATGCGAAATTTAGGGGTAGCGGAACTCGCCAAGAGTTTCGGTGGCTAGGCTGGAAGAGCACAGTACGGTCATTCGTTTTGCGTTAAAAGGCGTATAAAAGCGAAAAAAACACCCAAAAGAGACGGTAGCCGTGTTGAACGATGAACAAAGAGTGGTTAGCCTACGATCTTAATTGTTTTGAACGACTCGTTTCTTAGGAAAGCACCGAATGTACAAACGCGGAACGATTGAAAAGATTTTGGCCAGCTTGGCGGTCACCCTTTTGTTTGGATTTTTACTCTCAAGTAATGCGATGGCTCAAGCGCCCGAGGCAGCGGTCCAGACGTCAGGAGGGGAAGTTAACCTAGTACTGCCCGATCTGGGGGGAACCAATTTCTTTGGTGTTCCCGGTACTTACCTGCTTTATGCGGGACTACTGGTATGTGTGGCGGGCTTGGGCTTTGGAATGCTCATTTATCGCGAGCTCAAGAATATGCCCGTGCATGCATCCATGCTTGAGGTGTCTGAGCTCATTTACGAAACTTGCAAGACGTATCTCATCAATCAAGGCAAGTTCATGGCCGTTCTTTGGGCCTTTATGGCGATTGTCATCGTGATGTACTTTGGATGGCTGTCCGAACTTTCTGCCGGCGTGGTTAGCATCATTGTTTGCTTTAGTATCGTTGGGATCCTTGGAAGTTACGGCGTTGCCTGGTTTGGCATCCGCGTCAATACATTTGCCAACTCGCGAACAGCATTTGCAAGTCTGAAGGGGCTGCCATACCCTGTTTACGCCATTCCCATCAAAGCTGGCATGAGCATTGGTATGATGTTGATCAGCGTTGAGTTGCTGATCATGCTTTGCATTTTGCTTTTTGTTCCGCCCCAGTACGCTGGGGCTTGTTTCATCGGGTTTGCCATTGGCGAAAGCCTTGGTGCGGCGGCATTGCGAATTGCCGGGGGTATCTTTACCAAGATCGCGGACATCGGCGCCGACTTGATGAAGATCGAATTCAAGATCAAGGAAGACGATGCTCGCAACCCAGGGGTGATTGCCGACTGCACAGGTGACAACGCGGGCGACTCGGTCGGGCCAAGTGCCGACGGCTTCGAAACATATGGTGTAACCGGCGTCGCGTTGATCACTTTTATCTTGCTAGCGGTGAATCCTACGTCCGCTGGTCCTAGTTATGCGACCATTCAAGTGCAACTGCTCGTCTGGCTCTTCGTGATGCGCGTCATGATGATTGTGGCTTCGTTCGTTTCCTACTACATCAACGAACAATGGACGAAATCGAAATACGAATCCGCCGCAAAGATGGATTTCGAGATGCCCCTCACGCGCCTTGTATGGATCACCAGTATCATCTCCATCCTCATTACGTACGCTGTATCGTATGTAATGATTCCTAGCCTTGAAGGCAATACTCAGCTTTGGTGGCAGCTTTCCACGATTATCTCTTGCGGAACGTTTGCCGGTGCGTTGATCCCCGAATTGGTCAAGGTCTTTACCTCGACTTCGTCGAAGCACGTCAAGGAAATTGTGACGTCAAGTCGCGAAGGAGGAGCCTCGCTCAACATCCTATCGGGGTTGGTTGCTGGTAATTTTTCTTGCCTTTGGCTTGGAGCGGGAATCGTTGGTTTGATGGCCATCTCGTATGGGATTTCAACTCAAGGCCTCGGAAAACTGATGGCGGCCGAAGCGGTCTTTGCATTCGGCTTGGTTGCGTTTGGATTCCTGGGGATGGGACCTGTTACCATCGCGGTCGATTCGTATGGCCCAGTCACCGACAATGCGCAAAGCGTTTTCGAACTTTCTCTCATCGAACAGGTTCCCAACATCCACGCTCAGCTTAAGTCCGAATATGGAATCACGGCCAACTTTGAAGAGGCCAAACATTTGCTGGAAGAAAATGACGGGGCTGGCAATACCTTCAAAGCCACTGCCAAGCCGGTTCTGATCGGCACGGCGGTCGTCGGTGCGACTACGATGATCTTCTCCATCATCATGTCCTTGACTCATGGCTTGACGATGCATCAGGAAAAGCTGTCTTTGCTTTATGCCCCGTTTGTTCTCGGGCTAATTTCGGGTGGAGCGATCATTTACTGGTTTACCGGGGCGTCCATTCAAGCGGTTACTTCGGGTGCCTATCGGGCTGTCGAGTTCATCAAAGCCAATATCAAACTCGATGGCGTCGTCAAAGCATCGGTTGAGGATAGCAAGCGAGTGGTAGCGATCTGCACTCGGTACGCTCAGTTGGGAATGTTCAATATCTTCATGGCCGTGTTTTTTATTACTCTCGGTCTTGCGTTTATCGAACCCTTCTTCTTCGTCGGCTACTTGTTCTCCATCGCCATCTTCGGCCTTTACCAAGCCATATTCATGGCCAATGCTGGCGGTGCTTGGGACAACGCCAAGAAGATTGTCGAGGTGGAGCTTAAGCAGAAAGGAACTCCATTGCATGACGCTTGCGTGGTCGGAGATACAGTTGGCGATCCGTTCAAGGACACGTCCAGTGTGGCCTTGAATCCAGTCATCAAATTCACGACGCTGTTTGGATTGCTCGCGGTCGAACTGGCAGTGAAACTCAAGGAAACCAAGGGCGGGCCAAACCTAGGGATGTGGCTTGCCATTGGTTTCTGTAGCATTGCAGTCATCTTCATCTGGCAGTCGTTCTACGGAATGCGGATTAAGAGCGAAAGCAAGTAAGGCGAGGGGCCGTTTGAAATCTACCTGTAAATTGGGTGGCAAATTCTGGCGTAAAATCGTGTGGCACGCTCTGAGGCTGTGATTTTTTGAATGCGAGGCGTGCGTTTTGAAGTTACGCTTTTCGCATGTCCTATCACGGTGCTCGTTTGCGAAGCTTTCGCTGGAGCGAACGGCGATGGATTCCCAGCCTGCGTGCTGCCTCAGAGATGTTATTGCTGCAATCGGCAAGAATACGATGAATGTGTTCCCATTCCGCTTGAGCCAATGTCGGCACCGGGATTAGCTCGTCGTTTTCCACGATCTGCACTTCGGACCCGCCGCGTTTGAAAGCGTTGAGGATATCGTCGGCGTCGGCTGGCTTCGGCAGGAAATTGACTGCACCCAATCGGATGGCGTCAATCGCCGTCGCAATGCTTCCAAACCCAGACAAAATCAAAACCTGCACGTCGGGCCGAATTGCTTTCAAGTCCGCGATGATGCTCAAACCCATTCGACCAGGCATTCTCAAATCAACCACCGCCAATTCCGTTGGGTCATGCCTGTACAATTCGACCGCTTCGTCGCAAGTGCCAGCAACTACCACTCGAAAACCTCTTTCTTGAAAGGCTATTGCTAATCGATCGCGCAGCACGAAACTGTCGTCCACCAACAAGATGCTATGGAAATCTTGATCCAAGGAGTCCGGCATTTCGGAGGCATTCATGGAATTGGTTTGCATCAGCTACTTGTCCACGGAATTGGTGTTCTAAACAGTGCTCGCTGGTGCCGTAGCTGAATTCGTAAGAATTCAGTTACGGTAACCTTCTTTTTGGCCGCCTGCCTTAGCCTAATGGCACTCACTTTGTAAATTTTGAGCCTCAATGCGCTAGCATGAGGGCGTGCGTGCTAGCCTCAATGCGCTAGCATGAGGGCGGGCGTGCTAGCCTCAATGCGCTAGCATGAGGGCGGGCGTGCTAGCCTCAATGCGCTAGCAT
>JAYTVM010000359.1:0-1395 GCA_043743995.1 Pirellula sp. | reverse complement strand
CACGTTTCAGACCTCCGGCAACTGAGTATCGGTCACACAAATCGCCGCGATAGCGACAACCCAAGTTCGTTTTCTGTCGTTAGCCATCGCAAGTCTTGGCAACAAATGGGCAGATGGGCAGATGGCACCCTCGCCGTTCCCGAGTCATCAAAGTAATCTGGCGACTTGCAAAATCCAGAACTTCATCGTTGTCTCATCTCTCGCGCCTTCTTCTGGGCACGTTGTCGGTCACGAAATCGTTTTAGCTGCTTCTCGGCTTTCTCAATCGAACGTTCCGCCTTTTCCTTCAAAGCCAATGCGGTAGTCACTATCTCATGCTCCATCATGGCTGGTGTTTCGTAAGTTAATCGTCCGAGTACACCTGTACGAAGCTCAAGTACAAAGATCTTGGATGCCCTATCGAGATCGATCGTTTGGTTCTTACTAAGACAACCACGCTTTCGCCCAATTTCTTCAATCAGAGCTATTTCGGTTGAAGGCAAGCATTCTCCGAATTCGTAACGCTCCATGAGCCGTTCGGAATAGTGGGCGGACATAAAACGGGCAGCGAAGAACGCAACATCCGCATAATCCATGGCTGTCTCCTGGATCGACCCGATCAACGCCAAACGGTATCCGCTGTTTACGTTTTGAACATTATGCCAAAGCATTCCCGGTGTGTCACACAATGTGACCCCATCACCAATATCGATCTTTTGTTGCTGCTTGGTAACGGCAGGTGTATTGCCGGTTTTAGCAATCTTTCTCCCCGCCATGATATTGATCAGCGTCGATTTTCCGACGTTGGGAATGCCCACGATCATCGCATTGACCGTTTTTCCCTGGCGGTGCGGTACCAATCGAGCAGCAGCGTATTTTAAGGATCGAATGGTAGATATGTCTTCCGTTGTGGCGATTCTAACGCGAACACCCGGTGTCTGCTCTAAGTGCTCTTGCCAAGCCAATGTCAGCGCCTCATCTGCGAGATCGCTCTTGGTGAGTACTTTGAGGCATGGCTTGTTGCCTCTTAGTTCCTCCAACATCGGGTTTTGACTTGAGAAAGGAATGCGGGCGTCCAGCACTTCGATGACCACATCCGTTTTGGGCATCGCCGCTTGAATCGCAAGTTGCGCCTCATGCATGTGGCCAGGAAACCATTGAATTGCCATTGGAAAGCAGTCGTTGAAAAACAGGGAAAGCAGCACCGGACGAAAATGGCTTGCACTTCAAGATCATAGCATTGAACTGCCAAGTTAGCCGCAGCAATTGCCTCTCGAGTGGCATAAGCTCACTCGACGTAAACGTGGACGGCAGACTGTCGCCACTGGATGCATTAATCGTAATCAATTACGTGAATTCGTCCTTGGAATCGAACCAAGTTGGAGATGCGAATCGTCTAAAAAGGTACGTGACCCC
>JAYTVM010000358.1:0-4465 GCA_043743995.1 Pirellula sp. | reverse complement strand
CGAATTCATTGGGTTTTAGCGAGTACCCCAGACAGAATTCGAATCTGTGACCTCAGCTTTAGGAAAGCGAAGATTTCGCAGAATCTCAATGTTTTCATTGGTTTCAAGTGGTGCACAATGCGTTGAAAACTACAGAAATCCTGATAGGAGGTGCATTTTTAGTGCACGCGAAATTCACTCCCCTGGTTGTGGTTAATGCGTTTCGTAGCCATTGCGATCGGTTCGCAAGACCATTCAAAAGTCCGCTGAATCCTCCACAGAGAATAACCCCAATCGTCAACCAAGTCTTCGTAAGACAACGACAGCTTGGCCAATGGCCGAAACGCTTCGTTAGCCGTTTCGATTATTTGCTTGCAATTACCAGGGCACTCCACTCGAGGATACGGAGTACCGTCTGCAATCCAAACGCCCGTTTCGCACGCCCGTTTCCAGCTTGCAATTTGCGCGTTGGCATCTTCACGGAACAAGTGGAGTATCGAGAATCCTTTTAGCAATTCTTCGCCGTAGAAAACCTTAGCAAGATTTACCTCGTCCGTTTTGAATGTTTTGTTTTCCCAATGCACTGGATAGCAATACAGTGCATTGGCGTTCCACCATTCGCCTCCGCAAACTGCCGTTGAATGAAAGCCGAGCGAAAACATCAGTAAGTTCGAGCCCGTTCTAGGAGTTGTGGCTATCAGGATCTTTTCCATAATGACCCTCCGTCCGCCATTCGTTTTGCTACCCCAGCCCGATCAACAGTTAGATTTGCTAAGTGGATTACGTAGGCTTCGTCTGTTCGCTCCCAAAAGCTATTCATCCACCATTGCAAGTTAAATTCGACAGGCAGAGAAACAAATTCCGAACCCACTTGATGATCGACCAAGAACTGTTCACCGCAATGGGAATCAGGAAGCGGATGCGAGGGAGGCTTCCAAGGGTTCTTTTCCCTTGTGCACAATACAAGACCAGAGTTGAGTAATCTGGTTAGCGGGTAATCGTCCATTTGTTGCGATTCAAGCACTGAACGGAGTTCGTTGGCCGCCCATTCGAGGTTGGTTTTCTTGGCGTTTTCCGGCATGTCGTCGTGAATTGCTATCTCGTTTGGATACATCGCAAAAAGATCAGGACAAGTTGACTTGATGATGCAATCAGCATCCACGAACAACGTTTGATCATATTGTTCAGCAAAGGCATGCACTCGAAATTTTTCTAGTTTCCAATCTTCGAATTTCTTGTTTGTTAAAGCGATGAAATCTGCATCGCAACGGATCGCATAGGCTTCCATAAGAGAGCGAGTAGCGTTCAGGATTTTGCAGTATTCTTGACCCGTAGCAACTGTGATTACAAGTCTCGGCTTTGCTCGCGGCGCTACGTCAAACCAGCAAGCTTTTGCATCAGAGAATGAGAATTGAGGGTGAGAACCATCAACCGAAACATGAGCATTGACGGAGTTGTGGATTTCTACCGTCCACGGAAACCAATCGTTAAATCGAGGCGGATTGGCTCCTTTGATTCGATAGTAGTTTTCCCGGCATGGTCCGCAAGCGATTTTGCTTTCCAGATCCGCTAATTTGGACTCGGACGGATCAAGTTCCAAATGAAAATCTCGCCACCATTCGATCCACCATCCCCTTGGTTGACTTTCGTATGGTTTTGCGTGATTTGCCGAATGGAAATTCGCATCGACCGCAATCGAATCTGCATCGAAATGTCGAATAATCAACCCGCCATTTGGCGGCATTACGAAAGTGATATCGTCCATGATTCAGTCATTGCTTGGTACACGTTAAAACTTGTCCTGTCTCCTGAATAAACTCTCGCCAGTGGGTCAGCCCAAACACAAGCCTGCAAATAGCCAGGATCTACCCATCCGACATCAATGTCGCCATTTAATCCAGAAAGAGCAGAATACGGAAACGTAAGTGTCGAAGGCAATTCGCAATCGCGATCAATTGTAATTACTCTCTTTTGTTTCGCCTGGAAAACCGTAGTCGTATCGGTGACCGCGCCAGGACCAGAAGCGGCAGAACCAGTGCATGGTTCTCCAATAGTTGTTATTGGGGTTGGATCATAACCAGAAGTCGAAGGAGGCGCTCCAGTCACCGCACACGATATGCCAAAATCCGACGAACCTGAAACAAACACCGTACCAACCGAACATGCGTTTCCGCAGTGTTTTTTAATCGATGATCCAACACACCAATCGCCAGGGTTCTCATATGTGTAAAACCTCTTGTGCTGCCAGTGATCGTAATCTAGGTCCAGCGAAACACTTTCTCGCAAACGATAAACCACTCTCCAACAGACATCAGCCGTAATTGTCCACTGCAAAACACCATATGGACCTACGGTTGGACAGATTCTCAAATGAACACTATCGATTATTCTCTTTGCGATCAATGTCGCATAACGTTTAAAAAGCAGTTCGGAATCTAACTGCCAGGGGAGAGGGGTAAACGGCGGGCATGGATCCGCATTAGTTCCGCTTAAATGCTTCGAAACCGTGAATGAGTAATCGCGGCTGTTGTAAACCGGAGTGCTCGCCCCTTGCCCAGCGGGAACCACAAATCCAACTGAAGCGCAGCAAGTCGTTCGCTTAAAGGCTGCCGTCGAAGTTATTGCGACTGGTCCAGCGACTCCAATCGCAGTGTCGGGACTCGCGCAACTCACCTTGAGGCATTGATAGTCAAACAAATAACTGTCGCGCAAATTCCGAAGTGGCTTGGAAACATACTGAGCATGCAGACCGCCAACGGCAAAATTAATTGTCCCAATCGAGTTTGGAACGCCGGTACAAACGTTCCGACAAAAACAACATGGACATTGTGTTTTGCCCATTTAGCAATCCGCCCAATCTATAGTCCAGCCAGTTCGACCGATCGCGGCTCCAACTCCACTGCCCGCCTCAGAATTCCACAAAACACTATCCATCCAAACTAAATGGACAATCGTCGCACCTGCCAGTGCTCTTGCTTCAGCGTTCACCGCTTTAACTTTTGCTTTGGCAAACAATCGAGGAGCGCTACCGACCGGCGGAAGAAGCAAAGACATATCGATGATTTGCACTTCAACTAGGACTTGATTTCGGAAACCAGATGTTACGCCTCCGGCCGCAGCGCCATTTATCAATTTCCCCTGGACGGTTTGCTTGGTCGTTCGAAACCATTTTGTTTGAATCGCGGTTGTGTCGAATCCCGGTCCCGATTGAGCTTGTCCGAGCAAATACGGAGCCATGAAATCGATCGGCAGAGATCGTACTGTCGTTGTCTTCTTGTCGCCACTTGATTCAAAAATTATATAGTCATCAAATCCGCTTGGATCAAGGTAGATCAAATCGGGGAAAACAACGTAGTATTCATCGATGTTCCACTGGTTGATCTTTGCTGAAATCTCTACGTAATAATTTGCAAAAGCCGTTTCTGTTGAAGGCTCATCTTGCAGGACTTGCCACACTGCGCGACTGTAAAGTTCTGAACCGTTGTTGGTTCCTGCTAAATTCTGGTTTATAAAGTAACTCTGATTGTCCCCGATGTAAAAATGAGTGCTCAACGATGTAACGATATGCAGCGATTTTGGATTCCTTCCGGCTCCTGATGTTCCGCCCGTTATCTTGTCGTTGGCAAGCGTTGTTGCTTTGCGAGTAGTCGCAACACTTGGCAATTGACATTCAACGTGAAGCGTCCCGAGTTTTGGAAAATCGTAGTCGACTTCCGCTTCGGTTGGATACGGAACTACGGGGCGACAGCCCAGAGAAAAACACGCGGCATCGATCGGAAACGGATTCGGTACGTTTGGTTTGTAAAACACTGGATCGGGACGCCCGAGAGACGTCAATTCTTCATCCGAGTAGTCAACGTAGTAACTCCACAATCCATCGTTGTTTGCATACCCATCAAACAAGTCTTGCCATGTTTTGGTTGGAGCTTCTGGATTGATTTCGTAGTTTGGTCTACAGTCGGTCAATCGAAAATAGCGACTATCAACCAGGGGGAGAATCCACAAATCATCCGTGACGCGAATTGGAAGCAAAACATGCAAGTACAATTCGAAGGGCGGTCCTTCGCCTACTCCATCAGCCAAAAACACTGTGACTGTTCTGTTTTTTGTCTGAGACCAAGACGAGGGAATCGGTTGTGGGTAATCGGTCGGAATAACATGACCCCATGCCACATGCATGATCTCGAACAACGCTATTCGGTCGACCAAAAACAATCCTCGAGCGAATCGACTTGCACCCACACACGGCCATTGAATCTGCCCAATCTTGATTGGCGGAAGATCCGGCAACGACGACTTAAAAAATTCTCCGTTTGCGTCTAACCCGCCCAAGTACGGATCGAAATCGACTTGTGGCGGACGAAATATAGTCGCCTCTGGCATGAATCGATCAAGCCACGATTGTGCTTCGCCGTCCACATCGACTAGGATCGGTTTTTCCGCGATCGTTATTGTCATGAATAAAGATCCCAGTCAAACAAAACGC
>JAYTVM010000357.1:0-1408 GCA_043743995.1 Pirellula sp. | reverse complement strand
GTTTTGGTGATAGAAGTGTTGCTCTTGAGGTTGTTGTCGATACGGTTATTCCGCCTGCCTTCTTCGGTCAGATCAGTCTGGCCGATTCAACCCAAGGATTGGATGCTGCGAGCGATACCGGCGTGGTCGGCGTTCCAGCCACCTTTGCGGATCGCGTAACGAGCAACACACGACCAGGTTTCTATGGTCGGGCTGAGGCCAATACCATCGTGCGACTGTATGCAGAGTCCAATGGTGTCGCTGGTCTTCAAACGACCGGTGTCGCCCTGGACTTGTTCCTCGGTTTGACTACGGCCACGCCTTTGGATGGCACCAATCAATTCCCTGGCGGGCAGTGGAGCTTTACCACTCCACTGGATCTGAATAATCCAGCCCTTGGCTTCACCAAGGATGGCGTGCGAGTCATCTACTCTACCGGCGAAGACGTAGCTGGCAACACGACCACCGATGCGGCAGCAGACGTACTGAATTTATTCCTAGACACGTCTGGGCCGCAGATTACAAGCCTACAGATTACCGGTTCACCAACCTACAATTTGTTTGGAACAAAACCAGGCAACGCTCTTCAAGGACCAACTCCAAAGATCAATAGCTTGACGGTCAACGTTCGCGATCTTCCAAATCGCAGCAATCTCGATCCAAACTTCCTCTACTCGGCTTTGGACCCTTTGGTGGCAGTCACGCCGGGCAACTTTATCTTGAAGGGGGATCACAACGGCATCATTGCCATCCAGTCCATTACTTTCATCGGTAATCCAGCTACCAATGGCAATCCAGCCACGGGTAGTCTTGCACTCACCTTCTCCGCACCCCTGCCAGACGATCGGTTCACGCTGACGGTCAAGGACACAATCGTGGATCCGGTCGGTAATAAGCTCGATGGTGATAGCAATGCGACGGAACCGACAGCAACACCGACCTTTCCAACCGGCGATGGCCAGCCAGGCCGCGATTTCGTGGCTCGATTTACTGTCGATAGTCGACCTGAAGTTGGTGTGGTTGCCGAAGGTATTGTTTACGTTGACATCAATGGCAACTTTGTTTGGGATCCAGAAGGAAAGGATCGGGACGCGACCAATCGCGACTTGGTCTTCCAATTCGGACAACTGGTCGACGCTCACTTCGCTGGAAACTTTGCACCAGCAGGTGCAGTGAAAGCGAGTGGCTTTGACAAGCTTGGGGCTTACGGCAAATTTGCCGGCACCTACAGCTTCGTTCTTGACACCAACGATGACGGTGTGGCTGACTTCAGTTCCTTGATGCCCGCTGCTTATCAAGTCAACGGTATTCCAGTTGCAGGCAACTTCAGTGCAGCCCATCCTGGGGATGAGATCGGTCTCTTCGATGGTTCGTTCTGGTATCTCGATACCAACGGGAACAATCAGATCGACTTGGGCGAGCGTGTTGC
>JAYTVM010000356.1:0-16303 GCA_043743995.1 Pirellula sp. | reverse complement strand
CGAGACCCACTAAGTTTTGTGTTTCAGTGAAATGCTGCTACAACCCTTTGCGATAGCAAAACCGACTGTCTCACAAGCTGGTCCGGTTGCACCCGTTGCGAATGCTGCTCGTTGGATATTCTTTGAGAATACCTTTTACTGTTACGGCGTTGTAGGCATTGATCCAGAAGGCAAGTTGTTCTTCCGTCGTGCCCTGGCCGTTTGAGTGCGACAGCAATTGCGAGTATTGATCGAGTGCTTGTAGGTCGCCTGCATTTCGCTTCCAAGCCGCATACTGGACCATCCCCTGCTCGTCAACGTATTTCTGTAGCAGTGTATTCCAGTTGGCATGATCAATGCGATTGAGTGCAACTTGCTGACTGGCCGAAACGTTCGTCCCGACCATTACATCAGCCGCCGTGGTGCGGGCTGAGGCGGCAATGCCAAATACGGCACCAAATACGTCAAAACAAAAACAAACAAGCAAATGCTTGCTCAGATCCGTCCTATTCATTTCTTTCTCCTGATAACTTGGCCAACTTCCGACCACCTTCACAACGTTTTGATTTACTCGTGCCGATGTATTGCATTCGAATCTAAGGGATTACAATGCTCCGCATCTGTGTGATTGCTAACACCGAGCATGTTTCTATGAGATTGTCGACCTTGTCTCCTAAGCCTTACAATTGGCAGGCTAGATTTCCTCAAATTCCGGGCTGTGCTTGTTTTTTCTAGGATAAGGCGTTGTAAGCGGGTCGTTGTGTCCTAACTTGATTACGATTTCGTTGATTTCTGTAAGCGATCATGCACTTGAACGACATTGCACGGGTGGCACGGGTGGCACGGGTGGCACGCTTAGAGCGATAGCGATGGGCGTGGATTTGAGGTCTAACGCAAATGACGCTTCACACGCCCTTCGTGCCTCAGAGCGTGCCACCCATTTTACAGGTAGGTTTCAAGCCCCTCGTCTAAGTGAACAAGTAAGAAAAAGAAATGACTAAGCCAGACACAATTCCCACCGAATTTGGAAACATCGGCTCTTGGGTCAAGAAACTGCTATTGCTAGCAGTCGTGCTTTTGATCGCAGCGACCGTCTATTGGCAGTTTCGTGAAACGCTTTCTGTCGACTACCTCGCCAGCCAGGAATCGCAGTTGCGGCAATGGCAATTGGACTTCCCTCTGTTAGCGGCATTGATTGGTGTTGCTATTTACGTTGCCGTGGCTGGCTTGTCCTTGCCTGGTGCAGCGGTTTTGACGCTGGTTTATGGCTGGTATTTCGGTTTCTGGGAAGGTTTACTCGTTGTGAGTTTTGGGTCCACCGGGGGCGCTATGGTTGCCTTCCTCCTCAGTCGTTATCTACTGCGAGATTGGGTCCAAAGTAAAATGCAGGACCGACTAACTCGAATCAATGAGGCATTCGAGCGAGAAGGTGCGTTCTATTTGTTCACACTGAGAATCGTTCCTGCTGTGCCATTTTTTGTGATCAATATCGTCATGGGCTTAACGAAAGTTCGCGCCAGTACTTTCTGGTGGGTAAGTCAAATCGGTATGTTGCCTGGCACCGCCGCTTATGTCTATGCCGGTTCCTCGGTACCCAGTCTAGCAATTTTAGCAAAGGATGGCGTGGGTAGTGTCTTGAGCTGGCAAATGCTAGTCGCTTTTGTGGTCATCGGAGTTTTGCCGTTGGCTCTCAAGCGTGCTGTTTCGTTCCTTCGTCATTTTCGATCTGATTTCAAATCATGAACTACCAACAACAACTAGAACCATTCGATGGCTTCAATGAAACGCTTCAAGCAAATGTTCACCCGCTCGATTGGACAAACCCCAAGCCCGATGGACGCTACAACCTAGTCGTCATTGGCGCAGGTACCGCCGGACTCGTGACTGCCGCCGGAGCGGCTGGACTGGGAGCCAAAGTTGCACTCATCGAACGCGGCTTAATGGGAGGCGACTGCTTGAATGTTGGCTGCGTTCCATCCAAAGCATTGATCAGCGCGGGACGAACCGCGTCTGCGGTACGACATTCCAGCAACTTCGGCATAAATTCACCGGCAAACGTAGGAGTCGACTTCGCTGCCGTGATGGAGCGTATGCGTCGACTCAGATCGCAGATCAGTCCCAATGACTCAGCTCAGCGATTTCGCGACCTTGGCGTGGACGTTTACTTTGGACAAGCCAGCTTTGTTGATTCCAATACGGTTGAAGTGAACGGTACCCAGCTCAATTTCAAACGCGCGGTCATTGCAACAGGCGCGAGACCTGCCGCCCCATCGATTCCGGGACTGGACACCGTCAACTATCTCACAAACGAATCCCTCTTTTCGCTAATTGAACTCCCAAAGCGACTTGGCGTTATTGGCGCTGGTCCGATTGGCTGCGAGATGGCACAGACTTTTGCACAGCTTGGATCGGAGGTTTTCATGGTTGAGGCTGAACACGGCATCTTGCCCCGTGAAGATCGCGATGCAGCGGAAATAGTAAATCAATCGATGCTTCGCGATGGAGTAAAGTTACTTTGCTGCGGGAAGCATTTATCCATTCGCAATGAAGGCGGAATCCGGTTGTCCGCCGAGTCGCATGGTACTGCCTATGATCAACCCGTCGACCAGCTCTTGGTATCTGTCGGTCGAGCTCCCAACGTTGACAACATGAATCTCGAAGCGGTTGGCGTCGATTTTCACAAAAAAGGAATAACGGTCAACGATCGGATGCAAACCACCAATCGAATGATCTATGCTGCGGGCGATGTTTGTTCCCCTTACCAATTCACCCATGCTGCTGACGTTATGGCTCGGATTGTGATTCAAAATGCGCTTTTCAAGGGACGCAAAAAATCAAGTTCGCTGGTGATTCCCTGGTGCACGTACACCTCACCCGAGATCGCCCATGTGGGGCTCTCTGAGCACCAGGCGAAAGAGAAAAATATCGCGATCGACACCTACACGCAGAGTTTTCACGACGTAGACCGCGCGATTTTAGAAGGTGAAGATCAAGGCTTCGTGAAAATCCATGTTAAGAAGGGTACCGGCAAAATCGTTGGAGCTACCATCGTGGCTCGAGCCGCAGGAGATCTGATCTCCGAAATTACGCTCGCGATGACAAACCGAGTCGGACTGGGCAAAATCGCCTCGACAATTCATCCTTACCCAACCCAAGCAGAAGCCATACGCAAGCTTGGCGATCAGTTCAATCGAACCCGTCTCACGCCGTTTGTTAAGTCACTTTTTCATCAATGGCTTTCTTGGTCCCGATAAGTCATGAGGTATCTCATGTTTTCAAAACGACTCTTGGAATTGATTGGCTTGCCACTGTTATGGGGAGCGATGGTATTTGGTGCCATCTCGTTGAACGAGCTTCGATTTACAGGTGATCATTCCATTCGCGGGCCATGGAGTTGTGGGACAACCACGTCGTCGTTATTGGCAATGCACGCTGGATGGCTGGCGTTGCTAACTCCGCCATTTTTGTATTTGCCAAAACGCATCGGCCTAGGCCACATGCGACAAGCCAAGACTCATTCGATGCTTTGGGTTTGAATTGCGATTTCGGTTACAATGGCATCAATTGGAGTCGCAAGAATTCAGCACACTTATCTCAAAACCGAAATCCGGTTGAAGATCATGATAAACATGGCAGAGACTAAACGATCGGTCCTAAAGAGAATAACGCAAGCAAAAATCCTTGGAGTTTTTGGGATCGTGCTTTCCATTGTTACCGCATCATCCAGCTTCGCGAGTCATGGGCAGCCTGTGGCCATTCGATATTGGCCCAACAACTGCATCTCGATCGAGACGATGTGGAATTTTCAGATTGTCATCGGCGTCGATGCGACAAGCCGCAAACTATTTTCACGAACCGCAGATGTTGAATTTGTTGATGATTTTTGGGAAGCCTCCGAGGGTAACATACTCGTGCTGGACCGGAAGCCGAATGAAACCAAGCCCACACTCAATGCATTCGCCGCAGATCAGCAGTATTCCACGGAAGTGATTCACATTACTCGCGTTGTCATCAATGGAAGTGAATCGAGTAAGCTGCTGTATGTGATGTCTCTCCAGGTAGACGGAATAAATATCGTTCATTGCAAGAATAATTTGGCACAGGAATTGGTTAGCAGTTTGAAAGGTCGAGAGCTGCCAAACCCTCTCAAGGAGGTTGACGTGTTGCTTCTAGACGAAGCGAACGATCCGCCGACAGCGTTGCAAACGCTAGCAGAATTGGTCAATCCGAAAGTTGTCCTTCTTCGCAAAAATTTTCTCCAAGGAAAAATTTCTTCGTCGACGATTGAAAAAATCGAACACAATACGATCGCCATTTCGAAGTCGAGCGAGCCGAGCGGCAAAACGCGGTGGGTGAAGTTGGGAGACTCCGCCTGGAGAATGGAAGAACCGCTCGCAGGGATGTTTGCAAAAAAAGAGGCTGCTTGCCTATCTTCCCGACTCGTATTCAAAGATTTTTCTAGTGTTCAAATGAATTTCCGTCCAGCCAATGGAACGCATACACCGCGTTGAAACGCGGAGCACATGATGGGACGAGAACTGCTTTTCTTCTCACAGATCTACCATGCCGTCGACCCAAGTATTCCGATCATGGACATCAACCCCGCGCAGATGCCGAACGAATACCAAGCCGCACATTTGGATTGGACGGGAGCGGAGGAAGCGATGCAGATGGATCGAGTAGAAGCGTTCACTCGTCGCTATGCCTATCTACTCAATGGCATGATTCTTGATCAGAAAGCCAAGGGGAGCAGTTTCTGGACGCCAAAAGCTTTGCTATTGCAGATGGAGAAACACTACTACGAACATACTGCCAATGTAGTCAAGAAGAAATCGCTGGTCGACTGGCCTGAGAAATGAGGACGGTAAGGCACGGACGGGCAATTAGGCGAGCGGCGGGGTGAAAACGACCTGCCAAGGGTTGCCAGTCCTCGAATACCGTCCAACTCGGGGATGTGTTTCGACGCCGCGTCTGCTTTCAGGATGCCGGCATACGGAGTTGATGAAATCTGCGAATTCACGCTTTGGAAATCACCTATCAATGATGATCTTATTAGACAAGTCGAGAAATGGGTGACAAAGTCGCATCACCACGCTCGCATTCCCTCCGAACAGTGGGTTTAAGACAATCCGCATTGCACCTTTGCTCCTATCTACCTAAACTTTCGGTCGGTCATCTCAGCTTCGCGTTTTCTCCCACCTAAAGCCATCACATGTCCCTCCGAGCCGACTGGAAAGCTGCAAAGAAAAGCATCAAGACTAAAGACTGGGAGACGCTAGTCAAGTTCAAGGACGGCCTCGGCCCGCAACTCGACACCTGCCATTCCCTGGCGACGAAGGCGGCCAACCAGCCGTTCTCCGACGCACAAAAGGGACTGGAATTGCTGAAGTCCGCGGTGGAGGACGCGAATAAGATCATCGAAAAATATCACACGGCGATCAACAAATCGGAGCTTCCGCCCGATGACAAGACCTCCCTGGGAAAATCGCTCATTAAAATAGACAGCGCGCTGGAAAAGCTCACCAAATCGACGGAGAAGATGATCGGCTGGAGTAAGTCGATTATCAGTGAAGCAGCGATCTATGGGGATCTGTGAGTTCCCACGCTGTGCAACAACTAGATGTCAAGGAAGCGCCCTACCAAGTAGTGTCGGACACGCCCTCCTGAGTGCGTATGGCGATCGTGATGCCCGCCACCGCTTTGCCATGGACCGATCGATTCATGGAATTGATTGGAAATGCAGGCGTTGGATGCCCGACTCTTGCACGACTTGCTGAAACGAAACCCATCAACTCTCAACTTTTGCAACTCGTCCAAGGAGAACTCGTCATGAAACCATTCGCTTGTTCTATTCTCGGTACCGCAGGGGGACTACTGGTCCTCGGTGCGATCGGTACGATTGGATTTTTATCTGCAATCGCCAACCAACACGTTGGGTCTCTTCAAACACAATCCAACAACGGCGAAAGCAATGTTGCGATGACGATCCAGCCTTCAATTAATGTAGAGCAACCCGAAATCGGACCATTTGTTCTCGCGCAAGGTGGTGGTGGAATGGGCGGTGGCGGGATCTCTGGCTCACCGACCAACGCAGACTTGGCAAGGGAGGTAACGATATGCTGGATCCGCTTCAGCTAACCTATATTATCGAAAATGAAGTTTTCAGGATAACTTCGAAAAAAACAAGTGCCAACGTGCTGCGGTTTTACGACATGAGCTATCTCCTTCCCGATAGCGGTCTCACCACGGAGTTGATGGCTGCTCTTGAATCTTCTATCACGCCAGACCAATGGCAAAATGAGGGGGGTAGCGCTTCGATGAAGACCGTGGGGTCGATGTTGTTGATAGCCGCGCCGCAAGAATTCCATTTGGCTGTGGAAAAATTCCTGAACGAGTTAAGCAAGCAGTCGCCAGCAAACCTTAAGCCCCGAGTGTTCCTAGACAAGCCGAAGGACAAGCCGAAAGCCATGGGAGGGATGATGTAGTGTGTTGGCCGACTAAAACATTGGCTGTAAACATCGAGTGTCGCAAGAATATTAAGATCTCGGTGTGCACAGCCGCGACGCGGCGGCATGTTGTGGCCATAGGCGTGAGCCGCATCTTTACCCGCATCTTTGTGCGTGTTCCCCTCGCCCCTAGACCAGACGAAACCATGAACGATCAAAACCATTGGACCTTTTGCCAAATTCTTTGCATATGTCTTTTGGCACTAACCACTCGGAATCTCACGGCAGCTGATCCCATTCCGGAAAAACTAGTCGTGCTGACCTTTGACGACTCGGCCAAGTCGCACTTCACTGTTGTCCGACCCTTGCTGTCGGCCTATGGCTTCTCAGCAACTTTTTTTATCACCGAAGGCTTCGATTTCAAGGACAACAAGCGCGACTACATGACTTGGGGCGAGATCGCTCAGCTGCACCAAGACGGATTCGAAATTGGCAATCACACCCGCGATCATTTGGGTATCAATGACAAAAACCTGGGCAAATTGGCCGAACAACTTGAGGGCGTCAATCAACGATGTGCTGAACACAAAATTCCTAAACCGGTGAGCTTCGCTTGGCCCGGCAACGCGTTAGCACCAGCCGGATTGGAAGCGTTGGCGGCAGCTGGCATTCGCTTTGCTAGGCGCGGTGGTGCCCCGGAATATGAATATGAAATGGGACGCGGGTTTGCTTACGAGCCGATGTTGGATCATCCATTGCTCATTCCCTCGGCCGGCGATGCGAGACCGAACTGGGGGCTCGAGGATTTTAAACGAGCTGTCGAGCAGGCCAAGTATGGACGGATTGCAGTCTTGCAGTTTCATGGAGTCCCCGACACGGCGCACGGTTGGGTGAACACGCCCAAGGCCAATTTCGAACAGTACATGCGATACTTGGCCGTTGAGGGTTATCAAGTGATCGCACTCCGCGATCTGGAAAAGTATGTCGACGCTGGAGTCAAACCAAAAGATCCTTTTGGTGCAATCGAAGACCGCAAGGCCACGATAGCCAATCAACGCAACTATGAGAACTTTCGTCAGCCCAAAGATGATGTTGAGTTAGAGTTCTGGCTTCGCAATATGCTGGTGTACCACCACTACACATTAACCGAAGCCTCAGCCGCCACGGGCCTAACCACGCAGCAGATCAAGTCGGCTTCCGAGCGACTGAAGATCGATAGACCGAACCCGTTTCCTGAAGATGTACTTCGGGTCTTGCCGTATCCAGGCGGACGACATCCCCGTACCGGTTTTCGTGACGGTGCGATTCGGCCTCAACGAGAAACCAAGCTGAGCGTTTTTCTGCCATGGGATTCGCAATCGTACGTCGTTGCCGATGTACCAGAAGCGATTTGGTGGATGCAAGAGGATCGCCGCGAACTGATGTATCTGGCTCACACTCACGTCAAGACAACATGGGATCAAAAGGGGCAAACACTGGAGCCGGTTGAATGGCAGTGGACCGGCTCAGGCTGGAAGGTCGTGAGGCAATTACCCAATGGCATCGAATTTGGTTGTGAGGCCCAGCCGCACGAGCATGACCTGCATCTGAACTTGTGGATCAAGAACGGCTCAACAGAAACACTGAAAGGACTGGTCGTACAAAACTGCATGATGTTAGCTCGAGCGGCAGGATTTGATCAACTGACCAACGAAAATAAGCGGATCGAAAAGCCATTTGTGGCGTGCCATGACGAAACCAAGTCGCGTTGGATAATCACTGGCTGGCAGAGCTGTGTTCGCCCTTGGGTGAATGAACCATGTCCCTGCATGCACTCCGACCCGCAATTTCAGGATTGCCCACCAGGCGAGTCCCGGCAACTAAAAGGCGTTCTCTCCTTCTACGTTGGCACAGATATTCAATCCGAGTTCAAGCGACTAGAACCACTGATCGCCGAGTAAGTATCCGACGAATCGGAATAGGTAGCGTTATGTCCCTATAGACAATTTCACCGACCCCAGCAGAATCAAATCTAGTTTGCAAAGACTTTGAAAATGAAACGCGTTTCCGCGTCTTCGCTTTGCCGCCAACAAGCGGATCGAAGAGGCCCCGTCAACGGAATCTGATTGCCGCGCGTGCCGGTGAAGCTTGACAGATTGCTCACGAGAAAACAACCACACATCCGAGAACTTGGAGTACATCGCTTGTCAATCCCGCAGCGCAAATGCCACCAGAGTTCCGCCTCGGGGGCGGCCACCCTTGCCTCCGCCTGCTGAAATAACCACATACTGCCTGCCTTTGACGGTGTACGTGCTCGGGCTGGCGTTGCCACCAAAAGGCAGTTTCGTTTTCCAAAGAATTTCGCCGGTCTTCTTGTCGAACACACGAAAGGTTTCGTCAGCGGTCGCTCCAATGAAGATTAGGCCACCGGCCGTCACCAATGGTCCGCCGTAGTTCTCAGTGCCAGTTGGCGGGATTCCCCGGGCTGACAGTTCGGGATATTCGCCTAACACGACCTTCCATTTGATCTCGCCCGTGTTGAGATCAACTGCATTTAAAGTGCCCCATGGCGGCTTGATCGCCGGATATCCTTCCGTGTCGAGCCAGCGACGAAATCCGCCGAAGGCGTAGCCCGGTCCCTCGTCGTCAGCGACTACAGTTGCAGGCTTGCGTGTAGCTGATTCATCACTTGATGCCGTCTGCGGCGCGCCTTTACTGAGCACATAGTCGAGAATCGCGGCGCGCTTGGCCTCTGGCATGTCGGAATAAGAGGGCATTCGTCCCCCACCCTTCCGCGTGATCTGCTCAATCTCGGCGCGAGTCTTTCGCTTCTCAATGTCGAGCAGCGGCGGAAACTTCAGTTCGAGATTGCCCTTTAGCTCCAGGCCATGGCAGACGCCGCAATAGATCATGTAATCGCGCTCGCCCGGTATCAGTTTGGAGCCATCTGCATGACGGGTCTCGATCATTTGTAGCAGCCACGGTATTTCGTTGACGTTGACGTAGTATATGCCATCAGGATCCGCCGCACCGCCACCCCACTCCATGCCACCGTCGAATCCTGGGAACATCACCGTCTCATTCAGACTCGGTGCCGGGAAAGGCCCGAAGTTGGGTGCAGCCAGAATCCGATCCCGAGTCAGTTGATGGGTCTCGGGCGAAATGTTCGAGGTATCGTCTTGCGTGTACCGCTGCCGAATCAGTGGCGGTGGCTTCGTGGGGAACGGCTGGGTCGGCCAAGTCTGCTCGCCGACCAAATCGGATTGCGGAACTGGCCGCTCCTCAATTGGCCAAAGCGGTTCGCCCGTGACACGGTTGAACACGAAGAGCAGTCCGTGTTTGGTACCTTGTGCGACCGCATCGATTCGCTTTCCGCCGTGGTTGACAGTTAGGAGAACTGGCGCACATGGCAAGTCTTTGTCGAGCAGATCGTGATGAACGATTTGAAAATGCCAGATCCGTTCTCCTGTAGCGGCGTCAAGCGCGAGCAAGCAGTTGGCGAATAGGTTAGACCCTTTTCGTTTACCCCCATAAAAATCTGGCTCCGCCGTCTTGGTCGCAACGTAAACGATACCTCGCTTTTCATCCAACGACTGGCCGCACCATGGCATTAGACCTGTCGCGTTTTCGTGTGCGTCCGCGGGCCAGGTGTCATAGCCCACCTCGCCAGGCCGGGGGATCAGGTGGAATATCCAACGCAGCACGCCCGTCCTGACATCGAATGCTCGAACCGCTCCCTTGCCGCCGAGTCCACCAACGATCAAAACATCTTTGTAGGCGATTCCAGGCGTGTTCAGACCCGAACCAAGATTGATCGAGCCATTTACACCAAAACTTCTGATTGTTTTTCCTGTTTTCGGATCGAGTGCGAAAAGGAGGCCATCTACGGCGGTGAACAATCGCTGCTCATCGCCGTTTTCATTCGCCCAATAAACCAACCCTCGCTGCCTCGCGCGGCCCGATCCCGTGTTTTCATTCGCAGGATCCCATTTCCAAAGTTCCTCGCCAGTGGCCGCGTTGAGTGCCACCACCTTGCGCGACTGAGTCGGCGTGTAGAGCCGGCCGTCTACAATGAGATTGTTCGCCTGATATTCGTCCGCGTCTCCCGTCTCATAGGTCCAAGCAACTTGCAGTCGAGAGACGTTCGCACTATTGATCTGCTCGAGCGTCGAATAGAGATTGCGCTCTTTACCCCCGAGATACACCGGCCAATCGGTGTCTTGTGCGTAAGCCATGTTTAGCCAGCAGCTGCTAATGGCGATCAGGATGAGTTGGGGAGTGAGGGTAGATGGCAAATCTTCAACCTTTCCAAAAGAAAAAATAAACTGAATTTCCATTTTTATAACAGACGAGAAGGCGTTTGGGGCATACGAGATTTCGCGGATGTGTTTTTTTTGGTACTGACGGAGCAACATCCGAAAATGAATTCGCAACTTGCGACGGTTATACTTTGATTTCCATCCGCTATATTTTGATAGCCCGAAGTCTGTCGACATTGGCGGTGTCAGCCCTGCGATGCGACATTGGTGGCATCGGATTTTGAAATCTCAAAGACATACAAGGTAACGCGGTGGAATCGAGGGACCCAAAAGCAATTCTTGCAATGGCATCGCAGGCGATCGAAAATCGTCGGTTTCAATCGGCGATTGGCTTCTTGCACCAGTCGCTACGTCAAAACTCTGATTCGTTCGATGCGTTGCGATTACGGGCCAGCGCGTACGCATCGCTCGGGATGCATCAGCATGGACACCCCATGCGCTGAGAGCTTGCTTAACAAGTTGCTCAATGAAATGGACGGGCTCAAAGGAGATGCGGATATCCTCTTCCTACTGACGACCAACAGACCCGAGGCGTTGGAACAGGCACTCGCTTCCCGCCCAGGGAGAGTGGATCAGGCGATCGAGTTTCCACTCCCCGACGAAGTTGGGCGAAGGAAATTGTTGGATCTCTATGCACCGAGCTTGACTATTGCAGAAGAACTACTTACCAATATGGTCGCAAGAACCGAGGGGACGAGTGCTGCATTCTTGAAAGAATTGATGCGCCGAATCACTCAGTTTCACTTATCCGCCGGCGAGGAACAGCATGTTTCTCAAGATTCGATCGATAGCGCACTGGACGAGATGCTCTTTCAAGGCGGCCAACTCAATCGATCGATACTGGGGACGTCAGCCCAGTAACTCGATAGGCTACGTACCGTCAATTCGTGTTGCGATAGCAAGAATCATTACGGCTGAGCTCCGGTGCCGCGCAGGACCGTTGAGAGTCCACGTTTTCCGCGTGCTTCTCTGATCTTTCGCGGTCGGAGCTGACATCACTTCAATTTCGAGCGCTAGCCCTCTTGAACGACTTCAATCTCGCGGAAGCAGTGGTGCCGACGGCAGGGTGAGGTTCGCTCGCATCGCCAGATTGAAAGTGGTATTATGAGACCTCTGGACCGAAGTCCAGGTCTCAAATGCGCATACCTAAAAGACGCTCCAAGGAGCCTCCAGATCAACTGTTACAACCAGGGTTTCGCCAACGCCACCTCTCTGAGGATTAAAACTTGAGCACCGTTCGCATCGCCCTCGCCAACTGCCGTGTACCGACAACCCCGGAGGAATCCGTTCATTTGGCAACCGCAGCCATCGCTGAGGCAGGTCAAGCACATGCGCTCCTGATCTGCTTTCCCGAGTGCTTCGTGCCAGGCTATCGATGGCCCGGCTGGATCGGGAAAGAATATTGGGGTAAGGGCGTTGCGACGCAAATGCTTTCTTTGTTCTTGCGACTTTATTGCCGATCGACCATTGTACGCGTAAGTCGCAAGACACAATGTCGCATCGATTCGAGTCTTGGAAAAATATGGATTCGTGAATTGCGAAAAAACAGCGGTAGATCTTGGTGAGTCTGCGTACGGAATCGAAGAATTGGTCTACGTTATTCACACTACTTCGGTCGATCCAGAATCGACCTCGCACATGTCGACTTAGGCGAGTCCCCCCATCGACAAGCAACGGTCGCCCGGCGAGAAGTCCGCATGTTTCGGCCAGAAACGTGCCCAGTTGTCAAAGGTTTTTCGTCCTAACAACAAATCAAACGGCAGGCTCATGTGCTTTTTCATGACGGCGCCTTCATCGTTCGAATAGGACCCGAGTCGTCTTGAATTCCTCCCTCAGGACACGCCCTCCTGAGGCAGTTGCGCCGCTGTTATTTCGAGGCATTCGCCGTCGGGGCAGTCATCACATTTACTTCCCAACCTTGTGTGGGTTTTAGACAAACCGCATTGCACCTTTGCTCCTATATACCTAGACTTCCAGTCCGGCGTTTCAACATTTCATTTTCTCCCACCACAAGCCAACACATGTCCCTCCGAGCCGACTGGAAAGCTGCAAAGAAAAGCATCAAGGTCAAGGACTGGGAGACACTGGTCAAGTTCAAGGACGGCCTCGGCCCGCAACTCGATACCTGCCATTCCCTGGCGACGAGAGCGGCAAACCAGCCATTCTCCGACGCACAAAAAGGACTGGAATTGCGGAAGTCCGCAGTGGTTGACGCGAACAAGATCATCGAAAAATATCACACGGCGATCAACAAATCGGAGCTTCCGCCCGATGACAAGACATCCCTGGGTAAATCGCTTATCAAAATAGACAGCGCACTGGAAAAGCTAACCAAATCGACGGAGAAAATGATCGGCTGGAGTAAGTCGATCATAAGTGAAGCAGCGATCTATGGGGATCTTTGAGTTCCCACACTGTGCAACAGCTAGATTCAAGGAAGCGCTTAGCCATGTAGCGTCGGTCACGCCTCCTGAGTGGGCGAAGCGACTTCTATTTCTGAACTTCGCCACGACAATATCGCTGTCAAGCAATGTCAGATTGGCAACGCGAGCACTATTTTTGAGACAGTATTTTTTTGCCTCCGAAATCGCAAAGGCAATGTCGGAACTGGCACGCGAGTCAATAAGGGAACTGCTCGAAGATTGTGCGACGAGAATCTGAGATGCTCCGGCAAGTGCGGCGGAATCCGAAGCTTTTTGCAGTTCTCCTTTAACCAACAGGATGTAGCCGAGATTGATAACAAACGCGACCAGAATCAATGCAACAACTAGCATAACGCAGCTGAGCACGAGAATAGATCCGTTACGATAGGAGCTCGCACAAGGTAAACTGACATGGCATCGATTTACAAAAGAAAACAGGACAAGCATAACCGACGTACCGCGTGGTATATCGGCTATAAAGACCACACGGGACGACAACGAACCGTAAAAGGATACACGGACAAAAGCGAGACGGAGCGTTACGCTTCGAAGCTCGAAGAAGATGCACGACTTATCAGGGACGGCCTCAAAGAGCCTGACGAAGACGACCGCAAGGAAGCGAGACGAGCTTCGATTGCGACCTTGGTCACTGAGTTCAAGGCTTATCTTGAGCAACGAGATATTACTGAGAAGCAAGTAGGGGAAGTCATTTCCCGCCTTGGCAAGATAGTTGAGGGAGCAAACTTTAAAACAATCGCCTCAATCAATCCCGACGCCGTTCAGGTGTACTTGAAAGGGCTACGAGACGCTGGCTCGAGCAAGCAAACCAGCAACCATTATCTGCGAGCTATTCTGCAATTCGTTAGCTGGTTGGTACGAACACGCAAGCTAGGAAGCAATCCTTTGCTTGATATCAAAAAACTCAATCCGCAAACAGATAGGCGGCATGACAGGCGGCCACGGAGCGACGAAGAGTTCACCCGACTCATTGTTGCGGCTGAAGCTGGGAAGCCAAACCAATGTATTCCTGGACCAGATCGGGCCGTGCTTTATGTGTTTGCCGCATGGACAGGTTACCGACGTGCTGAACTAGCAAGTCTCACTCCATCGTCGCTCGATCTCAACTCAGATCCTCCCACCGCAACCGTCGCCGCTGCTTATAGCAAAAGGCGTCGGACGGACACTCAGGTCTTGCATCCTGAACTGGCAAAACGACTCAAGGTATGGCTCGCGGCTCGCAAACCGGCACTGAACGAGTCCTTATTTCCTGTTGCAGCAAACGATTCAGGCGGAATCAATCGGCGAACCTCTCAGATGATGTTGACCGATTTGCAATCGGCTCGGGCCAAATGGATTGAAGAGGCAAAGACGGACGAAGAGAAACAGGAACGCGAACTGAGCGACTTTCTGAAGTACAAAGATAGCCAAGGTCGATTCGCTGACTTTCACGCGAACCGTCACACCTTTATCACCAACCTCAGCCGAGCTAAGGTGTCACCGAAGGTTGCCCAAGAACTCGCTCGCCACTCCGACATTCGCTTAATGATGGGCATTTACACTCATACCGATGCATCAGAGAAGCGAAGGGCAGTTGAAGCCTTGTCAAACCCCTGGGAGTGTATTGGGAGTGAACCCGATTCTCAGATTGGCATAGATGGTCCCGAAATGGCATTGGATGGACCAAGCAAGAACAAACATCAGGCAGATGCGCACTCGACGCAACTTGTTACACTGCCAAAGGTTGACGCAATTTGTCGGGAAGAGACCTTTGGAGTCCCATATGCTCTCTGTGCCGAGCAAAGGAGCGACACTCGGTTTGGGCGACCGAAGCAGTTTCATATTCGGAAAAACGCAACGGGCTTCCAACGTCTATCTTGACCTGCGTTTCCAAATCATTGGATTGCGATGGCCATGTAGAATTGCCAAAATCTCGATACGGCCCGTTACTTCTCGAAAAGAAATAACAAACGGAAACCGTTTTAGCGGGCATTGTCGAACATTCTTGTAAACAATTGCAAACTGTCCGGGACTACTTGCAATTCGGCTTACTGCAAACTGGGCACATTCGACGAAGCCTTCCGCAAGCTCTTCACTTTGTCCCCTATAATGATCTCTCGCTTCACGCAGATCGAGCTTGGCAGATGGAGTGAAGAACACATGGAGGGCCATTATTTATCCCGAAGCTCGCGGAATACTTCGTCGGCTGGAATCAGCGCTCCTGGATCGGCATCCGACTCGGTGAGGCGTTGGTCGATAATATGTCTATGCGCATCACTTAGTGGCTGCGCCGCGCTTTCTTCGGCTATGCTTTCCCAGATCTTAGTAACTAATTCCATTCGATCGTCGACCGACAACTTCAGGATTTCATTTGGTAATTGGACATCGGACATCTTTGACTCCTTTTTGGTAGACCTATGTTATTGTAGACGAATACACCCCAACCGCCAACGACGTCAACCTGATCAAGCCAAATCTTGTCCCAAGTGACATTGAAATCACTAAATTCCATGTGCCAAACCGCTTTCGACATAGGCACACGTTGGTTTAGCACACCGACGCAGATTGAGCCCTGGCTTCGCCCCGACGTTATTTTCCGATTTGATCCTTTATGAGCTGAGTTTCGGCGACATAGCGTTACTCACTCGGGACTAACCGTCCTGAGTCGTTTCGATTCCCCCTCAGGTCACGCCCTCCTGAGAGGGAATCATGTGCGCGATGGATACATCACAGCGACGTGAGTTGAAAAGAACAGCAACCGATTTTCTGGTTTTTCAATGTCTCTGTTTCCTCGGTTTCCTCCTGTTCGATTCTCTTCTTTGAATTGCTCCGGGAAGGATAATTGGAACAGGAGTCCACTGAGATAACGGAGGGTGGCGTCGCCAGGACGCGTGGTCAAAATCCGAAAACTTGTCCGAACAAAAGGTATTCAGTTGTCGAAACTGCGTAGCCATTCAGGGCGATTTGCAATGGTGAACCGATACCCAGGGCGGCGCTTTGCGGCTACGCCGCGTCGCTCTGACCTGGGCTACAAATGTGTAAGCCCGTTGGGCTATCAAGCCCGGGCTGCCCGCCACTTGCTTCGGGGCCGCTCGTTCGCCTTGCATTCTCGACCAAGATTCGCCAATGGTGCAACTCACTCAGGACTAACCGTCCTGAG
>JAYTVM010000355.1:0-4482 GCA_043743995.1 Pirellula sp. | reverse complement strand
TCGCGGACGCGGAAAAGGCCCAAAACGTTGGGAATAAACGAAAAACGCCGGGCGTCGATCTCTCGTCGTCCGGCGTTAACTTTTTGGTGTTTTTTCCGATGAAAAAACTAAGGCTCCCCGAGCCGAACGCTCTCTGCAATGACTCTCTGAGTATGCAGAAGCATAACCCGTTGTTTTGTAGCGACTTAGGCGTTTCGTGTTTGCTCGGGTGATTACTTCCTACCAATTCGCCGAGAACGAATCGGGCCCTCTGGCGATCGTTGTAACCTGTTAACCAGCGATCAACTTCGCTGCCCCGGAATATGTTGGTCACCTGGTTAACAGAACATGCCGAAGGGGCGATTCAATTCGCGTCGAGACGTCTGAACAGCTCAGCCGCGTCTTCGTATGCCGCACGTTGAAACTGCAATGCGTCTTCGCCAGCAGTTGCAGCTGCCCGTCCAGCCCATACTGGCCCCACAGAATCAAACGTGCGGAACTTGGCTCGCAGCAATTCTAATGCCTCCTTGCCAATGCCTGCCTTCGAGATCCCATGAACCTTCTTTGCCAAGTCGGCGAGAGAGGGCTTGTAATGGTTCAAAACAAATGCAATGTCGTATGCGTCCTTGTCTTTGGTTCGTTCGTCCATCGCGATCGCCTTGATCAAGATGTATGCCTCTGGAGCAACCAAACGAGCGGTCAATTTATTGACGGAACCATCTGGCATTCTTCCATCCACAATGATCGTTTCGGATGCTTCAAATGCCAGATCGATACCGCGAAGAGCGTTGATGCGAATCTCGTCGACTAGTATCGATTCCTGCCTCTGCTGGGAGACGTACAAGCCTGTGATCAAGTCAATTTTGATCGGATTGGCTAGACCAGGGATTTGCTTGAAGAATCGAGTCGGCGATTCCCGCATCGTGTAGCCGAGTTGCGTTAAACGCTCGCGGATCGAGGAATACGCGTTCCCACCTATCGCCTTGGGTGATACCGCCAAGTCGACATCCAACGACCCCATGTGGTTGCTCGATGGATACAGCAGGTCCGGAACCCATCCACCGACAATGACTAAGTCATCGCGCATCGCACCCAGAGCATTGAGCACCTCTAGCAAAACGGCTCGGGCCGCTTCAGTTTCCTTCATGGTTCTCCGCCGTCTGTTCAGTCGCTTCCGTGAATAGCTGCTTGAAGTACTTTTCGTAGATCGCCATCGCCGCTTCTTCACCGCGACCATCCATTGCGCGTAAGTCTACGTACGTTTGCAATGGTGAAGTAGTTGGAATTGGCTCGCCAAGTCGATTGCTAAAGTAACTTTCATCGTCCGAAATTTGCAGGACGAGATTGGCACCCGAGTCGACTTTGCGTGCCCCATAGTTGGTTGTGAGATCAATCAATTGTTCAGCTAAAATCGCTCGTGTGGGAACGATAAAGCTCGCCACGTTATATCGTACTTCAGGTGCCAAGCGCCATGCGGCCGAGAAACGTGAGATTGCAAACTGGCTGGTGGATTTTGAACACCAATGCGCAATCTGTTGCTCAATCTGCTCCAGTTCACCTCGCATATAGAAACTGTATTCTCGCGGCTCGTGGTTTCTGTAGTGATTCACCCAATCGCTCAACAAATCATCCGGCCGCTTCAAGCGAATATGCCCTCCTTGCATCACCGCATAACCGCTCTCGACAAGAGTCTGTTTGATGCGAGACATCAAACCCGGGCTCACTCGAACGTCGGGGTGACCAGCCAGTTCATTCAACTGCCAGCCACGCAGCGGCTCCTGCAACATCACACGCACGACGCGACTGGACTTGGAAGAAAAGACGTTCAGTACTTTCGGTAGTTGCTTGCCAAACGGATTTTCGATGCCGCTGCGACGCACATAGATTCCATTTGCAGGAAACACTAAACGGCAGTTTCCGGCGTAGTCCATCCAAGACACTCCATGCTTGGTAACAATCTCAGAGGTCCGATCAGATACCATGGAGGCAAAGATTACCGGTTGTGAGCCCGAGGCTTGTCCTTGTCGATTCAGCGTCAAACAAGCGGATTCAGCGGTCGCCGGCGTGATCCGCTTGTACTCTTTGACATCAAGCCGAAAGTCAGCTCCGGCCGGTCCAATCACATGGACGTCGCCATTCGGGTCTCTTCCACCCGGGACCGTCATTACTTGGAACGGCCCAAGCTCTGCCAGTATCTCCGAAAGCAAGCGATCAAATTGTGGTGTGGATGTTGTCATGGATTCACTCAAAATGGCATATTTACTACCGAGTAAATATGGCATTTTCAGTGAAGTGTGGCAACGCAAATTCACCCAAAAGAACCAATTTACTCCGTAGTAAATCCGATTGTTCTGGTGAACATGGGTGTTTTGCCATACTTATTCCCAATTGGGCGTGTCAAAATCTTGCCAGATTGTCGAAGTACAGCTCGGTCCCTGAAAAGCGAAAACAGTCTCTCGAAGTTGATTTGCCGCCGAACCAACTCAAGTATCATCACCCTTTAGGAGCATTCGTTGGAACCGACGCTACGACCGAGAGTCAAAATTTGCTGCATCAGCAACGTCGCCGAGGCGAAGCTTGCTCTTCGGTACGGAGCCGACGCGTTGGGGTTAGTCGCGAGAATGCCGAGTGGGCCAGGCGTCATCTCCGAATCAACAATCGCTGAAATCGCTGCCATCATTCCGCCTTCGGTTGGTTCGTTTCTGCTAACCAGCGAGTTGAACATTGCCGACATCGTGACTCAACAGCAAAGGTGTAGAGTCAATACACTGCAGATTGTCGACCGGCTTGAACGGGGCAGCTTCGAAGATCTTCACGCCGCGCTGCCTGGCGTTTCGATAGTACAAGTGATCCACGTCACGGGTGAAGAATCGATCGAAGAAGCTTGTCGTGTCGCCGAGCAAGGTGTAGACGCTTTGCTTCTCGATTCAGGCGATCAACGACTTCCTGTGAAATTGCTCGGCGGTACCGGACGCACGCACGACTGGACGATAAGTCGTCGCATTCGAGAAGCTGTTAACATTCCGTTGTTCCTAGCTGGCGGCCTTTCTGCCGAGAACGTCGCAACTGCCATTGAAGAGGTCCAACCATTCGGCGTGGATGTCTGTTCAAGCCTTCGAACGAACGGCCAACTTGATGAAGCCAAGTTATCAGCGTTCATACGGGAAGCCCGAAAGATAATGCATCCGTAGATGTCATACGAAGATCGCATTACGCAAAACTCAACCAATAACAATCATGCCCGATATCACCATTAAGACAGAGCGTCCTCGAGTCGAAGAATTACTCGAACGCTATCGAACTGCCATTGGAAATGACTACGAGGGCTATCGGAACCATGTCTACCGAATAGTCACTTATGCAATGCACTTTCTTAACAATGCACCGGAACACGAACGACTTGTAGAAACGGCCTTCGCTTATCACGACATTGGTCTTTGGACGCATCATCAGTTGGCTTACCTTGAACCGTCGGAAGCAGTTGCACTCGAAGACAACCAAAAGTTCAGTTGGGGATTAGATCCGGATACACTCCGAGGCGCAATCCATTGGCACCACAAGGTGTTCCGATACCAGGGAGCAAATCAGGAAGTGATCGAGGCCTGCCGCAAGGCGGATTGGATTGATGCGACGCAAGGCTGGGTCCGTAAGGGTATGGCGAGATCCTCCATTTCGAAGGTCGAGTCAGCATTTCCGAACTGCGGTTTCCATAAATCCCTCATGCGATTAGCGAAAGAATACGGTGGATCAACACTCGTGGGCGGCTTCAAGGTCATGCGTGGCATTGTAAAATGGTGACTCCGGGTTTTAGTTGAATAGCGGCACCTTCGACAATCGCTCATCACTAGTCGAGTACCTAAAATGATGTACAACGCGTTTCGATTTTGAATCGCGTCGTGGTCGTGTTCTTGCAGGCAAACGAATGAAACGCAAACCAATGATTTACCTATCAGTAATGGCGATTCTCGTTGTGGCCGGCGTGTTCGCTTGGAATACTGTGGCGAGGGCTGCCTACGAATCGGCCGAATACAAGGTCATTACTGCAGATGGCAAATTCGAAGTCCGCGAGTATCCCGACCTGATGCTGGTCGCGACCAAAACCAAAATGGATGCCCAAGGTCGTGATGGCAGCTTCATGAAACTGTTCCGCTACATCAGCGGAGCGAATGAATCCGACAAGAAGATCTCGATGACGACACCCGTCTTTATGGAAAATGACAAAGCAGAATCGGCTGTGCAGATGGGGTTCGTTATGCCCAAAGATATCACCGTTGAAGGTGTCCCAGCGCCTACCGGCGAAGGCGTCGACGTTCGTAAACGAATTGGTGGGCGATTTGCTGTCCTGCGATTTTCTGGCCAGATTAATGCCAAAGTCGCCAAAGAATCGGAAGCCAAGCTTCGCATCTGGATGGAATCCAAAGGTCTCATCGCCGACGACTCACCCGAATCAAGCGGAGTCGAAACCGCCGGCTACGATCCACCCTTCACGCCAGGACCGCTGAG
>JAYTVM010000354.1:0-1413 GCA_043743995.1 Pirellula sp. | reverse complement strand
TTCGGCAGTCCAGTCCGAACCAAGTCGTGACCAACAAAGAAAGCCAGCGAATGCAGTACGCGCTGCGTGATCGAGCTGGTTCACTTGGTTGGCAGGAGCATGACATCCATGTCATTGACGACGACCTCGGACGAAGCGGTGCGAGTATCGAAGGAAGAGAAGGTTATCAGAAACTCGTTGCGCGCATCGCACTTGGAAAGGTCGGTATCTTACTGGCGTTCGATGCCACGCGACTGGCTCGCAACTGTTCACACTGGTATCAACTGCTCGATCTTTGTGGGCTTCACGACTGTCTGATCGCTGACCGCGATGGCGTCTACGATCCGACGTCGATCAACGGTCGATTGTTGCTAGGATTGAAAGGACAGATTTCAGAACTGGAGTTGCACACGATTCGCGCTCGATTGACAGCGGGACTTCTCGGCAAAGCGGAGCGAGGCGATTTGGAACTAGTCTTGCCAAAACAATGGCAAAATGCAGGAAGTACACTTGCCTCGCAATCAGTGGCGATACTGTGTACAGGACAAGTTCCCCGCGTATATCACTTGGGATCTGTACGAGAGAATTCAAACGATGCTGCATGACAACTATAGCGAATACGCTCGCAATAAAACTCGTGGTGTGCCACGTGAACGCAAAGCACTGCTGCACGGCATCATGTACTGCGGTGAGTGCGGGCAGCAAGTCGAGCGTTTGCGATATGCATCAACCCTGGCCGAGCGTCAGTTCATGAAGTCGGACCCAGACAATCGACTCGTCACTGGCGAACTTGAGCGACGTTGGGAGGCGAGCCTGCGCGAGTTACATGATGCCGAACAACAACTTGCTGAAAAGCAAGTGAACGCACCGTCGTACATGATTCCTGCCGACTTCCTGGAGATGCTTCGCGACGTGGGGCCAAGCTTGCCGGAACTTTGGAATGCAAGGTTGTTGAAAACTTCGCAGCAGAAAGCTCTGTTGCGAAGTCTGGTTGAAAAGGTAGTAATTCATCGCTTGGTACCCGATCAAGTTCAAACTCGGATTGTGTGGCGTGGTGGCGCGGCAACAAGTGAAATAGTGCGTGTAACTGTGGGGAAATTCGCTTGGTTGTCTGGAGCACAAGAGATGGAAGCGTCGATAGGAAAGTTGGCTCGCGAAGGATGCAGTGACAAAGAGATTGCGTCGCATTTATCCAACGCTGGTCATTGCTCGCCCCGAGCTGACAAGGTGCTTGAAAGTACGGTTCGCAACGTGCGTTTGCAGAGCGGAATTTTGCGTCGTGCGAGCCAATCGCACCCACGCCAAGCGAATGGCTTTTTGACGATTCCTCAGTTGGCAAAAAAACTAGGAATTTCGCGCTGGTGGATTAGCGATCGGATCAACAACGGGACGATACAAATAACCAAGGACGAGAAAACCAAATGCTATCTATTC
>JAYTVM010000353.1:0-1414 GCA_043743995.1 Pirellula sp. | reverse complement strand
AATTCGTTATCAATGCCAGCCTGGGCAGCAAACCGCAAGATGGGAACCGACCATTCGGTCGGCTCCGACTTCAAAAGGTGCCCTCGCATCTTTTTCCTTGCAGAAACCTGAACATCGAGAGGGAACGCAGAGAGGAGGACTAAATCTTCCGGGCAGCATGGGACAGGCAATTCCACGAAAGCCATACCCAATCCGGCGTCTCGCCGTAGAAGCGCAGCCACCAATTGGTGAAGTCGAATTGGCCATTGATTGTCCGTGTAAAGCCCTCTCGTTTTGACTTTGCGAACGACTCCCGCCAAAGCGGAGGCTGTTTGATGGGTGGAGTCTGGCGTACGAGGATGCTGGCAATTGGCCGAACAGCAGAGCGCGTGAATATCGGACGTGGGATGGCTTTTTTCGTTGATTTGCCCCAAGCAATAGGCTAGCGACTCTTGATCCTTGGGTTCAAGCATCGACAGGGTACGCATGGCTTCCGAGTGGACCAGTTGGCGGTCTGCTTCCTTCGCTTGCTTGGCGATGAACTTGACCCAACCGATCCAGGCGACTCGGACATTTTCCGGGAGCTTCGATGCACCGAGCGCTTTGTAACCGTCGAGTACATCCGGCAGTGGGGGTTCCTGCTGTTGTGGTAACGAAAATCGACGCTCGCCTAAAGCCGATTGAAGCACGGTTAGAAATTCTAGAACGTCGCGAGTTGCCCAGTGCGGTTGGCTTTTCGGCACCCAACCAGCCAAGGCGTCCAACAATGGCGAGTCGAGGGTCGATTGCGTTGTGGCAAAAAGCTGCTTGGCTGTTAATGATCTAGGGCATCATGGGGACACAAACCAATTATCCCGCTGCAATTCCCTCCCCAGAGTTAATCGGTAAATGAAATTGACTGCCTGCAAGAATTTCCGACCACAAACCCCCCAGGAACCAAAAGCGGATGCGTTTCGGCATGCTCTGCGCAGACGAATTTGAAACGAATATTGGTCGTTGTCAAAAATTTAGATGAGTCGTTTCAAGCCGGTGCCTTTCCCCTAACTCGTTAGCAACTCTTTCGCTCGATTGCGTATCTTGTAACGCTGATGGCGGTGACGGCTCCGAGTCGACTCGATCACTTTCGGCTTGCCCGCCACCGTAGCGAACAACTTGCCAAAGTCCCTCGTCAGCTCAAACCAAACTTCTGCGTCAATCCCCAGTCGTTCGAAGATCGGTGCTGCGCTTTGCGGCGTCGCATCACGCTTGTCCGCTCGCAACTCGCGTGCGGTCCAGTCCAATAGCTCTAGATAGTTCGCAACACTCATTGGCAAGAATCCTTTGTCGCTCGCACGATTGCCCCCAGTATGACAACAAGCACCTATGTCATCCTTGAGTTCGTCAATGGTAAGCGGACTGAGCGATTGCATAATCGGCTTGGAGACCAAACCGGCAT
>JAYTVM010000352.1:0-16366 GCA_043743995.1 Pirellula sp. | reverse complement strand
ATTTTTTCGAATCTGAAGAAAGTACCCATCACGCTCCGCGTGATGTTGCCTCAGAAACCAAAGGTTTTTGAACTGCGAAAATCACGCGGAGCGTGATTAGTACTATAAAATCACATCCTCTCTGAGGCACGAAGGGCGTGGTGAATCGCTAGAGTGATTTGCTACACTTCCCCCGCCCATCGCTAATCGCTTTGGGCGTGCCACACGGTGGCTTGGCCCGGTAGTCTTCTGTCTGCCGCTCGCCTACGTGCCTACTTTGCAACCGACTCCTTGGACAGCTCAACTTCCTTGCTGCCGACGGATGAAGGCTTTGCAGCGGGCGCTTGCTTGCCGACTGGCTTCTTATCCTGAAAAACACTTTGACTGAACCAGTACAAGCTGCTGCTCCAGTGAGCCGGATCGTGACCATGACCGTCGACATGCCAAACGTGTTCGATCTCATTCTTTTTCAAGAACTGGTGGATGTTTTGGCTGATCCTGATCAGTCCATCATTGTTCCCGCAAGAAATCCAAAGCAATTTTAGTCTGGCTTTTGCGTTCTCGACATTCGGAATCAATACTTCGGCTGACTTGGTATTGGGAGCAGCGGAAAATGGGCCGACCCAAGCGAAAGTGTCAAGATTGCAAAGGCCAAAGTTAAACGACTGACCACCACCCATCGATAGCCCGGCAATCGCTCGCTTCTCGCGACTCTTGTCGACCGAGTATTTGGCTTCGATTGCTGGAATTAAATCGTCGAGTAGGTCGCGTTCAAAAGTGGCGAAGGCGGGTGCACTCTGCATGACATTGCCTTCGGCTCGATCATTCTTCTGAGCGCGACCGTTCGGCATGACCACAATCATAGGTACCGCTTTGCCATCCGCGAGCAGATTGTCGAAAAGTACGTTTGGGTTCGCAAAACGTACCCACTCGGTTTCATCGCCACCGATTCCGTGCAGCAAGTAGAGAACAGGATACTTCTTGTCGGCTGTGTAACCAGGAGGCGTGTAGACGTTGGCTTTGCGCTCAGTGCCTACCGTTTTCGATTCGTAATCGAGCAACTCCAGATTACCGTGCGGTACACCCTCGCGCAACTTGTTGAAACCCACGGGCGGCGCGTCGTAGAAGGCTACGTCATCCGGGCCAAGTTCAATTGTGCCGCCGAAACCGCCGGGGCGGCGCGGTCTTTCCGGATTGTCTTGAGCAATGGCGAATTGTGCGACACTGCACGACATCGCTAGAATGCCAAGCAGCTTTAGTGATGCAAATTGCATAACGATTTACCTTTCGAAAGGAGGGAAGAACATCGGATTGCAACGTATGCTAATGCGAACCCGCGGACTCGACGGTAACGGCAAATATTAATGGAATTGAAAAGTCTTCACCTTTAACAAATTCAATGCTCTTTAGCGGTTTGTTAGTTTTAAGTGGAATCTTCAAGTAGCGAATCTGCTTTCCATTGGCGTCCAATGCAAATTTGGATTCTGGAACATCGACCCTTTCGCGGTAAGTAGCGAGATGCTTTCCATTAACCAGTTCATGGTCTTCCTTGGAACCATCTTCAAAGTGGCAACGCACAATCACACTTGCTGCTCCGTTGGTATTGGGTGGACCAAAAGTGGCGACAGCACCAAGAAGATGAATGGACAAAATGTCCCCTGAACAAGCTAAACCCGAAGAGGAGGGCAACGTTGCGGGACCGCGACCATTTGCCGATTGCAAAGCAATCATGTTTGCGACGCGACCTTCCTGAGAGTCTTGGATTTCAAACGGGACGCCTTCGATTTCAAGAGTTCCGTAGTTCTTCAATTCGAACTTGTCACCAGGCGCACCACGTATGCCCGGAAGCCCCTTCGCACTGCTAACCGTTGCAGCAGTGGACAACGTTAGTGGTGTGTAGCGGCCTCGGTTATTCAAGAAGGTCAAGAGGTCAGCCATTTCCTGCTTGCTGATAGACCCTTCAAAACCTTCGGGCATCAGTGATTTGACCGAAGCGTTCATCTCTTCGATATCCGCTCGAAGGACTTGCTCTTCCTTCCCTTGCGTGTTGATAATTCGAATCGTGTTCGCCGATTCACCGGCAAGCATACCGTTGACTACTTTGCCATCCGTCGTGAGAACTTGGTAGGTTCTAAAGTTATTTTCAACGCTCCTGGATGGATCGAGCACGTTCATCAGAATTTCGTGTTTGGGATGCACGGCCATTCCCGTTAGATTTGGGCCAATGGCAACGCCTAGTTCACCGTGCTTGTGGCATTGGGCACAATGCTTCTTGTACATAACAACCCCGTTTGCAAGATCACCTTTCATCTCAGTAACCGGCAGCCACTCGTCGACAAGTGCTTGCCGATTGCTTGCAACCATGGCACCACGAGCCTTCATCAATTCTCCGGCGCGACGAGCGATCGCGCGATCCGGGTGGTTGAGAATGGCTTGCCGTTGGTCCAGTTGGAGCTCCGTGAATTGAACTTGACCTTGCTCAATCGCATCCAGTAACGAGGTTGTCGTTTCGGCTCGATTGAGCAGCAATCGAAGCACGCTGCTAGCGAGACTTGGTCCGAGCTTGCGACGTGAGGCGAGCAACTGTTTTGAAAGTCCATCGACACGGGCAGCCTGCAGTGCATCCATGGCTTTGCTCCCCATCTCGGGCGACAACTGAGGCGTGAAGAATTTGTCGACCGCAGCCAGAATTCGAGAGCTTGTTGGAGCCAAACGAACGGCTTGCCCCCAGGCACTCAAACGCTTATCGTCATCGTCCGTATTATTGAGAGCAATATCGAACAGGCTTCCCTGAATGGAAGCAACGCTTTGATCGAGATCGTGAATCGACCACTTGTCAGCGACGGAGAGGACTGCTGCTTTGCATTCGATGCTCGTCGAATCGGCAAGAAAGCGATTTCGGAATTTCTTCTGCGCCTCTTCCGACAGAGTTAGCGTCAGGTCCTTTGGCCAACCACGTGCCAACCCTTCCCATGCAGCAACCGTCAGTTTTGAGTTTGAATCCAAATCCAGCAGTTGGGCGATCTTGTCGGAAGTCGGATTCGAGCGAGCAATATGTTCCGCCAACACGGAGACGCCTGCGGAAAGATTGACATCAGATAGGACTTCTTTGCTGTTCACCAAGGCGACGAGCGTTGGAATCGGGTTTGTGGACGCTGCAGATGTCCATGCATCGAGCAGAATTTCATCTTCGGCTACCGACGGACCGCCAAGCATGAGCCCCGACAGGAGTTCACCCGAAACCAACTCTCCAGATTTATCGTCGGAGATGCGGAGCAGAACCGTAAGTTTCACACGCGGATCGGCATCCTGCTGCAGATTCAACTGGAGCGCTTGCTTGATCTGGGCTGGGTCGCAGCAAGTGATGGCTGCATTTCGGACCGGGCTGGAAGGGTGTTTAAAACCTTTCATGCATGCATCTTGCAACGCCTTTCGAGCCGCATCGCTGCCTGATTCTGCAAGTCCTGCGAGCGTCCAAATTGCATGCATGGCAGATGGTGCAAGACCAATCTCGTCCATTGAGTGATTGTCCACGAGTGCCACCAGCCTGGCTAATGTGGTGGCATCGTTCGCATTTTTCTCGACAAGGAGGCGTTGCGCCGTTCGACGCCAAAAGAAATTCGTGTCTTTAAGTGCATCAACTAGTTCAATCAAATTGGCTTTTGACAAGTCGCGAGATTTGGAAGGCACTTTGTCACCTTCGCTGGTCTGATACATCAGCCGATAGATTCGAGCAAATCGCTTGTCTCGCAGATCGCTTTCGTATGCTGCCCCCTTACCTGTCTTGAATCCAATTGGCGTTGGATTGTGTTGGATGATGTAGTTGTACCAGTCGAGTACCCAAACATTTCCATCGGGGCCGACTTCGGACATGATCGGTGCAGCCCAATCGTCGATACTTGCCACCGTGTTGAATGAGTTGTTACTTTTGTAGCCCGCGCCATTTTTTTGCAGGATGAAGCTACCGACGAGGTGCCCAGTTGGCTCGCAGACCATCTGAATCCTATTCCACCAGGCGCTGGGGTAATTTCGCGCGGTGTAAATTGCTGAGCCAGCAGCGGCTGTGTAGCCACCGTGTACGTCAACTTGTCGAATCTTGTCATCGAGCGCTTTGAATTTTGCGTCAGGCGAGATCTTTTCCAAAGTTTTCGGAGACCAACCAGCCACTCGGTCATAATATCGATTTGGAATCGGCATATGGACGCTGGGGCAGTTGTTCGCCGTAGAACCGAATACGTACCCTTCTTCACTGAATCCGAGTCCCCAAGTGTTGTTGTTCGTCGCTCGCATGAATTCGAGTGCTTCGACGCGAATCGTATTTTGATTGAATTTGTCGGTTGCATCTTTTGCCGCTATCTTCGTCGCACCATCAATTGCGTACGCAGGTGCCGTTGGATCGGCAGCACCGCTCTTGACTTTGAATCGCCAGAAACCCTGACGGAAATTCATTTGCTTTTCGGCGTTGATCACGGGCGTGGAATTGTTGTAGCCTTGCATTCCCCAGATCCAATTGTCCGGAGCGAACTGAAAATTCCCAACACCCCCGTGCGTATCACCCATCGCCCAACCCGTAATCAAAACTTGGCGGAAATCAGCAGCGTCATCGCCGTCTGTGTCTTTCAAATAGATGGTGGATTGACCGTCTTGAACGATCACACCACCGCGATAGCACACCAACGTTGATGGGATGCTCAAGTGTTCCGCAAACACGGTGAACTTGTCCGCGCGACCATCATTATCCGTGTCTTCGCAAATCTTGATTCGATCGCGACCCTGTCCTGCTGGCTGTAATTCATTTGGGTAGTCGATCGTCTCGCAGATCCAAAGTCGCCCACGCTCGTCCCAGTTCATCGCAATAGGCTTGCCTTTGAGTCCCGCGAGCTCATTATCGCTGCGAGATTTTTCTGGCCAGTTCTCGTTCGACTCTTTCGCCCACAGGGACATCCTGAAACTCTGCGGAACCGAATAACCTTTTATCGATGTTTCGGCCGGCAGTGGATTTTGCATCTCTGTCAGCGGAGCACCTTGAGTTCCCCATTGTCTGCCTGGCGTGTAGTTTGGAATCTTTGCCCCAACATCGACAAACGTGAACAGTTTTTCGTCAATCGAGGGCTTCATCATTTCAGGATTGGTGAAAGGCCGATTGGCTTGCGCAACTGCCTTGGATTCTTGGGCCGTTTTCGAATCGTCGTCGGATGCGTCTTGCGAAAACGCATTCGATCCGCACGCAGTTCCGAATAGAGTCGTAAGAAACAGTAACAGAGTTGAAAAACGACGAGAATGGGCTGCCACGATTGAATCCCTGGTTTTGATAATGAGCTGGATTAGCGGTTAACTTGCTGGAGTTTTTCGTTGGGTGTTAATGAACAAATCATTGCGTCTTACTGACTCCTGCTTCACGCGATTGGATTTGATTGAATTCATACAAACTCTCTGCGTTCAAGGACTCCGCAATTCGCATTAGGAGTCGTACCAAGTGGGCAGCGTCATCGGGCTCAATCGCAGTGAACATTATTGTTCGAATGGACTCACCGGCGCTCCATAGCTGCCGAAATTTTCGCTTGCCGCTGGGAGTGAGTGCGACCGTACGGGCTCGGGAGTCGCTGGGATGCACATCACGAAGGATCAAACCTTGTTTTTCAAGCAAGACGAGCATCGCACGGACCGTACTGGGATCGGACGGCATGCGTCGTGCAAGTTCACGTTGCGTCAGGACATTGCCACGTGAGAGTGTTGCCAGGAGAACGAACTGATCCGCGGTAACGCCATGCTTTGCAAATTGTGCATCCGACTGACGGTGAAGGGCCAAATAGGCGGCTCGCAACGCCATTGGGAGCTCGCTTTTGTCCGTCATAAAGGCCCTCGAAAAAAGATTTGATATCGTGTGTGCACGCATGAATTGAGAGTTTAGTGCAAAGCTTGTCCGATTGCAATCATCCAGCCCATAATTAGTCCGCTGTGGGAGAGAGCATGCCATTAGGCGAGCGGCAGACAGAGGACTACCAGGCCAGGCCATCGTGTGGCACGCCCAGAGTGATTAGCGTGATTAGCGATGGGCGTGGGAAGTGTGGCAAAAGACTCGAACTAGTGGTTTGTCAAACTAGAAAATTAGGGTTCAGAACATCACGCGGAGCGTGATGGGTACTTTCTTCAGATTCGAAAAAATCACAGCCTAAGAGCGTGCCACCCAGTTTATAGGTAGTTTTCAAACTGCCCCTCGCCTTCGTGCCAGGGTACGTGCTTGTTCGAATATACTGCTTTTCTCGAGTCCTATTCGTTCTATCCTGTCCACAGGTTCTTGCCGTGCAAATCGACGACTATCAACTGGTAAAACCGCTGGCGAGTTCCAGTCATTTCCAGACTTTTTTGGCCACCAAAGCCGGCGAGTCGTTTCGATTGGTGCGATTCTTTCGACTCCATGCATCCAATTTTGATCACTTTGACGAGACGGTTGAGTGTATCCGAAGATCGGCGATTGTCCGGCACAAGAATGTTCTGCCGATTTCGGTTGTGGAGGACACAGAACAATCCTTCGTGACGACGACTCCCTTTCTTCACGCTCAGCACCTTGAGAGTCATCCCCCAGAATCCGAGGAGCTCCTCCCAATGCTGTTGGAGATTGCCCAAGGAATTGCCGCTTCACATCGTATGGGGATAGCGCATGGGCGTTTGCTCCCAAGCACCATATACAGGGCAGGGCTAAATTCACCAAGATCCGAAGCCAGCCCGATCCATTCTGCCATCGACCTTGTGGACGGCTCCTTACTTGAGGATCCAATCGTTAATCGGATTGGGGCGAACGCTCTTGCGAACGATGTTTTTTCTTTGGGGACTCTTATTCTAGACATGTCGCTTCGATCACCGAACTTGAGCTCACTTGAGACCGTGAAATCCATTCTGGCTGAGATGCGCCGGGCTGAGTGGGTGGATCGACCCTCCATTGAGGAGGTCGTCGAACACTTGCAAGAAGGAATCGCTCCCAATCGGTCGAGTTCATTCATTATGGCCGGTAGTTCCAGTTCGCTATTGAGTGAGGTGGATTCCGGTAGCAGTGACACAGCCCACGATGCCACGCAGGAGCTTCCCGCGTTTGCGGCCGCAACATTGGCCAAGGACCGAATGGTCTCGTTTCACTTGCCCCAACTTGGGCGTTTTTCCATTGAACGCTCGCTGGGCGAGGGTGGAATGGGAGCCGTTTTTTTGGGTCGAGACCGAAGCAACGACCAACTCGTGGCCATCAAAGTTCTCTCAGAACGACTGGCCAACGACGAAAAGGCCATTCGGCGGTTCGAAAAAGAAGCCAGATTGATGTCCACCGTCGATCATCCAGCCATAGCTCGGCTCGTCGAATTCAATCGCTCGAATGACACAATGTATATCGCCATGGAATATGTTCCTGGCGGAAGTCTTGCGGACTTCACTCGCACACATCAACCCTTAAACGAATCGTTGGTAGTTGGTGCAATTGCGGATGCTGCGAGTGGCCTGAACGTGGCTCACCAAATTGGAATGGTGCATCGCGACATCAAGCCTGCCAACTTGTTGCTAAGCGTGCGTGGCGAACGCTCGTTTCAAAACGGCAGCATCGATTTGTCAGAAGGAGAACCATTGATCAAAGTTGCCGACTTTGGGCTGGCAAAGAATTTCGATTCGGCCGAGTCCATGGCCATGACCCAAACCGGGATGATTATGGGAACGCCCTATTACATGGCGCCCGAGCAGTGTCGGGGCGAGGAAGTTGGGCCGGCAACCGATGTCTATGCACTCGGCATCACCTTGTTTCAATGTTTGACAGGACGCCTTCCATTCGATGCCCCATCACCCATTGAAATATTTCGAAAGCACTGCGATGAAAGTGTGCCGAGAGTTCGTTCCTTCGTCGGAACTGCTAGCGATGCCATTCAGGAGGTCATCGATAAGTGCTTGGCCAAGAATCCGAATGCGCGCTATCAAAATGCGGGCGAACTTTTTCAGGATCTGGAGGGACTACTAGCTGGTACACGCACATCGATCCTCTTACATCCATCCCTCCCCGAGGCCAATGCGCAGGGAATCCTGCGGTATCAATACCAATGGAAACTGCGTTCTTCGCCAGAGGCGCTTTGGCCTTATGTTTCCAATACGGATCGCGTCAACAATGCCATCGGGCTGCCGGCCGTTCGATACAGAACGTTTCAGGATCCAAAACTTGGCATGCGCCGTATGGCGACCGTGCGCGCGATGGGCATGACGATGGAGTGGGAGGAGCATCCTTACGAATGGATCGAAGGGCGACGCTTGAGTGTATTGCGACAATTCCCAAGTGGGCCATTTCATTGGTTCACCAATGTCGTTGAACTGAATCCTCAAGCGGACGGTGGAACGCTCGTTGTCCAAACCTTACAGATGGTACCGCGGAATTTCATGGGCAAGTTGTTTGCTCGCTTTCAAATCGGCAACAAGTCGGAAAGGAACTTCGGTCGCGTCTACGAAAAGATCGACGAATACCTGCAATCCAACTCGAATTCCGGCACCACGGCCAATGCTTTTGCCATTACCAAGGCCATTACAAGAGAACAAAAACGCCGGCTAACCGAGCGATTCTCTCGAGTCCGAGCCAGCGCCCCAGCCATCAATCCAAAAGTACTCGATACCCTCGAACAGTACCTTGAGTTAGCAACCGACCTGGAGGTGGCTCGCTTGCGGCCGTTGGCCTTAGCAGAGCGATTCGGATTGAAATCCGATGAAGTAGTCGAGGTGTGTCTGTTGGCTGCTCGCGAGGGGGCACTTATTCTGCTTTGGGACATTCTCTGCCCAACATGTCGAATCCCATCAGACGTCAAAGAGACGCTGAAGGGCTTGGCCGATCATGGACATTGTGAAGCTTGCAACGTGGACTACGAACTCGATTTCGCCCAGAGCATTGAGTTGATTTTTCGAGCGCATCCAGAAGTTCGGGCTGCCGAGACACGCACCTACTGCGTGGGAGGACCGGCGTTTTCTGCGCATGTCGTCGCGCAAGTTCGGTTGCAAGCCGATGAACGACTCCATTTGCAGCTACGCCTCAACGATGGCCAGTATCGACTCCGAGGTCCTCAACTCCCCTACGTAGTGGATTTCCGAGTTGCTCCCAACGGTCGAGTAGGTCGATGGGATATGGACCTCGCCCATCCAGCCGCAAAGCATGAAGTTCCGACCCTGCGAAGCGGCGAGCAAGTGCTTTCGTTTTTGAATCCGCATTCGGACCCGAGGCAAATTCGCATCGAACGACTTGCGCCGCGTGCCGATGCACTTACCGCGGCGGACGCAGCACGATTACCCGCGTTTCGCGACTGGTTTCCTGACGAAGTGCTCTCGCCAGGTCAGATGGTAAGTCTCACAACGGTTACGCTTTTGGGCTGTCAAATTGCAAATGCAGTGGAGCTCTATGCGTCCCTTTCCGATCAAGCCGCTTGTTCACAGATACTCCGGCACTTGCAAAGCATGGCCAGTATTGTTGCAAATAACAGCGGCTGCGTTATCAAGTCCATGAACGACCGAGTAAACACGGTTTTCCCAAGTACGACCCACGCTATTGCCGCAGCATCGCAAATCGCCAAAGCTTCCGTGGATTGGGGGGTCTCGATCAAACAAGCCATCCATCAAGGCTCAGCGATTGTTGCAACCATCAACGATCGATTGGACTACTTTGGCGAAACCCCGCAGTTTTTAGAGGAGCTGCTTCAGCGGTCTTTGCCGAATGAACTTTGGATGTCAGACCAAAGCTGGAACGACTCCAATATTTCATCTGCGTTGAATGCGTGGACGGTCGAAATGGCACCGCCGTTGGCGAATTGGCCGAAATGGAATGTCGTGCGAGCGAGTTGGATCAATGCCCCAGAGGTTCAAATAGAATAGATGGTTAGAACCCCCCGGCGTAAAGCCAGCGGCATGCCAAATGCCCCCGAGTTTATCTCGGGGGATTTTTACCATTACTCTAGAACAGATGGTTAGCACCCCCGGCATGAACCCGGCTTTGCCCGCCGGAGGCGGGCAAAGCCGAGGGGAACGGGTCGATTCGCGAGTGCTGGCTGTTAGGACGCCAAAACAAGGTTGGTGGGGGACAAGCCCCCGACCCACCTGAAAAGCAAGCCCAACCAATCTGAAAGGCAAGCCCGACCAACCTGAAAAGCCCGATCGCAGAACGGAAAGGTCAGATCGCAGAACGGAAAAAAACTCGCATCAACGCATTTTTTGTCAACTGCTAGTTGTCGCTAAGCGAGGGGCGGCGCTATCGGCGGCTTGAGGTGGAAACAGGAAACGTATTTTGAACGTCCTCTAGGTTTTCGTCCGGAGAGTATGGCCGAGTTAGCAAGTCGGCAGGTCGGCTTGGCATGATCATTTCGGCCTCAATATTGGCGATTTCGGCCCGCATTTCTCCTCTTGTTTCGAAGTGGAGTCGAATGGTTCGTTCGTTGGTCACGAATCGAATGAGGCTGAATCGACGCCAAGCATATTGCGAAGCGTCCGCCGTCGAGATCAGTTGCCCCAGTGATTCGCCGCCGATACTGTCGCTAACCAATAGACCACTTTGTGTTTCTCCAGGCGACGATTGGATACGGACTAGACCCTTGACATGCACCATGGCGCCTGCCGGAACGGTGATCGGCGGTGACGAAACGCGCATTACCGCGCCACCGTAGCCCGATGGGATGAGCTGGTTGTTGATAGGTTTGGTGGAAAGAACTAATGCTGGACTGCCATCGGGACCCTGAGAGTAAACATCGCAGTCGCTCGTAACGTTCTCGGTAAGACGAAGGTCCACTTGCCAATGGGACTCATAGAGCTGAGCCGTATCGCGAAAAGGAACTCCAGGCATTGGGATGGATTGCCAGCCTCGTCCAGACAGCAAACGACGGTATTCCCAATGAAGGGGCAACGAGAGTGGTGAAGCCAAAAGCGGGCTGCTTTGAAAGGCACCCATTTGCGATGCCGCTTCGTCCCACGACCTTCGTACGACGCGTTGTGCAGCCACCAACGCTTGGTCCGAGGCCTTCAATGCTTGAGAAATATTCGAAGCGGCAAGGTGCTGCGTCGAGTCACGGTGCAACGATCGCGCGAGATTCATCTCTTCCCAACGTGGATCCTCTCTTGGGACGGCCTGCGCGACCAACAACGTTTGGCCGGTTGCAATGACTTGTTCGGTGATGTCCATACGTGATTCGACCAGACTCGGTGCGAGTCGTAAGAGATTGTCGCGCACGTACGCAGCCGGTATCGGATCGACTACTGTCACAATTTGTTCGATGAGGCCGGGCCGATCGATTGCAACAAGCAGACCATTCGGTGTCAGTTCTCCACGCATCGGTTCCAATACGCCGTGGCTGATTCGAAAAACCTCGCGCAATTGACCTGACAAAGGCAGCGTGATCTTGATGCGATCGGTGTCTGGCGCCACGGAACAGATTTGGTCCATGGGGCCGGATGCCACAATGATTGCAAGTTGACTTTTCGGTGTTTCGAGGATGGTCGCAGTATGGTTTGGTGAATCTGTCACTAGGTTTCGCCAAGTGGATTGGCCTGCCTGAATCCATGGCGTGAAAAGCTCGATCTCTTGGTTGATGTGGGTGTAACTGTCGCGGCGCGCGAAAGAAGTTGGGTCGCCTGAATCGAGGGGAGTGCCTGATCGAAAAACAAAGCCGCGCGCCCCTTGCATCATGCTTCGATAGAATTGCAAACGGACTTGAAGTAAATCATAATCGACGGTACCGCTATCTTCTCTTCCCAAGCCTCGGGTGGCAATGGCTTTTTGCACGATCCATTCATTGGGCATTTGCGTGACCATCGACGTCAATGGAATCGATCGACCGGCCAAGGGGCGAAGATCGGACTGCATGATCGCGGCCTCTTCGCCAGCAGAACGCACGCGGGTTGGGAGCGGCAGCGGCACTGCCAGCCAGTCGCTTAGACGACTATAGGGACCATACATTTCCATGGCTTCACCGACCGTCGGGCGTGCAAGCGATTGTGGGAAACGAGCAAGCTTCGAAACGAGACTTCGGGTTTGTGGCAAATGAGATTGATCCAGCGTCGTCCCGATCAGCCAGCCGGTCACATGTCGGTAGTCTTTGGCGAGGCTTTCCGTTGGAACGAAATCGGGTGGTCGGGCGATGACTCCCATTTGTGATCGCGTTGCTTGTTCGATAACGAGTGGGTCGCTGGGGTTGTTGGTAATGATAGCGTTGAAGCCGAGGGACTTGAGATAATCTAAGCTCTCACCGCGATAGAGAATCCATCTTGGAACAGTGGCTTGCAAATTGCGAAGTTGCTCTGGAACTGACAGAGTCGCCGGATTTTGAAGATTGCTCTTGGAGAATCTGTCGTTGATACCGGAAGCAGTTGGCCCCACCATGCCTTCGACTTGCAGGTCGTCCACTTTCAGCTTGATTGTGCCAGGATCCGAATAAACGCTTAGCACTACTGCATCGATAAAAGCCCCTTGCAAATCGACACTCGGTCCGTAAAGGGTTCGAAGATACCGTCTGCGATCGTCGAATTGCTGCGGTACGGAAGCAATACTGGAGGTAGACCAACGCCCGCCCCCTTCGCTTGGAGTACCCAGAACGACTTCGGTAATTGGATCGTGTGTCACTGGATGGGCGCTGCGCGGGAAGACGACCCGGAAGCCTATTCTTAAACCGCTCTGCGCAGACAGGATTTTGATGGAGGCATTGAGGTCTTCGATGATAGCGCAACGGTCGATCGGGTAGATGAGGTAGACCTTGCTGCCTTTTCCGAAGGAGGGCTCGATAATCTCAAGCCCTGGTTCCCTTCGCTTGAAAGGTGCGAGTTGGGCTTTTGCATCGCTTTCCCAAAGATAGAATTTTTGTTTTGTGTCGTCAAACGAATCGAATAGTTGCGCAGATGCGATCTGGGGAGCAGTGAGGGCGAACAAGAAGACCAGCAGGACTGGCTTGGGCCAACGTAGGAATTGCCCAATCGTGCTATGCGGCCCGAGGGTTGACTTTTTGCAACAAAGTGCGAATGAATAGTGGAGAAAAAGAAACATAGGAGGCAACCTGATTTGCAAGTTCGTAAGTCCAGCTTGTAGCATGACTTACGTTGCGTTTCCAGATCGTTTGGTGTTGCGAAAACCCAACGGACTTTTAGGTTTAACCAAATTGCAACGAAAGCGTCGACTTTCCTAAGTCCTTGACTAGCATAGGTTTACCGTCCATGTTAGTTCGCCAGTCAGAGAGTGTCGGCACGCAAGCTGCTTTTCTTTAATTTCATAATCGCCCGCAAACTACCAGCAAACCTTTACTAATCGCTACCTTGAGGAGCCTCCGCATGAGCCAAGCCGCCCAATCGACCGAAAATCTCCTGAACGACACGCCCAGCGAACTGGTGGATCTTCAAAAAGTGATTGAAATGCTGCCTCCAGCACAACGCTTGACAATTCAACCATCGTTTCAACGCGTGGTTGAAAGTACCAATCGTCGACGCAAGATTTTGCAATTGGTGCAGGATTCCATCGGTCAACTTCGTTTGGACATGAAGTACCTGGTCTTTGATTTGGAAGCGACTCGACGAGAAAGAGACGCTTACCAACGCCAGATTCAGGAATTGATGGGCGAACAAGGTGACACCGATGGAATTTCCCCAGAAGAAAACCAAGACTAGTGCGTTTTCAAACAGGAAAACGTGGTTAGCCACGCTTGCCAAAGCGTGGGTGAACTGCGAGAAACGATCTCGCTCCCCACGGTCTCCGCGACCGTGGCTACCCTCGGCCACCCCTGTAAACATGTTCACATCGACTTTGTACAACCAATTCATTGCCCGTGAGGGTGAGGCTCCTGCCGAACCATGGCGTCGCCAGCTCGGCAGGAGCCTCGCTCTCCCGTTGCCATACCCACTCTTCCTTTTTCATAATGACTTTCGGTAGTTGATGAGTACGAATGCATTAGCTTGTGTTATTGGGAGCCGAAAGTCGCCACTTTCCAACCCAAGAATTCCTCCGACAGAACACAGCGAAGTGCATTCGAGCTTAAAACAGGCGAGTCGACTTTGGCAAAATGAGCCTGAATCGACTCGCCTGTTTGTTTAATGGTTTGCTTGCTGTGATGATTTGGCTTAGTCTAGAGGAGTTGACTGTACTCCTTTCCTCCACCTCACTCTTCGTCGGTCAGACGTTTCGATGGAATTTACGCCAAGGTCCCTTACTCAGCGCGCTATCGATTTGGAGCTAGCTACTCCAGAGCAGATTGATAGATTTTGGGGAGAACTGCGGACCAGCGATGTCAAGCTTGAGGACATCCAGAACCTGCTCCTTCGCAAAGGAATTCTTACGAATTTCCAATTGGATCGCATGATGACGGGGGAGCGGCTTGGATTCTTTTACGGACCCTACCGAGTTCTGTACATGATTGGAGCCGGTACGTTTGCCCGCGTGTTCCGATGCGTGCACCGCGAAACGGGTCGAGTGGTGGCCATCAAGGTATTGCGTCGAAGGCACCGCGATCAGGTCGCATCGGTCGAGCAATTCCTCCGCGAAGGGCGAATGGGTTTGCAACTACGGCACCCGAACATTGTTACGATCCACGAAATCGAAAACGATGCTCGTTCGCCCTACTTGGTAATGGAATTTGTTGAGGGAGAGACGCTCCGGGAGATCATGAAGATTCGAGGAATATTCGGTCCGGCCGATGCTTTGAATATGATGCATGATATTTGTGCGGGACTTGAATTTGCGAGTTCCAAGGGGATAACGCACCGCGACTTGAAACTCACAAACGTTTTGGTTCACGCGAGTGGTCGCTGCAAACTCGTGGACTTTGGATTGGCTGCGATGGCGGACGTTTCGTCGCCGGAAGCGATTGCAGACTGCCCCAGCGCTCGAGCGATCGACTACGCGGCCTTGGAACGAGGAACGGGCGTTCGCAAGGGAGATCCGCGAAGCGATTTATTCTTTGTTGGAGTCATTTTTTACAACGTGGTTTGCGGCAAACCAGCGCTTATTGAAACCCGCGATCGAATGCAGCGGCTCAGTATTTCTCGATTTACGGATTTCCCTCCTCTCAATGAACGGATCCAAGGCTTGCCGGATTCGATTTATGCAATCTGCAACAAGGCTCTGGAATTCGATCCAGAGAAAAGATACCAGACACCCGGTGCCATTCTGAGTGATGTGCAAGCAGCTATCAAACGGTTAGAACACGCCGATGGTGGGATTGGCGAGAAAAAAGAGTCAGCACATGCGATCAAAACAATCGATGAGGAGGAGGCAAAAGAGGGTCAAGGCAAGACGTTGATCATCGTCGAGAGCAAGCCAGAGCTGCAAAATATTTTGCGCGAGAAACTAAAAAAGCGCGGTTACCGCGTCCTCATTTTTGGCGATCCAGAAAGAGCGCTGGACAAATTCACGCCCGATGAAACTCCGCCTGCGGATTGTGTCGTTTTGTGCGCACCGGATCTGGGCAACCTAGCGCTCGAGGCCTTCAATCAATTCACCGAACAGGAACACACCAAGCATATTCCGGTTGTCATGCTGGTGGATCCAAAGCAGCAGTACATCATTCGCGGAGCCAAAACCAGTCCGAACCATGTGTTGATAGCCATGCCGCTCAAAGTCCGTGAGTTAAGGCAGGCGCTGGTAAAGCTGACGACGCAGACTTCGACGCAGTCCTAGGCTGGAGCAGCGGCACTCCGCGACGCAGCGTCTTCCCTTCAATTCGAGAATGCGACCCACGTGTGGCACGTGTGCTCGGCGAAAGCGGACTTGACCCAACTTCAAACGCAAAGCGATAATGTTGTGACTATTGATCTTCTAGGCGATCGGCACGCACGGCTGGGTGCGGGCAATCGGCATCGAAATTCGGCGTAAGGGGTGCATTGCAGCATTGGTCGAACAGTTGGGGCGACTTGCCACGATTATCGCGTTCGAAACCATACATGCGATTTCCGCAGTGCGAGCAACTCACCAAACCGCTCAAGAGATACTTTCCAGACACTAAACACCGCCGCTTTCGATGACGTCGATTTAGATGTCTTCGCGTGAGAAACGACTTTGTTTATGCAATAGGATCGCTTCAAACCGACCGCGTTCCGCGTCGCGCAGCAGTGCTTGGAACTCGGGACGGTTGGCGGACTTGGTTCCGGTCATGCCATGGTCTTCATACCACTTGGAGATGCGATAGCCCTCACGCTCGGCCAAACCATTTATTTCCCGACGTTGACGATCAGGGCTGTTTTCTAGCCGATCCGTACTCATGCGGATGTAGCCAACCGCTGGCATTAATTCTTGGACATTCATTGCGGTGAAACATATTTACTGGCAACAAGTGGCATTCAGATTATTCACACGCAAAAATATCATTCCGACGCAGGTAAGGTATAGTGGGGTCTGATTCCAACGCCTACCGAGTCCTCC
>JAYTVM010000351.1:0-1417 GCA_043743995.1 Pirellula sp. | reverse complement strand
GGTTAGAGTCGTCGGAGGTTGGCGAGGCGGATTGGGCGCAGCTACTCGAATTGGCAAAAACCCGAAAGATTGATCTTGCCTCCTAGCAAAAGCTCAATCGAGGTAAACGCTCAGAAAATCCGGCGAAATGCTGTCGGCTCTATTCACGGACGATTTCAAGTCTTTCACCTTGAACACCTAGAGTATTTTCGAGCAGCGTCACGGTTATTCGACGTTGTCTACATCGGTCTTGCTCGTCCAAGTTTGTCTGCGGGCATACCATCGAGCGATAGTTCGCATCGCGATTTGCTTGCCAGTAATCCGTTGACGTACTTTGAACGTACTCAGATGATTGAAGGAATACTGCTCGCTGAAGGCTACAGTAGCCACTCGTTTCGAATCATTCCTTTTCCCATTGATGAACCACATCTGCTCAACGAATTCCTGCCACGAAATGTACCGATCGCGACGACAGTTAACGACAGCTGGAACGAGCAGAAAATTAGAGTGCTTGAATCGATAGGCTACAAGGTTGAAATATTGTGGACTGCAGAAAAGAAAATTTCAGCAAGCGTCATTCGAGCAATGATTGAAAATGGGGATTCATCGTGGCGGTTGATGGTTCCTGATTCATGTGCGAAATTCGTCGAGATTTTCAAACTTCAGGAAAGGCTTCGAGCCTTGAATCAACAGTCGGCTCCGTAACATGGATGAATTCGTCGCGGAAAGAATTGGAGAAATTCGAGTAGCTCTGACGCAACTAAGAACAGCGAATGCTGCGCAGGCCCGAGTTGTAACCGTTGACGGCCCCAGCTATTGCGGCAAAGGGCACGTAGCAAAGGCAATGCTTTGGACTGGATTTAAGTACTTAGATACCGGTCTTTTATATAGGCGACTGGCGTATGACACACAGGAATTGATAATTTCAACGAACTTTGAAGAGATCGTTCGTGCAGCGCTGGCTATGGAAAAAGCGTTAATTGAGACTGACGCTCTATTTGAGTCCCTTGATCAAGCATTTCTAAGAACTCATGATATTTCAATACGTGCGTCAATTTTGGCAGCGTATCCAAAGATTCAGGCGTCAATGATACGCATTCAACAACACTGGATCCGTACACGTACGATCAAGGAAGAAGGGTGCATCCTTGATGGTCGCAACACCGGGACGGCCGTTTGGCCAACTGCACAAGTAAGGATTGTTGTTGATGCAGACCACGATATACGATGCCTCTGCGCTAAAGAATATCTTCGTTACATGGGACGCGGAACTTACGAGCTTGGAGATTTGGATCAATCAATTCGTAGGCGAGATTCCTCTGATCGTTCTCGCGCTTACGCGCCCTTGTGCGTACCGCATGATGCCTATCATCTTGACTTCAGCAAGCTCATGAAACTGGGCCTTGAGGTTGGGTGCGATCCGGATCAAGCGATGACC
>JAYTVM010000350.1:0-59941 GCA_043743995.1 Pirellula sp. | reverse complement strand
CGCATCACGATACCTTTATTGTCTGTCGATTGGACCAACAACTCCCCCTCGTCCTCCACCTCCACGGGAGGCAAGTTATCTTGAAAATGCTCAGCATTAGTGCCTGTTCTGGTCAGGATTCGCTCGGCGCTATCAACTCCGATGCGAACGCCAAGAATGTTGTCAAGTTTGTCCATTGCTTCGTGAATCGCTTCGCTCGTAGAAAGTTGCGAGACCCAACCTTCCAGCAGCAGCGAGAAACGATTGGCTGGCAGTCCAAAGTGCTCATCGAATGGAATCGCAAGAGCCTTTTGTGACGAAGCTTTGCCGTAGAAGTATCGAGGCAGACTAAAGTCACCAAAGATCGATCGGTATGTCCGAGTAGAGAGCTCGGGGTAACGAATCAGCGGCTTCGTAAACTGCGGTTTTTCGAGGGTTGGTCCAACGTCGCCGCTCCCAACGGATTGAAACATAGACGAGAGGACGGCATGTCCGATTTGAAGCAGGTTCTCCAAAATCAGCTTTTCGGATTCATGGACTGGAGTACCCTGTTGAACTGACTTTTGAGCGACATGCTTGAGCTTGTCGACAAGTCCATCAAGGCTATCGAAATTTAACTGAACGGACGATTGCATGCTTAGTGCTCCTTAACTCAGACGAAACGGAAACGGCAAATCCTGTACAGCCATTGTCACATTTTTTCCATCTTCACATCATCGACTACCAAGTTTTGTGGTTCGTTGAAATGCTGCTACATCCCTTTGCGATAGCATTCCACGCTCAAAAAAAGCCTAGCCGGTTGCACCCCCTCCGTACCCACCTCCGCTATACCCGTTATAGCACTGGGCCTGAGCCTTAGGAGCAAGTACTGCCAAAGCCGATAGCAATACAATACACATTACAATTCGTTTCATGGTTTCCCCCTTGTGGAACGCCAATGGATTAATGGACCGCCAAACTATTCGGGCAACGCTGACCGAGTGGAGACTTTTGTTGGCTGTCTCAAACGTAAGATAAGTGCATTTACCGTGCCATCTGGGAGGATTAGGCAATACGCGCTGATTGAGGGGCCGATTCCAATTTCCAATTTCAGGCAGGGCAAATGGAATTTGTCAGATTGATGTCACATGTCATCATTTCCAGAACATAAAGCAGATCTTCAAAGGAGTCGGCCTCTTTGATTGATATGGTGCGCGTTTCCGGATGATTCGGCATTTCTGATAGGAGGGAACCTGGCAAGGTCACCGAGTGCCGATGAAGCTGGGGGATTGAATTGCGGCAATGCGCCCACGTGGACGCAACCGGATTTGTTTCTTTCGATGATCTAACAGTGACGAGTAGAACTCGGGGATATACTAGGAATCTTGAAACTTCTTTAGTTTCCGATCGAGAGTAGAACGTTCGATGCCTAGGATTGTTGCGGCACGGTTCTTTTGCCCTGCGGTGTATTCTAGGGTTGCCTCGATATGGCGTTGCTCTAACTCCTCGATTGTCAATTCTTGATAAGGGTTCGCACTGGTAGGGGCCACGGCGGAGACTGATTGACCGGGTATTTGCAAATAGGAAAGCGCTAGATCCTCGGGTTCAGCCAGCGGACCGTTTGCCAAGACAAAGGCACGCTCAACGCAGTTGCGCAGTTCCCGAACGTTGCCTGGCCAATTGTATTGTTGCATGGCTAGCTTGGCCCGTTCGCTAAAACCGGTTGGTCCATGCCCTGATCGGCTAATAAACTGATACAGAAAGTATTCGGCAAGTGGCATGATGTCTTCAGGTCGCTGCCGAAGAGGTGGTACTAAGAGTTCGATAACCCGCAATCTGAAGTAAAGATCCGAGCGGAATTGACCATCGCGAACGGCCTGCTCCAAGTCCCGATTTGTAGCTGCGATAACACGTACGTCGACTTGAATGGGTTTGCTACCCCCGACACGTTCGAAAGCTTTGCCTTCCAACACTCTTAAAAACTTGGCTTGGATTTCGGAACTCATTTCGCCAAGTTCGTCAAGCATGATCGTACCGCCGCTGGCTTGTTCGAATTTTCCAAGCTTGCGATCCGATGCCCCTGTGAACGCCCCTTTTTCATGTCCAAACAACTCACTTTCCAGGAGGGTGGGAGTAAGAGCGGCACAATTGAGAGCGACGAAGGGTCCGTTAGCGCGTTGGCTTGAATCATGGATTGCCCTAGCCACGAGTTCCTTGCCGGCACCGCTTTCGCCGCGGATAAGAACCGTAGCTTGCGTTGGCCCGACTCGTTGTACTTGGTCGCGAATTTGCCGTAAAGCTGCGGATGGTCCAATCCACTCGACCGCTTGGCCGAGCTGCTGCTCAAGCTCGGAGATTCGGCTGCGTGATGTCTTGAGTTTTGTTTCTAAAGCCTGTTGGCGAATGATATTGTCCAGCGAGACAGCCAAAACGTCTGCAACAGCAAGCGTTACCTCCAGATGGTCTGGAGTTAAGTCTGGTTCCCCAAGCCGTGAGTATAAATGGACTAGACCGATCAACTGCTCTGCAATTCGCATTGGTGCGACAATAACGCTGTTAGTGGTCAGAACGTGGCTGGCTTTGGTCGACATGGACGACGTAGCTAGTTGGCCGCCAACCAAATAGGCATCCGAACTGACATTGCGAGCCAAAATGGCTGTGTTATCTCGACGGACACTTGCGACAAGTGTATCCGCAACCGGATGGTAAGCTTTTCCGCTTCGCTGCAATGCTGCCAAAACGATAGTTGGCGAGGAATTCTCTTTTTGCGTTTCTTTGCTGGAAGCCTCAAGCTTCAAGACTCCACCCGACTGGCAGCCCGTGGCGAGCATCAGTCGATTTAACGCAAGTTCGCATGCGGAAGCGACCGAAAGCTCCTTTGCCAGGTCAAATGCAAGCTGTAAAAGCTCGGTGGCAACTGCGGGGATTGGGCGATGCGGCGCTGATTGGACACTTTTTTGCGTTTTGGAATCGAGTTGCAAGGAAGCTGGATCGAGAATCGAGGACTTCGATTGGCGATGAACAATCGGGGGAATTTCGGATTGTGTATGGGCTGTGGACTGAGGCGAATACTCATCTACTTCCAATGGCGGAACAACTTCATCAAGGGATTTTGCAAAAGTCAACCGGCAGGATCCGACTGTGATTTGATTGCCGGCAGCTAGGGTTTTGGTCTCCTCTAGCTTTTGGCCGTCGACATAAGTCCCATTTCGGGAGCCCAGATCTCGGACTTTCCAATCCCCCTGGTCGAAAAATATTTCCGCATGTCGGCGGCTGGAACGTTCATCTGCAATCGGGATTTCGTTGGAAGAAGCACGTCCAATCACGAGCGGATGGCCCGGTTCGAGCCTAAAAACGTCCGTCCAGCGGTGTCCTTGCCGAATAATGAGGTATGCCGACGAATTGTTTGGTTGCATCGCGAGGCTGCCGAAATTACTCTTAGAGATGAGATTTTGTCCGATTGCTGGGTTCGAGACTAGAATTCTAGTCCAAGTCTCCCAACAATAGGATACAGTTGGGTTGGTGGTTGTTACCGCCAATCTCCCTCACTTTCTCATCAAAAAATTGCCACCACTATCTTTTTGGAGTTTCGACTATGAGTTTTCGAAGTTTAAGCAAGCACGGATCCATGGCGTACTGTGCCCGACTAAAACTGTCGATCGCCATGATCGCAACTACAAGTGCATTAGCACTTAGCTTTTGGTCTGGCCCTGTTGTGGCTCAGGTAGGAGGGGGCGGAGTTGGAGGCGGCGGAGTTGGCGGAGGTGGAGCTGGCGGAATTGGAGGAGGTATCGGAGGAGTTGGGAACAATAACAATCTTGGCTTTAACCAGTTTCGCGTCGTGGGCGGCGTAAGCATTCGACCTGATGGTGTGTTGCAGGCCGCCACGATAGAAGAACAGAATCAAGCTTTAGCGGATCTCCGCGCACGCATGATTGGTCCCCAAGGAGAACTCAAGCAGCCAGCGAATCGTCGTCTTATTTCGCTAAAGACCCTGAAGAAGATTGTTCTCTCAAGTATCGCCGAAAAGAAGCCGCTACCTGAGGAAGTACTTTTCCTCGGTGGATTGACACGCATTGAAAACGTTTTTGTATATCCAGAACGGCAAGATATCGTATTGTCTGGTCCAGCCGAGCCATGGCAAATTGGATCGAACGGAACGGTTATTGGCTCGAAGAGTGGTCGTCCAGTTCTCTACTTAGATGATTTGCTGTGTGCATTTCGAACCGTTCTCGACGCAAGAAAGACCGGTATTTCGGTTTCAATCGAACCGACCAAGGAAGGCGTGGTCAGACTGAATCAGCTTTTGAAGCGGTCAGGGCCAAGCGTGAGTCTTAATCCAAAAGCACTTGAACCGGCGATGGTGGCGGCGTTTGGGCCTCAGCAAATTAAGCTAGATGGGCTCCCGCCAGATAGTCATATGGCGCGCGTGATTTTGGCCGCCGATTTTCGCATGAAACTGTACGGAATGAACCTTGCTCAGGCTCCGGTAGCTGGTTTACCAAGTTACCTTGAAATGGCGAGTAACCAGGCTAATTTTTCGCACCTGCAATCGAGATGGTGGATGGCTTGTGACTATTCTGCAATCGAACACAGCCAGGATCGCATGGCATGGAAGATTTCTGGGCCAGGGATCAAGACGCTAACAGAAGCAGAACAAATCTCCGCTGACGGCTCCTACAAGCAAACAGGAAAAATGGATCAACAAGCCAAGAAATGGGCTGAACTGTTTACCAAGAAGCTAGATGAGCTTGCCACCAAGGACACCGTTTTTGGTGATTTGCGAAATGTGATGGACATGTGCATTGTCGCAGCATTAATCGAATCGCAGGAACTACAGGCATTGTCCCATTGCGATCTTTCTGGCCTTATGGGGGAGACTGCAAATGTGGAATTGACAAAGTTCGAAGTTCCAAAGTCCATCGATCCACAATGCAGCTTTCTTCAAACAGTTAAAGGATGGATAGTTACTGCAAGCGGGGGTGTGATGGTAGACTCATGGGAAACCGTCAGCCATCTCAAGGCCAATGACGCGGTCGCTGATGCGTTGGAATCGGGTGCAACGTGGAAGAAAGACGATCGCATTTGGCAATAAGGCGAGAGGCAGCTTGAATCTACTGTGCCATTGATGTCCAAAGATAATCAAGCTCCATTCCAATTGTTCCATCTGAGTGACGAGGACAACGGTCAAACACTCGGAACCACGATCAAGAAACGAATGAGTCAATGGAGCTGGGGACAAACTCGCGAGGCGATCCTGAAGCGTCGTGTGCAGGTCAACGGCAATCTATGCTTGGACCAAGCTCGAAAAGTTACGGAGAAAGACGTTGTCAAGCTTTGGAAGGAATCGCTACCCAAGCCGGTTCAGCCATCTCATGTTAAGATCGTCTATGTCGATGATTTTTTGGTAATTGTTGAGAAGCCAGCCGGCATTACTTCTACCCGGCATTTCGAAGAACGCCTCCTTAAAGAAAAACGCAAGCAATTGCAGCCAACCCTTGAGGAACTCGTTCCGCTGGCGTTGGAAGCACATTTTCAGTCAAAATCCACCGCCGCTAATCGCGGTGCGAAGGAAGCCAAGAGTTCATCTCGACAAACGAAGAGCCGATTGTCTGCCCATGACGAGCAGCGACAGCGAATCATTCGCCTAAAGAAATTTGCGGTAATTGCGGTGCATCGATTAGACCGAGACACTAGTGGGTTGATGGTGTTTGCTAGAACGCCATCGATCGCACAGATGCTCGGGGTGGTATTTCGGCAGCACGACGTAACGCGAAAATACCTTGCTGTGGTACACGGCCATCCAAGTGCTCAGACATTTGATACTGTCTTAGTTCGCGACCGAGGAGATGGAAAACGAGGCACGAAAACAGCGGGCCTGGAGGAGGATCCGTCCTCGCAACGCGCCGTGACCCACATTCGCCCGTTGGAGTCGATTGGAGAGTACTCGATTGTCGAGTGCGAATTAAAGACTGGGCGGACGCACCAAATTCGAATTCATTTGTCTGAATCAGGGCACATGCTATGCGGCGAAACGATTTACAACCGATCACATGACGGAGATCAAACCGAGGATCGAAGCAATGCACCTAGGCAGGCTTTGCATTCCACCACGCTAGAGCTAAAGCACCCTATGACGGACGAAGCGTTGTCTTTTCGCATGCCTTGGCCTGCGGATCTTCAGAAGTGGTTGAAAGAACTGCGAAGTAAGAATTAACAAGTTTTCAGTTTTCAGTGTTCAGTGTTCAGCTTGCAAGGGAGACGTATGTGATGGCTTATCAGTCATTTGAAGATTTGGTTGTTTGGAAACGATCTTGTCAACTAGCTGTGAATGTTTACGAGCTTCTTAAGGATTCTCGCGATTATAGTTTGCGAAACCAAATGCAACGAGCATCCGTTTCGATCGCATCCAATAGTGCGGAAGGAAGCGAACGTGGCGGAAAAGACTTTGCGCGCTTCTTGCGTATTGCGCTTGGCTCGTCGACCGAACTAAGAACTCAGGCCTACATTGCCTCCAGGGTTGGATTGATTCCAGCATCGAAGTGTACGGAATTCGTCCAAGAGCTAAAGCAATTATCGAAAATGCTCACCGCCCTAAGGAAATCAATCCGCCCCCCAAATTCCCAAAACGGGAAACTGAAAACTGAAAACCGAACCCCGAAAACCGAAAACTGAAAACTGAAAACTGAAAACTGAAAACTGAAAACTAATTGCAATTTTCCCGCACGGATCGGCTCGCCGAACGTCACTAACTTACTGACGCCTAAAATTATCCTTTTTTGTTGGTACTAGACGATGAGATTGACCCTTCGGACGTTATTGGCCTACCGTGATGGCGTCTTGGATCCCAAAGATGCCGCTGTTTTGGAAACCAAGATAAAAGACAGTTCAACCGCTCAGCAGATTTCGCAGCGAATTGAACATGAAATGCAGAATCGTCGACTTGCTCCAATCCCGGTAGATGCACGCGAGTTTGGCTTTGAGGCAAATCTAGTTGCAGAATTCCTTGATGATACGATTCCCATGGAGACGCTGCCCGAAATGGAGCGCAAGTGTCTCGAAAACAACACTCTTTTAAGTGAAATTGGAAGCTGCCACCAGATTTTGTCTCGGGCTTTATCCATTCCGGCCCATATAACGGCTACGCTTCGCCAGCGAATTCGTGAGCTACCTAACAGTCCGGCGCTGAACCGTACCTCAGACGCAAAAGGACGAATTCGAAGAACGGACTCTCCAAGATCTGCTTCTGCCGCGACTTCAGAGTCCAAAACAGCTGTCGTATTGGATTCGACCAAACCGATGCGCAAGCGAAATGGAGAACTGCGAGGATCAGGAATCGAGTTGCATGATGGATTGGGCAGTCAAGTGCCAGAGTACCTTGTTGGAAGCAATCATGGTTGGCTCAAGTCGGCAGCTATTGCAGTATCCCTTTTGCTTGCATTTGTAGTGGTTGGCGCGATGGCCATTGGGCCAGTCGATCGTGTTCGCGATTTATTAAGCAAATCTGAGGGGATTGTTGGTGCAGAATCCAACGTAAAGAATTCGACAAAGAAATCGGCCGCCAGGAAAGTTGACGCGGACAGAATCGATACTGTTGGAACAATTGACGAATCGTCGTTTGCTCCTCCTGCTCCTCCTGCCACTCCGTTTGAACTTAGTCCAACGGTTGAACCAAAATCGTCAGTAAAGTCAACGACTTCACCGCCAACCCCGGTGAACTCTTCCAAGAATGGAGCTCTAAATGGCTCTGATTTGGGCGCAAAGCCGCCGGTTGTAGCAGCGAGCAATCGCATCCAGTGGTTACCAGAATCGAAACCTTCCGCCGAGTCGATTGTTTTGAAATTCAGTTCAGCCGAAAGCAATTCAGCCGCTTTTTGGAAACGAATGAGTCCTGGAGAATTTATTAATGCGGGTGATCGCGTTGTGGTACCGCCAACTCAGCGGACTGAGATGAGGGTTGAGCCAGGCATTCGATTGTTGTGCGCTGGAGAGAATGATATGGAACTAGCAAAAGTAAACGAGTTGCCACGAGTCGTTCTTCGCTCCGGGCGTGTTCTGATCTTTGCAACGCCTGATGCAAAGGAGATTAGATTGGCTTGCAATGGACTAGACCTTCAAATCAAATTTGTTGAGGCGGACGGAAGTTGCGCCTTGGAAATACATAATCAATGGTCCACTAACAATGTTGTACTGGCTCGAGCTGGTAAATTCGAAATACAAACCAATGTGCGATTGATCGGCGTTGAAGGGGCGCTCAAGTATTCCGCAAAGTACCGGAACAGTACTGAGGAAAAAGGCGATTTAGGGGTTGGTCAATTCGTCGATTGGAAGAACGGTGCCACAACCGAAGCCAAGGAACTGGCAGAGGCACCGTGGTGGTTTCGGACCAGTATTAAAAGCGCGATCGAAACCCCCGCAGCCGCAGACTTGCAACGGGCCGTGACGGGAAATACACCTGAAGAGATCGAAACAAAGCTCTTAGAATTGACAAATGTTCGGCAAAATGAGACCGCTGCCTTGGCCGCGAGAACACGCATATTGCTAGGGCGATTCGACGGACTATTTGAGCCGGTGGGAGTCTTCAATCGAGAAAGATTGCATGTCTATTGGACCGCCTTGCTGGAACAAATCCCTGAATCGCTTGGTCGAGAGGAGCATCGAGACCAACTGGCAAACGCAATCCGAACTGTTTCATCCAATCGAGCGGAGTCGATTTTTTCACTTTTGATTCCGTCCTCCCAGGAGCAATTGTCAGCGGGCGCGGATAAACTATTAGTGGAAGCTCTTTCAAGCCCACATTTGGACGAGCGTGTCTTATCATTCAATCAACTGAAAAGTATTACAGGGAAAACTTTGGGATATCATCCCGAAAAGAACCAAGTGGAAGCAGTCCAGCAGTGGCGAAAGCTGCTCGGAAAAAGTGAAATTCGATACTCAACGCCTACTAACTCGAAATCGGAATAAATCCATGCGAACGCCCATTCTCGCTAAGCATCGTTCGGAGAACAAGTGGGACAGGCTTCTAGCCTGTCGCTTTCAAATCACAGGCTGGAAGCGCTGGAAGCCTATGCTACATTTAGAATACCTCACTGCTTGTTTGCTAATTTGCACTGGTTTCAGTCCATGTGTGAAAGCTCAGGAGGTCCTCGACGCTTCTTCGGGGAAACCAATTCGAAGTGTGCCACCAAACTTGGTCCTACCGGGGGCTCCGCTTGGCGCTGCCGTGCCTGGTGCACCTGGTTCGCGCCCTGGCGAAACCAAACCTGGCGAAACCAAACCCGGTGAAATCAAGCCTGGCGAAACGAAACCCGGTGAAAGCGCTGTCCCAGAATCGCTTAAACGCAAAAGCGAGCCGCCTGAACCTCCAAACAAACGGGAATTTGATGTTAAACCGGATGAGCAAGGCATGGTGCAGTTTCAGTTTCGCAATCAAGCTTGGCCCGACTTAATGAGATGGCTAGCTGACGTCTCAAGTATGTCCTTGGACTGGCAAGAATTGCCTAGCGACTATTTGAACATTGCGACCCGAAGAAAGCACAGCCTTGAGGAAACTCGCGATCTTTTTAACAGACACCTTTTAGCTCGCGGTTTTACGATTCTAGAATTTGACGGAATCATCCAAGTGCTCAAAACAAAGGGAATCAACACTGCGCAAGTTCCAAGAGTCGATGTCTCGAAACTAGATTCGTTGTCTCCGCATCGATTTGTTCGTGTCTCTTTTTCACTGAACACGCTTATCGCAGCCGACGTTATTGCCGAGTTAAAGCCATTGATTAGCAACAACGGCGATCTGAACGCATTGGCTGCGACCAATCGACTGGAGGCGATGGACACAGCCGGAAATTTGTCAGAACTGAATCGCATTTTGAACGAAGAGCAATCGCAAGCATCCTTGGAGGGCCTCGCACGCGAATTTGTTTTGGAGTACGTGCGCGCAAATGATGCGAGAGACCAGCTTCGACAATTCCTGGGATTGGAGGCCCCAACAAAGTCTGGCCCCATCACCCCGCAAGATCAAATGGCCGCCCAGCAGCAACAGCAGATGATGATGCAACAGCAGCAACAGCGGCAGCAGCAAGGACTTCCACCACCACCCAAGCCAAAAGAAAAAGGTGAAATCTATCTTGTCGCTAATGTGAGGCGAAATAGCGTGATCGCGTCAGCTCCGCCGGACAAGATGGCGATTATTGCTGCGTTCGTCAGACGCGTTGACGTCCCAAACGAAAACGCAGAATCCATGAGCATGCTCGAAGGAAGAATGAAAGTGTACCGGCTCAGCGCGCTGGATCCAAAACAACTTGTAGCGTCGCTTCTATCGATGGATGTGCTTGAACCAACGACCCGATTGGAGGTCGATGAAAAAAACAAAGCTGTTATCGCTTATGCATCGATCGCAGACCAATATGCAATACAGCAAACGATCAAACGACTGGATGGATCCGCACGCGACGTCGATGTCATTCAATTGCGACGACTCCGCGCCGAAGACGTCGTTGGAACCATCAAATTCTTGATGGGTAACGAAGAAAAGAAAGACGACAGTTCTCGAAACCGCTACAGTTACGGCTACTATGATCCGTACGGTTACAACAGCAATAAAAAAGAAACATCAACGGACGCCTTTCGCGTCGCAGCGAATTCACAAGACAATCAAGTTCTCATTTGGGCGAACGAGATAGAGCGAGCGGAAGTAAACAAGCTGTTGGTCAAACTTGGAGAACTACCGCCGACTGGTGGAAACAAGAGTCGCGTGCGAGTCATCGATGCTAATCGGTCCAGCGAAACGAAGGAGTATTTGCAGCGTTTGCAAAAAGCTTGGAGCAAAGTCTCACCCTCGCCATTGGTTTTGCCAAGTGAGGAACAGTTTGACGCTCCGGACGCGAAAAAGTCTCCTGCTACCGATTCGAAACCGACGGAAACAGAAAAATCAAAAGCGCCTGTTGAGCCAAAGGAAAAAGCTCAAGCCGTTTCGATGGACGTCGACAATCGTGCTGACGAAAAATTGGCACGAATTGGTATTCCATCGGGCCGCCTGTCGGCTACGAATCAAGTACCCGAAAACGAAAAAAGGGACGAGGAAAGCGCTGGAGCGCGCAGGCTTGAATTGCCAGCCCAACGCACACCGACCGATTCGGTTTTTGCTGACAAGGGGGCTACCAAGAGGTCCTCTCAACCGGCTGAGCCTATTCAAATTTCGTTTGACGAAAGAGGCAATCTAGTATTGTCGGGTGATGACACCGAAGCGCTCAGCCGGCTCGAACAGCTTATGATTGACAACGCACCTCCGCAACGCAACTACGAGGTTTTCTACATCAAGAATACTAGGCCGAGTTGGATCGAATTAAACCTGTTGGACTACTACAAGGAAGACAAAGACAAGAAAGAGTCGGACTCGAACCGATTTTTTTACTATTACGACCCATTCGCTCCTGAGAAAAAAACTGAAGATCCACAACTAAGCAAAAAACGCAAACTTAAGTTCCTCTCAGATAACGACACCAAGACACTGATCGTCATTGGAGCAAACGATGTCCAGCTCAAGACAATCGAGGAATTGATTCGGCTCTGGGATGTTCCCGAAAAGACCGATAAGCAAAAGCTTCGGTACTCGAAACTCGTCCACGTCGATTTTTCGAAAGCAGACGTGATTGTGGATGCAATCAAAGAAGCGTATCGCGATCTGCTTAGCACCAATGACAAGGCGTTCGAAAAAGAGAAATCTGGTGGCGGCGGAGGCGGCTCAAAGGAGACAAAACGAGGATCGTCCTCGGAATCCATTTTCGAGGGAGGAATGAGTTACAGTTTCTCTGGCAGGTTGTCGTTGGGCGTCGACAAGATAACGAATTCGATTATCGTTTCCGCCGAAGGTGAGGATTTGTTAAAGTTGGTCATTGAAATGATCTCTCAATTAGACGAAGCGGCCAAGCCGACGGGCGCGATCGAAATCATTAAGTTGGACGGAGCGAACGGCGCAGCGATGGAAAAGGCTCTAATGGCTCTGGCCAGAGCGAACGGCAATGACGTACAGAATGGTGATCCAAATCAACAACAACAACAATTGAATCAGCAACTGCAGGCGAATCAACAACAACCAAACGCCAACGGGCAACCTTCATCCAACTCATCCAAATCAAATCGGAAGAAGTAGCCCGTCGACTCGTACCATCCAGCTAAACAATGCTTGTCGCGAAGAGCTTGATACTGATCCTCCATCAGAAAAGCAACTCGCCAACGCTAAACCGAAACGTGATTCTGCGGGGCAGTTGGTATGGAGTTGGAAAAAGGCGCCTCCGGTCACCCAGCGGGATGAGCGACGTTGGCTAAAGGAAGGCTTGATAAAAATCGAGGAAGCACGCAATCCACGGATTGATAGCAGTTTTGCCAGGTAATTCAGCTTTCTTGACCCTTCTTGATTCATGTCGAACCGTCCATTCTAGTACCAGCGGCAGGAAAGCCAATTCGGTTCATCGGGGATGTTGAGAGAGATTTATCTGACCAGATTCTCTCCCATTCTTTCCAGTCTGAATGTGTAGCCGAAAACACGACTTTCTCGCGTTCAATTGACGCAATCCCCGCCTCGGCTGATTGAAAGGCAGGTTGCGGTTTGATCACCCCTTCATGTTCCAAGTCTGCCACAATCTCAACGTCGAATCGAGTCGTCGCCCATACAATCAACCCCGCTGAATCAACATCATATGCGTGATTCTTTGTGAAATTGGTTTCAATCTGCTGTCGTACAAGATCAATCCCGCATTTTCGGTAAAATCCTTCCAACGCATTCAGGAAGGAATTCTCTTGCTCTTTTGAAACCCATTTGAGCCATCCCACTTGAGATAGGCCCACAATGAGCCATCCACTCTGTTCCTGCATATGTAGCTGCACCGTCGATTCACCTGGAGGCGTACATTCTAACTCAATCGAGAAACTGTTAGACGCAGCCTCTACGTGCGAACACCGAACTGATACGTTCTTCCATACCTCGCATTTCTGGAGCAAAGAAATGAGTTCGCGATTAACAAAGGCATGGATCGCCTGTTCGACGTGGTGTAGCTGCTCCCGAGTCGATCGGCGACTGGTGAATCGGCTGAGGGACGCATCTTTATTCTCCAGCCTACGCAGTTTGCGAAAAATCTTGGGCAAAGTCCCCGAATGAAATCCAGGACGAAGCAAACGAGCGATCGTTTCACCGTGGCTACCGACAGGTACCGGCCTCAATCGATCCTTGCGATTGGCAAGATACAATCTCCAGTTCTCTTTCAATTCCCAAACTGCAAAGCCGAAAAAACCCGGCAAGAAAAATATATTGAACCAAGTGATCGATCGCGCGAGCGGAGTTCCGACATACTGCCCCAAAAAATGAACCATGTTTCCCTCAAGCATAATGAGAGCAGGAAGAAAGATTTTGTGGGCCACCGTCACAACCGGAAAGTGCTTTACTGGGTGAAACGTAGGCTCAATTAAGAGATTGACGTAGATGCGAATTAGGAAGGAGACAAAGGACCAAAGTACGCCTAGAATCGCTTTCGCTAGAATGGACAGCCAGTTTTCGTCGCTGTGAAATCGAAGCCACTCATCGACTGCATAGAGTACACGCTCTAATGTACTCAACATGAATCGGAAAAAATCCACGACCCAGCCGATGAGCGCAAACACAAGTCTTGCTTGCAACTGATGAATGGCATTCTCAATCCAGTCTCTCGTCAACTCCTGCGCGTCACGGCCAATCCTCGTATTGAGCACGGCGCTTGCTACAACCGTGATCGCTGCGAGCCACCACCATTCAAGTTGCTTCCACTGCAATAACCAGGGCAACGTGCGCCCCAACAATACTGCTAAAACCGCTGGCGCAATCACATACCGCCTAAAACGCACAAAAGGCTTAGCTGCCCAAATGATCTTTACAATAGGGAGCTTCAATACAAACAGAGGCGTTTCGAAGAGTATGGTTCGTACAATACGCCAAGCGTTCGTGATCATCCCAAGTGAAAACCTACGAAACAACGGAGCATGAATGAGGGCCATCAAAAGAAGACCCAAAATCACTATCAATGAAATGTTCGCTGTTTGTCGGCTCAGTATTTGGCGGGCGGCCTCATCCGTCGTTTTCGGTGGAACAGAGATGAATTGTTCCGTGTCGCTTGGCAACCAATCCAACGGCAACGTGGAACCTTCGACAGCTTCCGATTTTGTCTGAGCATCGCCAATGGTAACCTCGCTCGGAGGTGTTGTAGATGCGACCGATGCGACCGTTTCGTCGTTGGTTACTGGAATTTCGAGGCTGCCATCCGTCGATAGTGTACCTAACGATTCCACCTCATGCGTCGAACGTCGAAACATATGTACGACATGTAACGCCCCTTCGACGATAACCACCGCACCGCCGAACGGTATGATCAAAAACATCGTTGCAAATCGACCAAGGCGTGTTCCGAAGAAAAAAGAGCTAACGACTTGTAGCCAACGAAGGTAAAATTCGCCACGGCGATAGACTCCATCCAATGCCAAGTCCAGTTGATCATCTGCTCGCAACAACTGATCGCCGTTCCATACTTCATGTAACTCTTGAATGTCCGGCAGCTTGAGATCGTTTCGGCTAATCGCGTCTCGGAGATATCCCATTGTGAGATAACCGCGCTGGGCAATGCAGTCAGACGCCTCCTCTACCAATTTTTCCAAAGCAACTTGTTCGGGTATGCTCTTGGGGATCAGGTCTACTGCCAAAAGTGTTTGCGTAAGCACGGGACGCATTCGGTCTCGCATTTGCGACTCAGAGAGATTCGCCGCGTGCTGGATCAACTCCGTCAGATGATTTCGATCGTTGCCGCTCAATCGAACATGTGTTAAACGAGATGCTGCGCTCGCAAGATGCTTGGCCATCGCCACTTCTCGAAGATTATAGAGTGGCCGGCGAAGAGGTCTCTTTCCACGGCTAACCAACCATTGGACCAAGTCGACTTTGTAGGTCAATCGCTCATGATCCAGACAGACCTTTTGAAGATCGTAAAGCAATCGTTTCTCGACATTCCAGAAACCATGAACGGAATTCTTGGCGAGTTCCCAAAGAGCAGCCTGCCATTTCTCTTGGTCCTCCTTCGCAAAAGCGATTGCATTTCTCAAGCGACTCACGAGACGCCTTACATCTTCTCGAGCCTTTTTATCTGCTGCCAGCCGTTTTCCTTCGGAGTTCGCTCGCTGCGAAGCTCGAATAGCACAAGCGATTGCGAAGACAGTATTGCCTTTTTCGTTTGCCCGGTCATGCTTTCGTAGTTGACGAAGGTAGCCTCGATCGGATTGTGAAACTCCGATCGCCAGCGACCAACTCCGGCGAGTTGCGGACAGGCGATCCTCATCGCTGTCGGTGTGTGAAATCAATTCGGGAGAGGGTGCCCCGTCCAGCCTGGAAGCCCGAAATATTTGCTCGATATCCAACCCTTGTGAAAGGGTTTTTCGGACTGTTGCACTATCGCAAAGAGATGGAAACCAGATCGGCAATAGGTCGGGCTCAAAATAGCGGAGCTCAAAATACGTTGCTGCAAGTTCTCGCCAGGCTTCATCGCGAGATTCGGGAGACATCAATCGAAGTTCGGAACGTAATACATAGTGTGCTTCATCGAATTCGACCTGACCAATGGCCGAGATATTTCGGCGGAGAACTTCGGGGGGTGCAGATGACTTCAAATGTTGAAATTCACGATCCAGTTTGGCATGAAAAAGGCGTCGCCAAACCTGCTGTTTCAATTCCTGCAACGGCCAGTGATCGAGTACTTCTTTTTCGGGTTCGCAAATCAATAGACATTCATCTGCGAGCAAATCAAAGGAATTCAATCCCAACTCGTCTGGATGTGCAAGTTTACGAACATCCTCTCTGCTTACAACTTGGCAATGGGTATGCGGCAACGCCTTAAGAAGGTTGGCAAATTCATGCCGTTCCCGAATGACGCGTCGGATCACGCGTGCTTCAACCAGGTAGGCGGACCGATCGGAAGCCGATAACGCCTCCTGCAATGCTTGTATCCTGGAAATCTCTTCAGCCATCGTTACCGTTTTACTCAAATACCGCAGACTCGTCCTGCGAATTCGTTATGCTTTCAGGCTAACAGCAGGCAAACAAGCCCGCGCCAAATGTAGCCGAAAAACCTGAACGACCTGCAGCCCAAGGTTTTCGGGATTCTCAATCATAAACGCATTTAGACAAATAGACAGATGGGTTGATCCCAATTCAGTTACGATGACAACGGCTCTCGGGTTCATTACACTTGGATCCGGAAAGAAATAGTCGATAGCAACTGACACCGTGAAGGGAATTTTCATGTACTACATTTTTGCTTCCGCATTTGAACCACTTTCAAGCATGGTGCGAATTCGTTTCGCATTGGTCTTTTGGCTACTTCTGTCTGGAGCCAATAGCGTAATTGGAGACGAGCAAAAGACGCCGAAAAAACGCCCAAACATAGTCTATGTGCTTTGTGATGATCTGGGTGTTGGCGATTTGAAGGCATTCAATCCAGAAAGCAAGATTCCAACTCCTGCAATGGATCGCTTGGCTGAGCAAGGCTTGCGTTTTACCGATGCACATTCGGGATCTGCGGTGTGTACGCCGACTCGCTATGGCATCATTTGTGGACGATATGCGTGGCGGACCAAATTGCAGAACGGTGTACTAGGCGGACTCAGTCCCAGTTTGATCGCACCTAATCAAAATACGGTTCCAAAGTTCCTCAAAGAAAATGGTTATCATTCCGCCTGCATCGGCAAATGGCATCTCGGGCTCGATTGGAAAAAACAACAGGGAAAGAGCGTTTCGGATCTTGCTATCGAAACAGCAGAACAAACGCGAAGCGTCGACTACAGCCAGCCGTTCGAAGCCGGACCACTTCAAGCTGGTTTTGATGAGTACTTCGGAATCAGCGCGTCGCTGGATATGGTTCCCTATGTCTATCTTAAAGACAATGCCGTCACTGAAACGCCCTCTGTCGATAAATCCTTTGGCATGCGATCCGCCACGGATAAGAGCCAAACACGTCTCGGCCCTGGCTCTACCGCATTCACTGCTGAGGATGTGTTGCCACGCTTGACCCGTGAAGCCATTGCTTATCTCGAGCGTCGTTCGACCAATAATCGCGACCAACCCTTTTTTCTCTACGTTCCATTTGCTTCGCCTCATACGCCGATTGCCCCGAGCAAAGATTGGGAAGGAAAGAGCGGTCTGAATCCTTATGCCGATTTCGTCATGCAACAGGATGATTGCCTTAGCCGCATCCTCAACGCGATCGAACAGTATAAACTTGACAAGGATACCATTGTTTTTTTTACCAGCGACAACGGTTGTTCACCGCAAGCAGACCTTCCGAAACTCCGCGAGATGGGACACGATCCTTGCCGACCATTTCGCGGGCACAAAGCCGATATTTTTGAAGGAGGCCATCGGGTACCGATGATTGTACGTTGGCCAGGTGTCATTGCACCTAACACAACGGCAACTCAAACCGTATGCTTGACCGACTTGTTTGCAACGGTTGCCGAGTGTATTGGAAATCCATTGCCGAATGACTCTGGTCCTGATAGTTTCAGTTGGCTTTCGGTTTTTAAAAACCCATCCGCTCCCCAAGTTCGGCCCTCTACAATTCATCATTCGATCAACGGATCGTTCGCCATTCGCAAAGGACGCTACAAGCTTTGTTTTTGTCCTGACTCAGGAGGCTGGAGCGATCCGAAGCCCAAGGCAAAACCGAACTTAGAAGAAGGACTCCAGCTATACGATTTGGAACAGGACCTTCAAGAAACAAAGAATCTTGCTAACGACCTCCCGGATCTTGTTAAAGAACTCTCGAAGGAAATGGAACAATGCATCGAACTAGGCAGGAGCACGCCCGGAACAAAACTCTGCAATGATGTGCCTGTACAACTTTGGAAGCACAACCGACGTCTCCAGTCTCTAAAAGATGTATCCACGACGATCGAATTTCAAAGTCCCAAGCAGCACCAAGTCTTTCAACGCCTAGCCAATGTTCCACAGTTTTCTCACATCCATCACGGTGGCGGACCAGCTCGCGGTTTCGCCGAGGTTCCTTTCCTGTGGAACAAGTGCAATACGTATTGGTCGCGTTTGGAATATCGACTTCGAACAACTGGGGACGATAGCAATCCTCCGAAGTGGACGGTTGTTGACCAACCGATTGCAAACGGACTCGACATGACAAAAATCTCAGTCTCTGCTGGCGGTTGGTATCGATGCGAGGTTCGACTTCACGACCAGGATCGAATTATTGCTGAAGGAGTAACCGAACCGTTTGGTGTTGGCGAGCTGTTCATTGTTGCAGGCCAATCGTATGCAACGAATTGTAATGACGAGAGACTTGTGGTTTCCGACCCTCAGCAACGTGTTGTGGCTTACGATTTGAACCGATTTACCTGGCAAATTGCAAACGATCCGCAGCCTGTTTTCGACCGAAGCGATGGAGGCTCGATCTGGCCTGCTGTCGGTGATTGGCTTGTCTCGATACTGCAAGTTCCAATTGGGTTTGCAAATGTGGCCGTTGGAGGGACTTCGTCGACACAATGGTCGCCAGAAGGTTCACTGCATCCAAGGTTAATAAAAGCTGGAAAAGAGTTAGGGCAGTTTCGCGCTGTTCTTTGGCAACAGGGAGAATCTGACGTGATTGAAAAAGCAACGTCGGAGGCCTACATACAGCGCCTCATTAAAATTCGAGAATCTGCCGAATCAGGTTGGGGAACGAAGAGGAAGCCCTGGTTTCTGGCCAAGTCGACGCTGCATCCTACGGTATACAACGACCCGTTGTCGGAATATCGCATTCGATCCGCCATTGATGGATTGATCGATCGGCATGGATTTGATCGAGGGCCTGATACGGATATGCTTGCCAATGAAAACCGCGGGCCAACAGGTTCGCGAAGGCACTTTAGCGCCATAGGGCAACGGAATGCTGCCGCCATGTGGTTTGCGACACTGTTAAACTCCCTACAGCAACCGACGGCTCCTCATGAGGCGGTGATCGAAGCCTTATCCGACATGCATTTACTTGAGCCTGCGTGGAGCTCGAGCATTGTACATCGAGAGAGCAGCGTCATGATGCAACTCGAAATGAATGGGCCCATCGTAGCTAGACTGGCCTATCCTGCGAGCGAGATCCTCTCCATTGAGAGTGCTCTTCGCAACAAAAAATTCGAAATGGGTAGTGACTTTGAATTGAGCGAGGACAAAAAGAATCTCATTTTGGTCGGCAAGTCATCCATCGAACCCATTACGGCGGAGCAAATGTTTCCTCCGAAGGACGCGCCCAACAGCTATCGTCATCGCCTTGGGAATCCCGAGCAAAACTTGTTCTATGCGCCAGGTCGATGGTTTCATGATCATGATTTAGAAGTGACGTACCGCCGCGCGGAATTCGCGGCCAACAATACGAATGCGAAGAAATCGGCGTCGACGCTTATTCATACATTGCAAAAACTGCGTTCAGCACAGAAGATCAAAATTGGTGTCAGCGGTGATAGTATCTCGACTGGTCTGGACGCGTCGGGCACGACGCAAACTCCGCCAAACCAACCGGGATATCCTGATTTGGTTGCAGCACAGTTAATGAAGAAATATGGCTGCGAAGTGTTGCTCAACAATCGAGCCGTCAGTGGCTGGAGCATTGCCAACGGATTGAAGGATTTGGACGCCATGCTGCAGTCTTCACCGGATTTGCTGATCATTGCTTACGGCATGAATGACGTTGGACGACGTGATGCTGTCTGGTTTGGCGAGCAAGCTAAGTTGATCTACGAACGTGCCACGACAACACTACCAGATGTTGAAATCATATGGATAGCCTCTATGCTTGGGAACAAAGAGTGGATTCATACGCCTCGCGAGATGTTTTCTAAGTACCGAGACGAGCTTGCAAAGTTGACTGGTACAAAAGCGGTGTTGGCGGATCTAACAACTGTATGGCAGGAGCTCTTAGAAAACAAGCATGATCTCGATTTGACCGGCAACGGATTGAACCATCCGAATGATTTTGGCCATCGATTGTACGCCCAAGCTATATTGGAATTGCTTTAGATATCGAGACCAGACGCCCATGATGCCCAACGCACCAAATCCATTGGGAGGCACAGTCGATTTCAATTCAAAGGCCTCGCTTCTCCGCGACTTCGCCATACACAAGGAAAAGTTCATGACCATTCATTTATTGAGGCAGATCGATTTTCGTCTCATCAAGCATCTTCCTAGGCTCGTTTTGTTGTTCGGATTTTCAATCCTCCACTGCATACCGATTGCAGTAGCTCAGGTGGCAGAAAGACCGGTTGTTCCGCCCCGTACTGGCAACGATTCCAATTTCGTTGAGCGAGCTGAAATCCAAGTACTGGAGCCAGACGGGACAATCGCGTCGAACGCGAAATACGCCGCTGGCGGAGAATCGTCATCGTTTGAAATGTCTGTGCTGTTGGGCTCAAATCATCCGACCATCGATGGAGGACTATTGCCGTTGAAGTTTAAGCCAGATAAAGAGTTTGTTGCAGTGTGGAACAACCGAGGATTCTGCCAACTTGCAATTTCTCAGCTTTCGACCATGAAATCAATCCAGCTTCAAGAGTGGGCACGCCTATCCATCACCTTAATGGCCGATGGGAAGCCTGATGAAGGAATGAATTTTATAATCACAAATGACATGACCTCAGACCGACAATTTCGAGGAATGCGATTCGTTGACCGTGGGATCGCCGACAGGAACGGGATGGTCAACATTCCTGTGGTCACTCCAGGAAAGATCAACATTCGAACGAACTTCAGGCGAGTGAGTAATGGATTGATGACGAGCGATGCATGGGATCGATCCAAGACGGTCCAAGTCAAACCCGGTTCAGCAGTCAAAGTTGCGATTGGAGGAAGTGGGCTTAAGGTCAAAGGAAGTATCGCCTTTCCTGAAAAGTTCGAAAACGGCGACTTCTCTGAACTTCGAGGTGAGATTGAATGCATCCAAGCTCACGAAACAATTGGCATTTCCATCGAAGTTGACGGCACCTTTGAGTGCGACGAGGTTCCATTCGGAGATTGTGAGATCCGTGTCTTGAGTTCTAGGTCCTTTTCGCCAATCCGTGCTCAGCCAGTCTTCTACGTCAGCAAGATGTTTGAATGTAAAGCCAACCAGAGCGGCATGTTTACGGTTGGCACACTCGAACTAGAAGAAAGGGATAGAACCGAGCCAGCGCAAGTAGAAGGAGGAGGAGCGACGGCATTAGTCGACGATGACTTTCATTCTAACATGCAAGTCGCCGTGGTTGCCTCCAAGAAAGCGTTCCTTACTCATAAGAAGGGGGAGACAACTATGAGAGCTGAGGTTGCAGCCAGAAAAAGTGAGACGACAAACTACGTCCTTCTGGACAATAAAGGGGACTTGATTCGCGATTTGGAAGGTATTCAGGTTCCGCGTGGCTGGGGATCAACATGCAAATTCTCGGCCTTCGATTTGCAGAGAAATCGCCTCTACTTGATGTCCGAGTATGACAAAAAGAGCAGGTTGCGGACTTTACATGTGTTGGACTTATCTGGACGCCGATTCCGTTCCCGAGAATTGCCGGTAGACAGCTGTGGAATTGCAGTTGATTCTAATACGGGAAACCTTTGGGTATTATGTGTCAAGTGGATCGGCAACTCACACGTGCAGGTTTTCGACACTAGTGGGAGCTTTCTCAATTCCTATCCAATCGACGCCTTTACACTGTGCTATTCGAGGTTCGACAACGCCTTTTGGTTCGTTGGATCTAAGATGGTCAGTAGAGTGAATGCCGCGACTGGTGAGGTCACTTATTCGCATGCGCTTCCGAGTGGCATTTGGACGTTGACGAACGTCATCCCGGATCCAGCCGGGGGAGTGCTGACCATCGAATCATTGCATTCTGATAAGCCAAAATCCGGCAATCGCTTGTTGCATTTTGACTCCGAATGTAGGCTGAAAGAAACCATTGAGCTGGGTACGTTGCGTGTCGAAAGTGCCGTGTTCCTGAGGGACGAGATTTGGATCTGCGGAAGGAGCTTTGACGCAAAAGGAAGCGAGGGCGAAGTGATTTCCTATGTTACGATGAGTTTCGATCGCACCCTTAAGAAGCAAACCGAACGAAAACTAGACTTTGTAGGGCTAGCTGCAATCGAGAATGGAAGAAGCGTATGGGCGATCAGTGAGACCGATTTGCAACGTCATTCCCTAGACATCGACAACCAAATACGGATGGTTACAAGTACACCGTTTCCCTTTGGGGGGCCTATATCATCGAGCGGCAACTAAAATACAGCCGAACTTACATCCCGTTCGCATCATGAATTGTTGGGCGACGTTGCACGGGTGCGCAATTGCAGTTGATTCTTCGGCCTCGGGCACACGCAAGGCTGCGGGATTCCCGCGAAATAGCGTCAAAAGACGGCCTCCCCTCCACGATCAAAAATCCCAGGCATTTCCTTCTTCTTCGTGTCAGCAACGCTTTTCAATTAGATGCCTAACCCATTGCGACTAGTAATGGTATCGGGCCTGCAGAAAATCAATTCGATCGTCCCTTACGAGATACACAATTCGATGTTCTTGTGTCAGGCGGCGCGACCACGTTCCAGGAAGTAGGTATTTCAATGGTTCTGGCTTTCCAATAACCGCAAATGGGTCTCGCATGATTGCCTCAATCAAATCCAAGGCTCGGATCGCTACTTTTCGTTCAGCTTCCACCCAATAGCGCAAGTCCTCCCGAAATTCCACATGGAAGACCGCATCCCTTACGACTCCTTTCTTTTTTCATTTACTCTTTTCACTCAAGCTCTATATCCTTGCGCAAACTCTCAATTGTCTGAGGCTTCCGTTTTTTCCCCATCGCACGCTTTAAGGCGGTCATTAAGCGTTGGGCATTTTTTGGGGAACGAAGCAAATGCGCCGTTTCTAAAAGGCTAGAGAGTTCAGAGACAGCCACCATGGCAACGTCTTCGGAACCGCGTCGGTTGATAATAACAATTTCCTGTTGCTCAGTAACCTGATCCAGCAACAGAGCGAAATTAGCGCGGGCATTGGAATAAGTTGTCTGGATAGCCATAAATAGTTCTATATCTTCGAGGTCTGAATTATGGATTCAAAGCTCTTTGGACGAGCTGAGTGATCAATTCTTTGCATTTCGCGGCGTCGAATGATCGGGCCGTTTCAAGGAGGTCCTTCTGTCCGTCGAGAACGCTTTGGCACTGCTCTAATTGAAGATCCAGTCGCAAAGCCTCGCGGAGCTCCTTTTGCGTCGGTGCAACGGACGCTTGAGCCAGTTCGCCATGTTCCACCAGCTCATCGATCGCAATGCAAACCATCCATGCAGTCTGCTTGGCAACCCAATAGTCGGCGAGCGAGTCCTGGCGACTCTTCAAGAGGTATTCTAGCCACTGCTTGACCTCTTGCTTCGACATCACTTGTCGCTCTGCCTTGCGCCGATCACGTAATCGCTCCTTCAAAGATTCACGATGGTCTTGGGACAATAGACGCAACCGATTCACATCACCGAAAGGAACCGCGTTAAAGGAAGCAAACATCTCACGAGTTAGCGGGGCATGCGAATCCTGGCTAGAAACATGGATAGCTGGATATTCGAGGGTTAGCCAATTGGCTGGGAATGCCCGCCCAGGTGTTCGCGATTCGAGTCGAAATTGTGTATTGTTCTTTTTCAATTCTTGATGGCAACCCACACAATTGTAGATTGAGTAGTCTCCCCAAATCGTTGGCTTATTAGCGGCTTGATGGACTAACTCGATCCCAAAGTCATTTGCGACAAGGCCTCCAATCATGCTCCTTTGCGTTTTGCTAAAACTTCCCTTGATAGCAAGCTGAATTTCGTCCGTCGTTCCTGCGATATCGAAATGGGCCCGATTGTATTCGGCTTGCAATTCGAAACCGTGAAGATTGGGTTTCGCTGATTTCGAGACGATTGGTTTTTCTTGCAGAGTTTTCCAGTGGGGAGGCATCGCATTCAGAAAAGTTTGCAAGTCGAACGGAGGCAGGACCGGATGACCTGCAGCATACATTTCATGCGTAATGAAGCGTTCCTCTTTGATATTTCCAAGGTGACAGCTCAGGCAGACCTCAGCGGATTTCGAAGGTGAAGTTACATCCCACATCCCTAGCTCCGATTTTTGATCAGGAGTTTTAGCACGCCAACTCACTTGCTGGTGGTGTTCCACTTTCGTGTACTCGGACCCGGGGCCATGGCAAGACTCGCATTGGACACCAAATCGAATATCCAACTTGGTTGGAATTTCTGTAGCGTTAGGTCCAACGTGGCATGACAAGCACTTACGTTCAAAATCGCCTCCTGTCAACTTTAGCTTCCTGCTAATTTCAACCGACAACTTGTTGGATTTTCTATTGGGAAGTTCTAGTTGATCAGGTGATAGATCCTGTCGAACCAATTCGTAAGAATAAGCATGTTTGTCGCGTTCGAGCCATTCAGATGCTTCAACAAGTCGAACAAAGCGGGTCACTCCGATGAATTCGTAGATAGGACTTGGAGCGCTGTGGCAGGCTGCACATTCCTTAACGCCGATATTGGAAACGTCCGCCACTGTTGCCGCTTGAATTGGCTCAGCAGCAATTGCTGTTATGGGATTGTCGAAGCCCAAAAACATTGGCAATAGCAGCCAAATGACTCTGCATTGAATCATTGGCGAACTTCATTCGTCAAAGCAGAGACCGCATCTCGCAACGAAGTATTCCATTCCTTCAAGGTGGGCGGTGTTCGTTCATTTTGAGATCTTGGGAATTTTGGCATTGTCCTGTCCGTTGGAAAAAGGAGTCCGCTTCGCATAGTTTTCATAGCCAATTCAAGGTCACCCCGTGCACCCCTTACATGCGTTGCCCAGGCAGCCGCATAAGCACCTGCCGCAATTTCCCAGGAACTGCTTTGATTGGCATCGTCCAGGAGTTGGGCACTCAATCTTGTTTGTTTTCCTCTAGTCCAGTCACTTAGCATATAAGTAACATTCTCTCGGTAAACGGACTCGTGCAATTGTACTCTGAGTTTCCGGGTCTCTTCGGCAACACGCTTGGAATCTGGGTTCGCTCCATGGAGTAGAACTCGAAGCTCATTTATGGACTTCATCATATCAGTTTCAGGAATGTCACGAGAGCGAGATAGCGATGAAATTCCTGCAAAATTCCAGTTCCGTATGGGTGCTCTTCCCTTGACGACCAGTTCTCGGCCAATTGACTCCACAGCCTTTGGAATGCCATCAAGTGTGAAATGACAACTGTTGCATTGGTAGTTGGACAATTCAGGCCAAGTTGAAACGGGCAAATATTTACAAGCTCGCGATTCGAGAAGCTCTAGTTCCGAGTCCGCCATAGCGATTTGGCCTGCTAGCCAAAGCCGTGAGCGAAAGTCTGGATCACTTTGGTCGCTATCTCGCCAGTGCTTGGGATATGCCTCGTGGTATACCGCCATATCAAAATACAATGCGGGGTGGCCCGCAGCGATTATGTCATGGTTCATATCCCGATCCTTGCTTCCAACATGGCACATCGCACAAGCTTTGGCTCGTCGGACAAACGAACTTAAGTCAGTCATTCCCAGGCTTGCCATGGCCGTTTTGGCGGAAACTGGACCTTGATAGTGACCATTGAACCAAGGTTCGGCGGGACCGTGGCATGACTCGCATCCAACACCTTCTGCAATTCGAGGTGAGATATTACTGGTACTGACAACTCGGTCTGTGTTGTGGCAAGCAAGGCAGTTTTGGTAGGCTGCGACGTTATCGATTTTTCCGTCGTGCAAAATGCCGAGCTTTGTCAGGATTTGGAATGAAGCCTCGGAAGAGATGGTTTTCCAGGACCTCGCATGAGGATCGCTTTCCAGCCAAAGCGGATACTCGGAGCCTCGAGGAGCTTCCGTCGAGGATACGCCTGCTTTCGGACCGCCATGGCAGCTTGTTGCAGCGCAGGAGGCGGCCCCGCGTATACCCTGTTTCACGTGATAGAGGGAATCGATTCCCCAACCGGACAAATCGGAAGGCGAAATGGTACCCTTGCTAGACGATTGCCCCTTCGTTTGCTCAACTACGGCAAGAAGAAAGCAAAGTGCGAGGGTAGAAGCAATATAAAAGTTGTACCGAGCAAGTATACTAGCCATTGTTCTCGCCTCGGCTCCTGCGTTTGATTTTGACTGAACCCAACCTCCGTGGAAACTGCGGTTTTGCAACCAGTGAAACTCTCGTCAAACCTCATGGAACAGTTTAATTTCAATCCCACGAACTGCAACAATTCAGCGGAGATTTCCTTTCGATCGTGTCATTAACCGTAATAGTCGCTAGAAACGGTTCCAAAGTCTATTCCGCCTCAGTCGACGAAGCTGTTGAAATTGGACGGAGGCAGGTTGGTGAACCCAAAGAACCGCTTCTATATAAGAATCCACTTGGGCAATGGCGATTGATCATTGCAGAGCTCGAATTGAGAACAGTACCTCGCTCACTTCTGAGGCTGGAACCAACAGCCGCAAATCAATGGCGCATTTCCAACCTCCACAAAAGTGCAACAATCGCTATACAAAGTTTAAAGGTTCTTGCATGCGGCGAAAGCTGCATTATTGATTTGCCTTCCAAAATCCAATTGCCGGACGGTATCTCACTGTCGTTCGAAGTAACCGCAGTGCAGAGGCCTCAATTTGTCGATGCGGCTTGGGAAGGAAGCCTATGCGCATTAGGTGTGTCACCCCTAAGGCTATCCGGAAATGATCAATTTGAACCTCAGCAAACCCTCTCGCGATTTTCGATGCAGGGCGGAAGCGCGTCCCAACTTGACGTCCAAGTTGTACTTGACTGGTTGGGACAAGCAGTCTCTGCGATGCAGCGCCCCGTGTCGTCCGCAGGTTTCTTTTCAGGAATCTCGCAAGCAGTAGCGAGCATCATTGACGTGGACCGTGCAGAAGTCATTTTGTGGGACGGCAAGAAGTGGGAGTTTGACCCGTCGCGGCGTTTCGTAAATCCACGCGCTAATGAAGCGGAACTGACTGCGCCTTCTAATGCGATGCTTCGACAAGTGTTGGACACTAAGCGAATTGTTGTTTATCCGAATTCTCGGGGGACCCTGTCCGAACTTCAATCCATGAGCGTTCAGAAACTACAAACGGCTGTCGCGTGTCCAATTCTAGACATCAATGAAGGAAACAAAGAAATCCTAGGGGTTCTCTATGCCGATCGGAGCCTAAGTGTCGATATGCAATTGGGCAGGGTCATGGAAGCCGAACAGCGACTTATTGCAATTCTCGCAACTGCAATCGCTTCAAGTATCGCGCGTAGGAAACGCGAGACTCTCGTGACTACATATCAGCAATTCTTCTCACCCAAAGTAACAGAGGCAATTAGCCTCAATCCGGCGTTGCTTGAGGGGGAGGACGCGGAAGTCACCGTATTGTTTTGTGATATTCGAGGTTTCAGTCATACGACGGACATCATCGGTCCAAAGGCCGCCATGACTTGGATTGGCGATACGTTAAGTGAACTCTCGGCCTTTGTATTGCAATCCGATGGCGTTCTGGTTGACTACGTCGGAGATGAAATGTTTGCTATGTGGGGTGCGCCGGAAGCCTCTCCGGATCATGGGTTCCGAGGTGCGTTGGCGGCACGTGAAATGATGGCCCTACGAACCGAACTGAGCAAAAGGTATAAGGATTCGATTCCAGGAGGAGTCGATTTTGGAATCGGAATTTGCACAGGTCCTGCGCGAGTTGGAAACACCGGGTCCAAACAGAAATTCAAGTATGGTCCGATGGGTAGAACTGTAAATCTAGGAAGCCGAATTCAGGGGATTACTAAATACTGGAAAGTAACGACCTTGATGGATGCCGAGACGGCAAGATGTCTACCGACCGATGTGCTGAGGCGTAGACTTTGCAAGGCAAAAGTCGTCGGTCTCGAGGGTGCATTAGACCTATTCGAGTTAATGCCTACCGACTCATCGGACAACTCCGAACTGTGCGCCGCATATGGCCATGCACTCGAACTTTTCGAGACACTCAAATTTCGCGAAGCAGTTCGAGCGTTCGGCGAGCTTGTGCAACGATTTCCAAATGACGGCCCATCGCTCATCATGCTTGTTAGGGCCGTCAATGAGCTAGTTGAGCCATCGCAATCCTTTTCACCTGTTTGGAGTGCCAAAGGTAAATAACTTGCCTAGTAAGCACCCATGCAAAAGATTCTTCGTTTGACCGCGTGGGCATCGCCGCATCGCCCCACGCTGTCGCTAGGAAAACGCGGCCCGATGGTGGGCACGCGGTTAAACAAGTTGTGTGAAAAAACTGCGCATGGGTGCCTAAATGCTAAGTGTGGCTTGGTAACGATAGCTGTCACTTCATCAGTTCAGCCAACTTCGGACTGATCGCGTCGGCCCAAATTTGGTAGCCGGCCCCTGATAGATGCAGGAAGTCGGGCATTATGTCTTTCGTTAGACTACCGTCAGGTTGCAGAAACTTGCTACCGATATCTAGAAAATGAATGTTTTTCCCATCATCCATTTTGGCAATCGTGGCGTTCACTTGATTGAGCTTGTCGCGACCAGGATTAGGGCTGACCTTTTCACCGCGAGGGAATACCGCAAGTAAAAGAATCTTTGCTTGCGGTTGTTTTTTGCGAATCGTCTCAACAATCACTTTGATGCCGTTGGCAATCCCATCCGATGAATCGGTGCCGGAGTTATTTGTGCCGATCATGAGAACGACGGCTTTGGGTTTGATTCCATCCAACTCTCCATTCGTGATTCGCCAAAGAACATGTTGCGTTCGGTCTCCGCCAATACCAAAATTAGCGGGCTTGTATTGACCAAAGGCGGTCTCCCAAATGTTCTTCTTGCTGCCCCAGCCAGCGGTGATCGAGTCACCGAGAAAGACCAGTTCAGCCGTGCCTTCTTGAGCGACTTTAACGAACCTCTCATGTGCCGTGGCGAAGCCTGAATTCACATTCCCGTCAGGACCAGTTTTTTCAGCAGCCACGTCTGGCGCTTGAGGAGGCAGTTTCACAGCGGGTGCCTTTTCAGCGACAGCAGGCACTTGTGCGTGCACATCGATCGCAAGCACAAGGACAAGAACGAAGGTAATGGCGGAGAGTTTCATGAGTTATTGAGTCCGAATTGTTGAAGTCTAGGGATTGCAAGCCTGATAGTGGAATGCACACGAACTAGAAACTTAAGCCAACCTGGGCTCCAACGCAAGCGTTTTGACTTCAAATAGCTAATTTCGGGACGGGCATATCCAAGCACATGATCTGGCTTACTTCTTTGTTGGCTCGACGCGCGAGACATAGTCACCGTAGCCTTTGGCTTCCATCTTCTCTTTTGGAATAAACTTCATCGCTGCCGAATTCATGCACCACCGTTTGCCACCACGATCCGCAGGTCCATCGTTGAACACGTGTCCGACGTGCGAATCACCGATTTTGGACCGTACCTCAGTTCGTGTTGTAAAAAGCGTGTTGTCCAGTTTTAAGGTGATGAACTTGGAATCCAACGGTCGCACAAATGATGGCCAACCAGTTCCTGACTTGAACATGTCCGTCGACGAGAACAACGGCTCGCCGGAAACGATTTCGACGTAGATACCAGCTTCCTTGTTGTCCCAGTACGCGTTTCTGAACGCAGTCTCCGTACCGGATTGCTGCGTCACTTCGTATTGAATGTCGGTCAGCTTTTGCTTGAGTACCTGTTTGGAAGGTTTGCGAAAATCGATCCAAGGCGGCTTGGCTGAATAGGTTATGGCTGCGGTATTACTGTCCAATGGATTGCCCGCCGGTGCGCTGGATAGCGTCGTGTCTGAGTCTTCCTTGGCCTTGGGAATGGAACCAGGCAACTCTAACTTTTTAGCTCGGTCGCGCCAGTGCTTTTTAATGAATGCATCGCGTCCTGACTTATAGCGATAGAAGTCGTATTTGACCAAACTTTTCTTGGCGTAATCTTGGTGGTAATCCTCCGCTGGCCAGAACTTCTCACGCTTGGCAACTTCCAAAGCGAGCGGCTTGTCGTAGACGGCCAGCTTGTTGACTTCCGCAATTGCATTCTCAGCGGCTTGTTTCTCTTGCTCGTTCTCGTAGTACACTACCGGGCGGTACTGAGCACCGCGATCAGCGAACGAGCCGTGGCCGTCCGTCGGGTCGCTGTGCTTGATCAACCATTCGACTAGCCCAGCGTAAGTGACTTGCGACGGGTCGTAAGTCACTTTCACGACTTCGACGTGCGTGCCAACAGCGTAGTTTTTATAGGTTGGATTGGCGGTGGAGCCGCCGCTGTAGCCGGAGACAACATCCTTTACGCCCGGCATTTTTTCAAAGTCGGATTCGACACACCAGAAGCATCCGCCAGCAAGGATCGCCGTCGCTTCGCGCGGTGCGTCAGTGTCTGTCGGGGTATGCCTAGACCTTGAAACTTGAACAGCGTCTTGAATTTCTCCCGTGATAATGGCTTCTTGCTGACAGCCAGTCGCAAAAGCTGTCGTGGCGAACAAACATAGAACGGGAATCGTTGGAATTGATTTGAACATGGTTTCTTCCTGTATTTTATTGAGTATAGACGCGATCACAATTAGAAGCCTTACTTGGGTTGTACGAGGGCCTATTCAACAACGAAAACCCGATTACCTAAACTATTTTCAAAAAACAGTCGGTTTCCTACATCTATCACCAGCATAACGCTCGTACTAGTTGGATGCGCTACGAGGGTAGCTAGGACGATCGAGAAGCGTTGTTAGCGGCATTATTCATAAGCCACAGGGCGTTAGTCTAATGGCACTCACTGTTAATAATCCTGATTAAAGGCCTGCGATGGTTAGGTTGCTTTCATTACGACAGAAACTTGGTTGGTTGATGGCGAGTTTCGTAGTCGGAATAGCTTGCTGGTCGACCTTCACACTCATTTCGCGCGATCGTCCGAACGAGATTCACTTGGAAGGCATGCAACTAGAAGAAGAATTCGATGCTAACATTCCTCAACCGAAACTTAGCCCCGCGGATGTGGTAACGTTGCAGATGAATTCGATTCGTGAAGGGGTGAAAGACATATCCAAACTGAGGGTTTGTTACAGTCTCGCTTCGCCCGAGAATCGCAAAAACACGGGTCCTTTTTCGAGGTTTGCGGAACTAGTCATGTCGCCTCCATACGACCGGTTGGCAATGAGTGAGGATTGGCAAGTCGGCGGCTCGTTTACTGAAAAGGAATTCGCTGCTGTGCTTGTATCCGCGATTTCAAAGGAAGGGGAAGTATCGGCTTTCCGATTTATTCTTCAACGACAGGATTCCCCGCGACCAGGTTGTTGGTTGACCGAAGGGGTACTTCCAGAAACCGCTGCGTACCGCAGGAATACCCTGACTGGAAGCGCTGACACTATATTCGCGAATCGGCTTCTCACTTCCTTGAAGTAAAGGGAGCAAGCTGAAACTATCTTCACCAACGTCGTCGCGGAGCTTCGTCCCTAAAACCTCGGCGATCGTCGCGATGATGTCCGCTTGATGCACAAGTTGGTTGCAGATTGTACTCGGCTTGACTTTTCCTGGCCAACGCACGATGAATGGCACGCGGTGGCCGCCTTCCCACGCATCCGCCTTGGCCCCGCGAAGTGGACCACTCGGAAAATGTCCCATCTGTTCTAATTCAGGAATGCCGATGTACGGTGCACAGCCGTTATCGGCGGTGAAGATAACAAGTGTATTCTCTGCGACGCCGCCTTTGTTCAAAACATCGAGCATGCGACCGACGACCGCATCGGTTTCCATCACGAAATCGGCGTAGAGGTTCAGCCCGCTTTTGCCTTTCCATTCGTCATTAACCGACAGAGGCGTATGCGGCGCGGTGACGGGCATGTATAGCAAGAATGGAATCCGCTCTTTTGAGGCCTGTGTTATGAAATTCGAGGCGCGGTCGCCAAGTCTTGGCAGGATCGGTTCGAGCGTCCAGTTCTTCAGCGCTGGACCTTGAACACTGGCTTGGTTGTTCTTGAGTAAATTGGCCGGCAATAATTCGCTCGGGATACCGATCGTTCGGTCGTTCTCGATGTAACAAAACGGTGGCCGGTTCGGAACGTCGGTCCCAAAGTACATGTCGAATCCACGCGTTGTGGGGCCGCCCTTAATGGGTCGGGAAAAGACCTCAGACCAAATTTTGCGATGCTCATCGGTTGCAACAGTAACGTCCTTAAAGTTGCGGAATAGACTCTCTTTGCCTTTTGGTAAATACCACTCACTGCCAAGGTGCCATTTTCCAACGCAGGCCGTGCGATAGCCATGTTGCTTGGCCAACGTACCGATCGTGATTCGATCCGGGGCGATCAATGGATCATCAAACACCCCAACGATGCCGCTTTGCAATTTCGTCCGCCAATGATAGCGACCCGTTAGCAAGGTGTAACGTGACGGCGAACAAACACCAGAGGAGGAATGTCCATCAGTGAATCGAATCCCTTGTGAAGCAAGCTTGTCAATATTCGGAGTCGGTATCTTTCCTCGCTCAGGGTTGTAGCATTGGACATCACCATAACCGAGGTCATCCGCGTAGACGACCAGTATATTCGGCTTGTCGGCGGCTAACCCCTGGACGCTAGCAAAAACCGAGATTAATAGGAAGAACGCGAAGGTATGTTTCATGATTGATTGCAAGAGTGGAATGTTGAAAGGCTGCGGTCAACGAAACTGGTCAAAGGAAGGTTTCAAGGAATTGAGCGGTGGATTAAGGCGAGCGGCAGTATGAATTCTACCTGCAAATTGGGTGGCAAGCTGCCCCTCGACGTAGGGAAGTTCGAGGGCCGAGACTAAGGGGCATTTCTTAGGTGTTTATTGCCCAAATTCAACTCTATAGGGCCAACCCCGTGATCGAGTCTAGAACGGATGGTTGTTTTGGACCCCAGTGCCGTCCGGCAGACGGCACCTACTTGGCGACACTCGTTGTTACAATGTCTTGTCGTGCTCTGTGCGATTGACGATTTTCGACAACACCAAAACGGCTTAAATGAGCGAATCCACCAACCCTTCCGCAAACGACACTGCTAACCGACAATCGAGTTGTTTGTTGACCAATCGCTCGCGCATGTTGATTCTTACGGTGGCGTTTCTCGGTTGGTTGTGCGCTGGTTTTCACTTGTCGATTACTTCAATTGCTATGCAACCGGCCGTAGTAAATCTACTTGATCGCACGGGTGCACTGGATCGAGAACAGTATGAGTCATTGAGTAAGCACTCGTCGCTCAACAAAGCTAACAAGACAACGGAGGGCTCCAACGCTTTATCCGCCAAAGAACAAGCTGACCTTAGCTCGGGAAAAGTTTTGATCGCACAATGGTATGCTTGGACGCAGTGTTCGTTTCTTTTCGGTGCTGCTTTTGGCGGGTGGTTTTTTGGCGTTATAGGCGACCGATTCGGTCGTACCAAAGGAATGGGCCTTAGCATCCTGACTTACTCTGCTATGTCAGCCGCAACGCAGTTCGCGGATCAACCTATTATGCTCTGCGTTTGTTGGTTCTTAACTTGTACAGGCGTCGGCGGGATTTGGCCCAATGGGGTCGCACTGGTTGCCGAGGCTTGGTCAAGTTTATCCAGACCCTTGGCGGCTGGCATCATCGGCATGGCTGCTAATATCGGGCTGTACTTAATGTCGATGTTGGCCACGCAATATGCCGTCACTCCTACGAACTGGCAATGGATGATGCAGATTGGGGCGGCCCCTTTTGCTTTAGGTATCTTCGCACTGATATTTGTCCCTGAGTCGCCTCGGTGGTTGGCAACGCGATACGAAGCATCGAGCCTAAAGCCAGGCGGTTCGGCTAGCGGAGAAATCTTTAGACCGCCCATGTTGGCGATCACACTGCTTGGCATCTCCCTTGCTACGGTTCCGCTCCTTGGAGGGTGGGGAAGCGCAAACTGGATGGTTCCCTGGAGCGCAGAAGCGGGGCAAGCAATAGACCCTCCCGATCCGTTCTTGAAAGCTAAAGTGAATCAATCGAGAGCACTTACAGGAATCTTGGGCAGTTTGTTGGGTGGTTGGATCGCAAGTACGCTCGGACGTCGCAACACTTACTTGCTTGCAAGCGTCGGAGCATTATTCACATCGCAGTATATTTTCTTGTTCCTCTACCCGACCGATTTCAGTTTTCTATGGTGGGTTTCGGCACTCGGATTCTTCAACGGAATCTATTTCGGCTGGCTGCCATATTGCCTGCCCGAGCTATTTCCGACTCGAGCCCGATCAGCCGGTGCCGGGGTGAGTTTCAACTTCGGCCGCATCCTTACGGCTATCACTGTATTTGCCACCGGCACTTTGACACAAGTCTTTGGAGGCGACTACGCGAGGATTGGTCGCGTAACCAGCCTGATCTTTGCGGTAGGCATTGTTGCGATTTGGTTCGTGCCGTTTAACTCCAAACAAAATCTAGAAGAGTAAATCATGCAAGACAAACACCGCCGCGATTTCATTAAGACTGGCACTATCGCGGCTGCTACAGGAGCAATGGTCGCTCAGTTCGGCACAGTAGCCAAAGCGGCTGCCAGCGAACGAGTGCGCGTCGGCATCGTCGGGGCAGGAGGCCGCGCGATGTCGCTGATCGAATCGTTTTCTGCAAACAAGTCGGTCGAGGTAGTTGCCGCTGCGGCATTTACCAGATTCCCGAAACCACGAAACAGGAGCAATCTCGGAGTTCAAATCAAGGTTAAGATTGTCGTTGAAATCTCCGTGCTGTGGAGTGTCACTTTCCCGTTAATGGCCCTGACTCGATTCGTGAAAACGGTTCTGTCAACAATCCATCAATTTAAGGAGTTTGTCATGTCGAAGCTGCACGAAATGGTGTTGTTTGGAGTCGCTCTGCTGTCGGACCTGGGCGAATTGATGAGAATCAATTTGGGTGACGCTCCATATGCGCAGAGATTGATGGCGGTTAAGACCTACGATTTGCCGAGGAGACAGAGAACGGGGGTTCAATTCCCCCGGCCGGCACTTATTTCGGGGCGATGGTGTCGCATCGGCTCGCATGTGAAAGCAATCGAACAAGGCGGTCAACCGTAAAGTTTGAGGTTTGATTCCTTCCACGGGCCGCGGAATAGTTCCTGGATGGCTGTTTGTACTCGATCAAGCAACATGCTTGGTCGAGGTTTTATTTCAACATTGATAGGCCGGGTGGGCCTTCCGGGGACCATGATCCTTTACTCCCTTTCAAACCCGTGGCTGGTGAACTTAAGTGTACGGCTGTTTTCCGTGACGGTTCGGACTACCTGGTCTGACGCTCCTGATGGGATATCGGCTTCGATCTCCAGCGTTACTTGCACTTTGGCACCCACCAGTCCAGTGAGATGTGCGATTACCTCTTCCGCGATTTTGCTTGCATCGCGTCCGACACGAGCTGCATCGAGCACCACAGTACCATGAAATCGCTTGGGAAGCGTCGCTGCAGGTTTCCTGGTCCCATTTGTCCCGCCCCCGCCTAAATTGTCTGTCGTTTTACCGACTCCTTCCGAACCGCCAGAACCGCCAGTCCCACCATTTGTACCATCAGGTATCAGAATAGGCTTAGGCACCTCGGCGTCTATCTGTCGCTTGGCGACGTCAGGCTTTACCAACAACCCTGCGCTCTCCTGCGTCACGTTGAACACTTGTCCGCCACGTAGCCCGCGATATCGGCCTGCCGCTTCATCGTAGCTGTCAGCGTAGGCGAAACTGTCCGACGGCCATGTGAGCAACGCTAGGCCGTCACGTATCGATTGTGCCAGCACTTCTGGACCTGCCAGACGTGGCAAGTAGAGATATTTACTGAAATGCTTCACAAGCTCTTTTACTGCAACGTGGTCGCCGCTCCAAAGCGGAACGTCGTCGAGATGCTTGCGCAGGATAGTAGAGCCCAGGCTCAGGATAAATAGTTCGTCGCTTTTGAGCTTCTTGCTGGCACGCACTGCCAACGCATCGGTTCCCGAAAGACGCAGCGACTCCCATGTGACCGCTGACTGAGGCGTTTTTTGTTCTGGCACTAGCACCCATTGGTATGTCTCCGGTAGCCTCGCCGTTACGGTATCGTCGGCGGCTTGCTCCTGCGTTTCAGCTTGCCTTACTTGAAACGGAGTCAAATCCAACGTCACCTTCTCCTCCAAGATTGACGACCATGCCAGATACTTTCTTAACGCTTCGTCGAGATCTTGCAGACGAACCTTGTCGGCGGCGAGGAACACCAGTGTATTGCGATTGAGACGCGGCGTGTTCCCACGAGATTCCAGAATCGCTTTGGCCGCGGTTTCGGCGGGATTCCCCATCTCCTTGCCGACGCGTTCATGGTTGGTAAGGGCCATAAGTTATCCTTTTTGAGGTTTGGCGGAATCCATGTGGACTGATAATTTAGCAATTCCTTCAACTAGCGTTTTGAAACTTTGAGAACTGTTTCCATCTCGAGTAAGCCATTTCGCCATAATCCGTGCCCCTGATACTTTCTGGAATTCTGGGACGAGCTTCACTATTTCATCAGACGGGCGAGTCACGGCATCCGGATTTCGAAAACGTGCTTTGGCACTAATCGTCGCTAGGTTTTCCTTACCAAATGCTCTAGCCATTGCAGGAGGCTCGCCGAGATACCAGGCCTCGAGTTCCTGACAGCAAATTCGCACAAGCGTTTGACGTTCGCTATGCATAGCGCAAAGGTCCACAAGTCTTCGCTTTATTTCAATACAGTCTTCTGCATCTTGGTCTCGAATAATAACAAAACAAACACCAGGCTCTCGCCATCCTCGCAGTTTCTTTGGAATGCTCTTTTCTAGATCTTGCTTCCCTTCATGCGGCACGCAAAGAAAGCCCAGTCCTGGGAATAGTCTCGGCAAGAGCCCATCCAAAAGGACTTTCATCGAGTATTCTTCGAGTAAAAAAACTATACGACTCATCTTGGGCCAACTCCTTCAAAGAGTCCTTGTTTCCACAGCATTCCTGGCAGATCACCTTCGTTAAAGAGATTCTGCAATGTCGGGCTTTCAGACGCGCGACGGGCTGTTGTAAAGCCATCGTCTTTCACCAGCCAGTAGATCTCATCAAGTTTCGCGCCATTCAAAAAGTCTGGCGAGTGCGTGGAAACGAATACTTGTCCTCCTCGGCGAGCGTATTCCCGAAACTCCTCTACTAGTTCAAGGAGAAGTTCAGGGTAAAGCTGGTTCTCTGGCTCCTCGATAGCCAGTAACGGATGCGGTTTCGGGTCGTAAAGCAAAACCAAATATGCAAACATTTTGATTGTGCCGTCGGAAACATAGCGTGCGATGAACGGATCTTTGAAGCTGCCATCCTGAAAACGTAACACAAGTCTCCCATCCTCGGTGGGCTTTGCTTCCACGCTTTTTACTCCAGGAACCCGCTCGCTCATCACCTGCAGCACACGGTTAAATCTCTCTGGATGATTTTCAAAAAGAAACTGTGCTACTTGCGCAATATTGTCACCGCGCGACGAGAGATGTTCGGCATAGCCAGCATCAGCGCTTGGCCTCGCTTCGCTAATATGGAAATCGGAAATATGCCAGTTTTCGATCAAGGATCGAAACTCGGCCACGACTCGAAATTCTTTGAATTGACCTAAGCCCTTGATTGCAAGCACGCTCGGATCATCTAGAACATGTTCCTTGTGTTCTGCCTCAACACCCTCTTGACCATAAGCCGACTCGTTTGTGATCGCGGCGCCACGACCACGAGAGAAATCCACAAAGTGCCAGGGTTGACCATATTGACCGCGTCTAAATTTAAGTACTTCTCGCTCGACGACAGGACGACCTGCATCCTCAGAAATTTCAAGCTGGTAGGTTGCAAGTCGGCCGCTACTCTCTCGAAATTTTACGGTGATAGCAATAGGCCCAGTTTCTCCGCGGCTGATGAGTTCACGGAATCCGCCTCGCCGGGCGACCGCAGTGGCTACATTCTGGGTCAATGCTTCCTTGAGGAAACTAAAAACATCGAAAAGTGTTGATTTGCCTGATCCGTTTGAGCCAACGACAATAACGAGCCTCGGGAGGTTGGTAAGCTTCGTATCTCGGAACAGTCGGTAGTTGCGTATTTCTAGAGATTCTATTTGCATAGGTTATTCCTCATCTTCGAGAATGAATTCGCTTTGCTTGAGGCTTGACTTGCCTTCGCGTGCGAGGCGGACGATCTCGGGGAAGCTTTGAACGAGCCCGTTGTAGGAGAGTGCCTCGGTCGCTCGCTTCTTGCGTTCGCAGAGGGTGTAGAGCCGGTAGCAGAGTTCGCGCGCGATTTCGGCTTTGCTACCGATCTTAGCGACGATCGAGGCAGCTGCGTCTTCTCCGCCGCGACCGTGGCTTCGAGTGCTCGGATTAGTTGGTGGACGATTTCCCATGCGGTGAGGCGAGTGTCGGTTGCAGGGTCCCAGCTGGCGGGGAGTTCATCGGGTTTCAGAAGTCGTACTTTGCCGCGGCTGGACGTCAGGATGCCAGAATGTTCAAGCCCGAGTATTCCTACGTTTTTGGCTTTCGAAAGAGTCTCAGCAACGCCGAAATCGCCTTCATCGAAGCCCGATTGTTCGAACCACGCCAGCGCCCAACGGGTGTCGGCGTCGAAGTCGCCTTCTTGTTCTGCCAGTGCTTCGTCTAGAGTCTGGTTTATTATCGCAAGCGCCTCGCGCACGCTGAGCTGTTTCCCCTCAGCGTCGAGCACTTTTGAATAACGAGTGTAGACGGCCATGCCGGGGCCGATGGCTGCTTGCGCTAGGTCCACGGGTGCGATATTGCCCGCTTGCAAATGAGCGAGCGCCTGCGGCAGCTCCCGCTGAAGCGCGCCCACGAACTCCCGCCGCGTCGCCGTGGGTGCATTAGCCGCTCGCGGACGACAGACGAGCACGATGCTTGAAGCGAGGGCGTTAGTGCCGATGCCGATAGACCGCGAGCCGCGTTCTGTTCGCATCGGCCATGTCCCGCTTATGGCGAAACCCGCTTCGATGACCGCGGCGAGGAACGTATCCCATCCTGTGTTTGTGGTACCTTCGCTGCTATCGCTCTCCGATTGCTTGAATGCATAGTAGATCGTGACTGGAAAGGCCGGGTGCGCTTGCTCGGCGAGGCGGTGCATAGCCAATGTCATACCATCGAGGAAGAAAGTTCCCGCCCTTTCCTTGCCGCCGTGGCGATAGGAGCAAGCAATTAATTCTTTGGCCTTGGGTACGACAAGCGTGGAGAAGAGATCGGGGAGAATGGACTTCAGCGAACGGCGCAGCCAGACATAGAAGAAGTCCGATAGGTCGGCATAGCCGATGTTGTCGTAGTAGGGTGGGTCTGTCGATATAACCTTTTCGAGACTGTAGTCTTGCGTAGCAGCATCAGATTGCGCAACCTGCCCGCAAGTCCCGGTAGCCACAGTCTCCAAGAATCGCACTCCACCTTCGAGCGACACGCTGAAGTCCCCGGCTGCACGGGCCAATGGATTGACCTCTGCATAGTCCCAAACCATTGAAATTGCCTGCCGTGCGAAAGTGGACTTTGCTTGGTCCCGCGTTGGACTCCAAGGAACAAGGGTTGTGTTGTAGTCGGTCGCTTTGTCCAAAGCGAGCCCGTGGTACACCCGCACCGCGTCGGCGTACGCGGTGGCACCGTTTCCTCCGTCGCGCAAGGGCTTGGTGTCGTCGGGCAGGCCGGCGGCAACCGCGTCGCAGCGAATGCGATCCTGAGCTTCAACGATCAGGTCGGAGAAAGTCGTCAGTGCCACGAGTTGCCGAGGGCTGAAATAATCGCCGAAAGTCCTAAACCCGTAAGGACGCCCCTGGGCATTGCTCGCCCAGGTTCCACGGCTGGGTGCATCTGGCTTCCAGCTCGGTTGTGCCGTCCTAGCGATCGCCTCCATCTCGTTCGTCGGAGCAAAATACACGCGACCGCGCGATGCTGCGGCAACGATTGCCATGAGCCGTTCCCCCATCCGGCCAGCGTTCGCCTCGTCATCAATGTATGTGTATGGAAATGGTGAATCTGACATCAAACAACGGAATGCCCCACGCGCGAGTTTCGTTCCGTTCTTTGCCGCCTCGGCGTCCTTCGGCTTGCCCACCTTCACCGTAAACCGGTAGCCGCTATCCTCGATGACCGGTTGGACATAGGCTTCCTTGCCCGGCTTGGTCGAGAGCATGAAGGTGGAAGCGAGCGGAACATCCACGTTGGCGAAAGCCGGGTTGGGGCTTTTCACGGTCCGCGCCCAGAGCCAAGCGATCACTGTGAGCGACTGGCCCACATAGGGCTTGAGGTCGGGGCGGTCGTTGGCCATCTCGGCCGTCACTTCGATCTTCGGGTATAGATGGCCGATGCGTTTATAGGCCTCGTCGCGCATCCACTGGCCGTAGTAGCGTACGTCCTCGGCCAGCCCCTGGGCACCGCGCCACTGGGTTAGGCTTTTCTCCTCCTTGCTCCGCCGCTGATAGTTTGGATTCACGGGTGGCTTGCCAGCGAACTTCGGCGGGATCTCGATCATGGCCTTGTTGATCAGCACCGCGACAGGATTCAAATCGCTTGCATAACTTTCAAGCCCAAGCCGTTGGGCCTCTAACGGAATGGAACCTCCGCCTGCAAATGGATCATGGAATGCCGGCAGCTTTGTCCGGTCGAACAACTCCTTGGCCCGCGGATGGTCAGCATTGTCAGCACAAGTGCGACGCCAGCTTTGCCAGATTTCATCGCGAGCTGCCTGCAGAACTTTTTCGTTGGTCGTATTCTCCCACAAAACAAGGTCCTCAATGATGCGAAACAGTCGATCGCGTTCTTGGTCCGCTAGGATGCCATCGAGCGTTGGTTCCGGTCCCGGTGGCGGTGCGGATGTTTTAGCCCTTGCTGCTTTGTCTGCAAACGCCTTAGCCTCCTTCCAAATCTTAAGCTTTGCTTTAAGCTCGGTCTCTGCTTTGCGCCGCAGTTTCGGATCTGCGCGGAGTGTGTCCACGTACTCCGACGGATCGTCTACCATCTGCGCAAAGATTACCGATCGAGCAGCCGCCAACGGTCGTCGCGCCCACCACAAGTGCAGAGTGCTCGGATGCCCATGCCGGATCGATTTCTCTCTCGCGCAGGCCTTATTGATCGCATCCAGCGGCAGAGCGACTTCGATCAGTTTTTTTTCATTTGACATTCACTGAGCGACGCTACTGGGGAAGTATAACCGGCGATACCAATCAACAAACTGCCGGGCCTCGTCAACGCCCGCATTAAGAAAACGAGCCTTGATGGCAGTGCCAAACGGCGTGCCGGGATCGACTTGCCAAGCAAGCCAAGTGTGGATGTGAGCTTTCGGCAAATCGAGTTCCTTGAATCGGCGCTCATCTATTGGAATACTCGCGACGCTTTTCAAGGCGTGTTCGAACAGCTTGCTACCTATGGGAACCAGGAATCGAAGGAAATCTTCCAAGATTCCCGTCGTTTGATTATTCGGCATCAGCCAAATTCCCACGCGAGGTAAAATCGAGTTCGTCGGCGGATCGAGTATGAAGCCTCCCTCCGGTGGTAACAGGACTACTTCGCTGTATCCTTTAGCAACGAGAATATTTCGCAATGATTGCCATCGTGCGAGAATATCCGTGTCAGCGTCTACCAATACGCCAAGTGTTTCGATTTGACTCTCTTTTAATCTGACGCGAAAACCTTCCAAGAGTTGGGTGATTCCATTGTTGCGGTAGAAGTCGTTGATGTGAGGAATGTCATAGTGTGCGCACAAGTGCTTGACGACATGTTCGTCATCGACTCCTTCGACCATCAATACCTTTTTCGTGCCCACTTACCGAACCTCGATTTCATCTCTAGTAACAATCGCTAGTTCGTCTTCTTGAAATACCGTTGGAATTAAGTCGCTTCCTTTCCGAGTTAACCGAACCAGGACACCATCCTCAGGTGTAGCAGCAGCGGCTATCTGAAATGCTGATATCGCGTCCCAACTATGGGTTGTTGCGAAGACCTGGATGTTCAATTTCTTGGCCATTGCAAAGATGACCGTCCATGTATCCTTTTGAACCGAATAGTGCATGCCATTCTCGAATTCGTCGATTAAAAGCAAACCGTTCTGGGCATTTACTAATGACAGAATGATTCCAAAGAGTCGATTCAGACCATCACCGAAAGAACGCAATGGAACTGGACGAGGAAATGCACTTGATCGAACAATCGCCGTTCGACGTCGGTTGGACTCGCCTCCCACCATTGTGACGGCCATAATCTGTGAATCAATAATCTGCAGCGATTTTACTACTTCGACTTCTAGACTGGAGAGTGCAATGTTGTCCCAAAGCGTTCCAAGTTTTTCAGTGCTTTCACCTCCAAAGGGACTTTCAAAAATACATCTCAATGGGGGCTTTTCCGTGTTTGCCATAAAGCTGCTCGGCCTTGTAATATCGAGCCGTTGATGTCGCGAACTACCGTTGGACTTGACTGCAAGAGTCGGAATGAAAACATCTTCTCCAAAGAGGTACTGCTCGGGCCTGACCAATCTACGTCCCCCTTCAAATCTTTCCTCTTTCATCAATTCGATTGAAAGCTTTAGCGATAGAGTGATTTTTCCACCGTCCGCGCGAATCGTAATATCGCCGTCGCGATCTTGAAGTTGCGGATACCCCCAAAACAAGCTCGTCATACCAAAAAGGTCTTCGAGCTCTGAATCCCCGCTTCCCTTGCGAACACCGTCCGAATCTTCTTCTCGATTTCGAAGGATATTACGAATGACAACGATCGACGCATCTGATGCAAGTATTCGCAGGGCTTCAAGCGTTGTTGACTTTCCAGTGTTGTTGAATCCAGTAATCAGATTGACCCTGCCCAATTGCTCCAACGAAAGGCTCTTGATGGCTCGAAAGCCCGTAATAGACAGGTTGGTAAAGTGTAATGTCATACTCGCACTCTATAAGAACTTTGGCTTAAGACCAAACTCAGTATGATACACAAATTATCTCATGCGGGTGGGCCCGCGCGACGGAGAAGATCGACAAAGGCATAGTTAACGCTGGTCACCCCAAAATCCGGTTCACGTTGGAAAGGCTGTCGCAAATAGTGGACTTGGTGAGTGGTTTCACCAGTGAACTCGACGATGGCCAGGATGAAGTCGTCTGGCTTATTAAGCGAGTAGAGAATCTCGTTTCGAGTGACGGTGATGGTCGACGCGCCCGATATTCGACCCTTGACCTCGATAAAACGTAGCTTTCCCGTTCCAACGATGCGGCTCTCGACATCATAACCAAGCCTTTCAAACTCACGGTCGGTCGGATCAAAACCAAGGCTGCGCTCGATGTCCATCACAACAGCGCGGGCTCGGGCGGCTGAGGCTTGCGTGTCCACAGGGTTGGACGGAGTAATTGCCGTCTGCCCTGTGATGGCATTGACCAAGCCAACGGGGATGACTAACAGTCCACCCAGGACGAGGGGTGGTAGCGGAGAGAGTTGGGCCTCAAGCTTCAACTCCTGCAATCGCTTTTCCAAGCGTCCCTGTAGCAGGTCAGCCCTCTTGCGAGCTTCACCTGAGTTGAGCTTCGCGTTGGGCTTGCCGGCCTGCTCTTGATCTTTCAATTGCTCAGCACGGTGGTCCCAATAGGTTATTTCCTTGGTGAGCCGGTCCTTGACGGCAGCTTCGGTCTTGGCAATGAGTTCGATCTTGCGGCCTCGCACCTCGGCTAGGTGCTCGGGCACCACGTTGGCGATTGCGTACCCCTGTGCTTTTTGCTCCAGTTCGCGATTGATCCACTGACACTCTGGTCGCTCAAGGATTGAATCGACGCTGGGTTCGCCCTCAGCCAATGGGCGGTAGTCTAAATAAGGTGCGTAATGAACGTGACGAGTGTTGCCATGGATGTCCATCTCGACGTACAGCATCTGTTTGGAGACCACACGCCTCCCACCTGCGCGAGTGATTCCGGCATCTTGAATGGCGTGCTCCAAGTAGAAAAGCACGCATGGCGATGTCCCTGGATCGCGTTCGTCGACCAAAATAGTTCCGCGTTTCAATAGGTCACGGTTGCGCTCCAAAGTGAGATCGATGACGCAATCGAGCAACGGGTGCCCTGGGCAAACGAAGGCTGCCAATGGCTGGCCTTGTGGTGCGACGAGGGACTTTTCGAAGGCGATTCGTTCGTAGCGTCGAAGAAACTGGCCGGCGCTTCAGTATTCGCCATGCCGGCTACTTACACGGTTGCAACGATGTTGCGGGCCGATATGTCTGAGGCACGAGCGCTATGGCTCGACGCGTTCAAGGAACCGCAGGAACGCATCGAAGGGATGCTAGCGACTTTCTCAAGCCGATTGACGCTCAAGGAGAGCATTTGGACTTCCATTCGCTTCGCCACACGACGGCCAGTTGGTTGATTGCGGCGGGTGCAGACGTCAAGACCGTCCAAAACCCCTGGGTTTATTGCTAATGCCCCCGCAAGGACTCGAACCTTGGACCCGGTGATTAAGAGTCACCTGCTCTACCAACTGAGCTACAAGGGCGGGCAAGTGTGTGTCAGCCTAACCAACGCACACCAAAAGTTGGTATGTTATCCGCCTTGGCAGGGGTTGCAAGTGCAAGTCGTTGGTCCATTTAAGGTCGAAATCGCTTTTCACTCATATGGAAATCTAAGTCAACTTCTGCCGCCCTAATCGGGTGCCGACCGGAAAAGACTCGATTATTGACTGGTTGCTACGAGAATTTTGTAAAACATCTGTTGACCGACTACACCAAAATTGCCGATACTTTAAGTTAGGTAGTCTGGCCGGTCCTTGTCCGGTTGGGTAGTTCATTCCACATCGATCTGGCACGTCGGCTGGAGGAGTTCATTTATTCAAATCGAAAGGGTCTCAACAATCGAACGCATTCAAACGAGGATCAACAATCAGATCCGCATCTCTCCCATCCGCGTGATCGGTCCTGACGGCACTCAATACGGCGTCATTACCACCGACGAAGCTCTCAACCGTGCTCGCGATGCAGGTCTGGATCTGGTAGAGGTAGCACCTAACGAAAAACCGCCAGTTTGCCGAATTATGGACTTCGGTAAATATAAATACGAGAAAAGCAAAAAGTCCGGGCAACGCACCCATCAAACCAAAACAAAAGAAATCCGCCTTAGACCCAAAACCGGTGAACACGATATAGGAACCAAAGTTCGTCAAGCGATCGGTTTCCTAAAAGACAAAGACAAGGTGCAGGTATCCGTTATTTTCCGGGGACGTGAAATGGCTCACGTTGACGAGGGGAGACGGGTAATGGAAAACGTATTGCAAGAGTTGGCTGAATTCTCCAAACTGGAACAACCGCCACTCCAACAAGGCAAACGTATGATTGCCACCGTTGCGCCAAAGTAGACGTTGCGGCTGATTAGCCGAAGGGCGCTAGCCCACGGTTTTCGGCACATGTTGTGATCGATGCCGTTTTTTCAGCTTGACCCAATGACCATTCGAGAATGAATAGCCGAAATATTTGGTGTTTTGCGAAATCTTCGCAATCTGGAACGCATTGTTCCCAGAATCCGTCTATGTTTTTGCAATTTACCCGACCAACTTGACAGCAAATTCGTTATTATTTAATCATACAAAGTCACTTTTACGCTCTCAAAATCAGATAGACCATGGATACCTCCCGCCTAGACGCTTCATTCGACAAGAGTTCGAAAACACCATTTTCAGATGCATTGGCAATTCTCTTCCTTCGTATCCTTTTCATTACTGTAGCTGGCGGAGTAGGAGCTATTTGGGCTCGCTCCGGCGTTGAATGGCCGTACTTTATTTTTGTCGGCGTTCTTTTGTCAGCTTTCGGGGTCGTCGCGGTGGACATGTTGTTCCCGCGAAAACGCATCGAAATCATCTCCGCGGTCTATTTTGGCTTGCTCGTTGGTGTATTGCTCTCCTATTTGCTTTCGATAGCATTGGATCCAATGCTGGAGAACAACAGGTTCAAATCCTATATTTCTCTGGCTACCATGACCTTCTTTTGTTATGCCTGTATTAGCCTATTGCTTCAGACGAAAGACGATTTTCGTTTTGTTATTCCCTACGTTGAGTTCTCTCGTGACTTAAAAGGAATAAAGCCGCTAATTTTGGATACCAGTAGCATTATTGACGGACGCCTCGCCGAGTTAGCAGAAACAAGTATTCTTGAAAGTCAATTGATTATGCCTCGATTTGTTTTGCTCGAATTGCAAACGATAGCCGACAGTTCGGACAAATTGCGACGTGTCCGCGGACGTCGTGGCTTAGACATCTTGAACCGTTTGCGCACAAGCGACAAGATGGACTTCATGATGTATGACCGTGAACTGCCAGAATTTGCTGGCCAGCCGGTTGATATGAAACTGGTTCTCCTTGCAAAACATCTTGACGGCAAGCTGGTAACAGGTGATTTCAATCTAAACAAGGTTGCCAAATTGCATAACGTTGAAGTCATTGATCTGAATCAGGTTGCTAGCGCACTTCGTCCACAGTTCTTGCCGGGCGAAGGATTCCAAGTGAGGGTAATGAAACCTGGCGAAGGCCAAGATCAAGGCATCGGCTATTTGGATGACGGTACGATGGTAGTCGTCGAAGGTGGCAGAGAACGTGTCAATCAGACCATTGGCGTGGTCGTTACCAGCACATTGCAAACGCAAGCTGGACGAATGATCTTTACGAAATACGATGGGCCGGAAGTTCGGACTTAGACTAGTGCTTTGTCCTCATTGAGTTTTCGGTTCTCCCGAAAAGTGGCATGGGCGTCTCGCCCATGAAATCACGGGCGAGACGCCCTTCGTCCCTCAGGGCGTGCCACCCGAATTGAAATCCTTTCATTTGATTGATCCGAAAGCTGGACGACCTCCTTGTGCTGCGGATCGTTCAGGTTTTTTGGCTGCCGTCGGGGCTGGAACCTGACGGCAATATTGCGCACATTGCAGAACACGGTTTGAAGCCCGAAGATATTGAGGAAGTGATGTTTAATCCGGTTGATCGAGATGCCAGCCGTTCATCAGGTTTACCGATTGTTTATGGATTTACTTCTGAAGGAAGGTACATCCTCGTCGTGTATGAACAAATTGACGAGGTGACAATTTATCCCGTTACCGCATACGACGTTGAGGACTAAAGATGAGTAGAGAACGCGGAAAACGAATTTATCGTAGTGCGACTGACGAAGAACGAAAGCGACATGCGATGATTCGTCATGAAATTTCGAAAGAGTTACCTGAGATTAGGAGAAACGCAAAAGAGAGGTTGACTCGGATAACTTCGGAGGGAATTCCGTTGCGAAAAGTGTTATTGGCAATGCGCGCCGAACGCGAGCGGTTGGGATTGAGTCTCGCAGACATTTATGAGCGAACTGGAATCGATCGAGCAGCATTGTCACGTCTTGAAAATAACGAAGAAGCCAATCCTACACTCACGACCCTCGAACGGTACGCGGAGGCGGTTGGCAAACAGATGGTGGTTCTGCTTTCCGAGCGGGTCGGATAGGCACTCGTATGCAGATTTTGTTTCGCGAGTAAAGCAATTGACGAAATCGCTCCATTGGTTGGCGGATGGGTTCGAAAGGCGAAATAGCCGACCATGAAACGCATCGGCCATTTGTGGAACGAACTAATCTCTTTCGAGAATCTACTGAAAGCATCGCAACCCTCAGGAACCGGTCGAATGGTATTTTGCTAGCGAAGACCTGTTTACGCCCTTTGAACGTCGACATGGAATTCCGATCGGCAATCAGACGAGCCAATTCTTTGCACGGCGAAGCCGTGCCGGATGGATTTCTGCGGAGGCTTTGTTTTGGCGATTTGTGTAGCTGTCAGATGCCGTCCCGCTGGCGTAAAGCCAACGGAAACGATTGCATTCAAAAGTGATGCAGATTGGCGATCAGCGAGAGTGTCACTTTTAGCGGTTTAACTTACCATACCTTGAATATCAATCAGGGTAAGCTGGCGGCCTTGGTCTCCCTGCGAAGCGTCAATACAAACCGTTCTCTCGTCTCGGCTCAGTCGAGGATGCGTGTCCACACGCCATTCACCGGTGTACGCAGCCGGCGATGGAAAATGACCAAGATCAATGCGACGCTTCGAATCAAGGTGATATAGATGCGGCGTCTGCAGTCGATCTAGGCCTTTGGGATAGGTGTCATTCAAAATCCACTCATTGTTGTGCAAATAGGTAAAGTGGCCAGCCGAATCAAGTACGCCTTTGCCAACTTCCTCGATGATACCTGAGTCCTTGTCCTCAAAGAGAAAATTGCCCCATTGGTCATTTCCCAACCATTCTTTCGATTGCGACAAAATGTGGGTGGAATCTCGCCAAATGAAATGCGATGCATATCCGTTAGGAATCACGATTCGCATGTCTGAGCCATCCATATTCGCAGTGATAAGTCTGGTCAATCGGTCCCCCGATGGGAATAGCCATCGGTGCAGCAAGATAAATCGCCGACCGTCCGGACTGCATAGTAAATGATACGCATGGTGCTTTACATCCGGAGAATTCTTCGGGACAGGGCCGGTTCTAGCAAGCAACCTATGCGTGATAATGAGCTTCGCCTCGCCAGTCTGCAAGTTGACATGCGTGATGCCGGAGCCTTCGGGCGCCATGTCGTTTGCAAAACGGTCTGGAATTCCAGCATATCCGTAACCGGGCCTGACATCCGCAACTCGCGAGAAATCGCACGATACAGCCTCCTTGCCATTTGGACTCAACGCATAAATGGGGCACGGAATCGTATTTTTCTCACCCGTTTTGACGTCGAGAATATGGCTTACAAAACGATCCTGTTGCCGATCATTCCAGATCACTTTGGAGTCCGATCCTGGAATCCACTGAAGCATGCAGCCTTGTTGCCAATTCCAAGCAAGGCTTTTGCCGAGCGGAATCCACTTGTCGTTCTCATGTAAATCAACCATCCCAACTTCGATTTCGTCATCCGGTTTCGGTGAGCGATGCTCAAACTGAACTTTGTTGCCGAGCACAAATCGGTTCGTAGGATCGAATTGAAGTTTGTCGTAGTAGCCAAACCAATGAAAGCCTGGTCCTTTGGTAATAACTCGAGTCGGGGGAAAAACGGTTCTAGCGTTTTCTTGGCCACGCATACGCGAACTTCCAGCGGCGAGGTACGAGAGCCCTGTGAAGATAAAATGACGTCGTGCAATCCTGAAGTTCATCTTTTGGTGGTCTTGTTATTAGCAGTAGGAATCGAAAGCGAAAGACGCAATAGATAAAGGGAAGCTCGACCGGCAGACTGAAATCTACCAGGCCACCGGGTGGCACGCTCAGCGGCTGTGATTTTATAGTACCCGTCACACTCCGTGTGACGTCAGCAGTTCAAAAACCTTAGGTTTTTGAGGCAACGTCACACGGAGTGTAACGGGTACTTTCTTCAGATAACGCAAAAAGGTCGCTTGACATGACGTCAACACAATCGCTACCAAGAAGACGTCGAATACTCTAAACTCCAATGGAACTACGAATGAGAGTCCTAACCGTCAATGCCCCTGGAGTCTTGGCCCGCGAACTGCAACGTCGCGCAATCGCTTCGGGAGGAATGAAGCTGATGATCGCCGATTCGGCAAATCCGCTAATGCCAGACGCCGGCTCCGAGCAATTTGTATCTTTCTCAGCACGCAGAAAAATAGACTTCTCAGCAATCGCAACTCTCAGAAGAACCATTCGCGATTTCAAGCCAGATATCATTCATTCCTTCTTGCCAAGAGCTCTTTCTCAAACCGTTCTAGCGACTTTAGGGATGCGGAAACAGCCCAAAATCATTTCCTTTTACGGGATAACGAGGGTTCCTTCCTGGCGTGACCCGGCAGACTGGATCACTTACCTCTCGCCCAAGGTCTGCATGCACTCCTGCGAATCTCATGCAGTCAAGGCCGCGTTGGTCCAAGGTGGCGTAAAGGAAAACAAATGCGAAGTCATCTACAATTGCGTCGAAAAGGCAACGCCCAGTTCAAGAAGGGAATTATTATTCGCGAAGTACCAAATTCCTGAGAATGCATTTGTCGTTGGTACGATTGCAACCATTCGCCCAGTTAAAGGAATCGACATCCTGCTACGAGCTTTGATCGAATGTTCGCATATCCCCAACTTAGTTGCGGTCATAGCAGGACCCATGCAGGATCCAAAGGTAGCCTCGCTTGTTGACGACCCTCGTCTACAGGGCCGCATCCGTATGCTTGGCTATACACAGAACGCTGCGGAAATCATGAAGGGAATGGATTTGTTTGTGATGCCTTCGCGCAAGGAAGGGCTTTGTCGAGCACTTTTGGAAGCCATGGCCCAAAGCGTTTGCCCAATCGTGAGCAATGCTGGTGGCATGAAGGAATTGGTTAGGAACGGCGTCGACGGGGTTGTTTTCCCGAGCGAAGATTTCCGAGGTCTGGCCTCGGCAATTCAAAATCTGCACGCCGATCCTGAGACGATCTCAATGTTTGGGGAGTCAGCTTTTATGCGGGTCGAATCGATGTGTGCTCCTCACGTTGTCGGAGAACGAGTTATCAAAATGTATCAGCGTTTGGCTGCATGACTGAATGCTGTCAATCGGTCCGCTCTTGCTTTGCTACAGGCAACTTGATAATACCCACCGAATGCACGTTTGCGTCACTTTTATTCTGAAACTGCGACCCCGTCGATCGAACACCAAGTTTCGGGCGATTGCGCTAGCCTGGACATTTTGGAAAAGGCTAGCAATAGGCTTGGCCTTCGTTGTCGCGGGTAACGGATGCAATCGAAGCAACCCTTATTTGACTTCAAGTCCATCGGGGTTCCTTTTTCCCAATGCAGCTCCCAATATTGCAAGTCCACAACTTCCTGCACAACTTGCTGAACTAGAACGGCGTGCAAAACTCCTGGACGATAACAATCGACAGCTTACTACGCAATTGGCCCAGTCGCAGCAGCAGATGCAATTGTTCAAAGAGCGATCCGATCTGATGCAAAGGCAATTGCAAGATGTCAACAATCAATTGCAACAGACTCGCGTCGCATCCGTTCAATCGAGCCAGCAGGTTCGTGGCCTTGCGGACCGAGCGCAAATTGAACAATCTTTCCAAGAGCGTCGAGGTGGTGCCAGACTTACCGCCAACACGAGCAACAAAATTGGAAGCGAACCACTTCGAGAGCTTGGATATGCAGTAGAAAATGAGGGCAGCGTTATTCGCATGCGAGTACCGGCAGACCAACTTTTTCAGCCTGGGACATCGCAGTTAACGCCATCGGCCTCAGGCATTCTCGATCGCATTTCGGAGACCTTCAAGCGAAGCTATGCGAGACAGAGAATTGCCATCGAGGGGCATACCGATAACTCGCCGCTCTACGGTGGAACCTTTTCGACCAACCACCAGTTAGCCGCATCACAAAGCAATGCGGTGCTTGAGCACTTTACGCGTCGCAACCAGATGCCCATCAGTCAGCTCTTTACACTGGCCCACGGCGACAACTATCCGATAGCGGACAACCAGAGTCCAGCAAATCGCGCCAACAACCGCCGAATTGAATTCGTGATCTACCCAGAGACTTTTTAACTCGACTGACAGTCTAACCAAGTCGCCGATTCCAAAACCAAAGATAGCTGGCTTGATAATACAGGGTAAGCTACAATGTTGCACCAACAAATGCCCTCGTAACTCAGTTGGATAGAGTACGCGATTTCTAATCGCGCTGTCGCTGGTTCGAATCCAGCCGGGGGTACTCAATCATTGATTTTCCTAGGGCCTCTGACTGATTCGCACTGTTTCGAAGCAACGCGATAGTTCGACGTCGATCACAAGTGATCGCTAGCCTAGTGCTATTAAAGCGTGCGACAGGCTATTAGAAAAGTTAAAATGAGAATTGGAAAATGCAAAATGTAAGGGATGGATGTGGTGTTGACGTGTACTCACCCACGCGGAGGCTTGTGCGGCGGAAAGCAAGCGTGATTTCATTCATAAATATGGGAATCGCATTAAACGAACTTCCTGAATCTCGGTCATGGATCAAGTTGATTTTTAAAGCTGAACTCTTGCCCTAAGAGCGAATGACTCCATTGCTCGATGAAGTTCAACAACTCTGCAACATCGTCGGAAAATCAATTGCCAAGGCCAAAGGTAATCAACAAAAACCCAATCAACCGTAGTCTTACTTCCACCGCTAAATTTTACATTTTTCAATTCTCATTTTAACTTTTTCAATTCCTCGTCATAGATAAGCCTCGGCTTACAAGCAACTTCCCGCGATGTTAGCGAGCCGCGTCGATCATAAGGCGGGCAGCCAGATTGCAAGCATTGACAGGCTGGCAACGCATTAGCGTCTCGTCATAGTCAAAAATTAGGGTTCCCGACATCACGCGGAGCGTGATGAGTACGTATTCATCACACTCCGCCTGATGGTTCCGAGCATCGCAACCCGAAAACTTTATTGTGGCAACTCAGTTTTTTCCAAAACGCCGTCGGTGTTCTTGTCCATTCTGTCGAAAACCGCTTGCAGCTGCTTGGGTACTTCATCACGAAGCACCTTTCCATCCTTGTCGATGTCGAGCATTTCAAAGATTTGAGCTGGAGTAGGACGCGCTGGTCGGACCTTCTTGATCTCCGGAGCGCGACCGATGCTTGGATCGATCGGTACCGAAATGTGGAAATAACCAATCATCATTTCTTCGTAAGTCTGGTCTCCCCACTGCACCCAAGCGTCTGGGTCTGGATTATTGAGATTGCTTGAGGAATTGTTGAAAGCCGCTTCACAGAACATGCGTGTTCCGCTTGGCATCTTCTTCTTCTCTTTCAATCGATATTCGGTTTGCCAATTGAAGTCGTACTCAGGCACATCGAGCAAGATTTCACGATTTCCGTCTGGATAGACTGCAGTGTAGCGAAACGACTTTCCTCGAACGTGCATATGCGGACTCATCGATAGTAATTCGCAGTTAGGCAAATCCTCTGGCTGCATGGCAGAAGTCTTGTAGTCTCCTTCGCCGGGAGGAATACGGAAATTGGGTTGAACAGAGCTCGTCGTCTGTACTTCGTGTGTGATGGTTTTGGCGTCAGCGATCAAGAAACCGACCTTGCTCAAATCGGATTGAGCGGTTCCATTTGGCGTGTAATGGATTTGGAAAACCAGCTCGCTATTGACTGGAATTAGTTTGGCCATTCCTTCCTGCATAGGTTGAGCACGCGTACCTGGTACGTAGCCAACAAGAAAACCTCGCTCGGCACCCAAGTTGCGTTGATTGCTTCCTTTCTCGCGAAGGAAAACAAGAATATGGTGCACGACAGAACTGTTGCCTGGAACGATTTCCATTCCGTTGACCCATGTGTCTTTTGTCAAATGTGGGTCCGCGACGAAATACTGATATCTGACATCACCTTGTTCGGGGACTTCAAACGGCTTATCGCTCATTGGAATGACCAAGTCGGGCTCGCGAGGCAATTGCCAGCCCGATACGAACTTCATCGGGGCAGGTTCTTTGCTTGCGTCACCTCGAGTCGCTCCGGCTCTCGCCCAATTCTTGACGACAGCAATTTCTTCGGCGGGCATTCGTCGGTCATTCTCGAACGAGCCATAGGATTCGCTGGCGTGCCACGGTGGCATGCGCCCCTGGTCGATAACTTCGACAATCATATCAGCCCATGCGGATGCGTCGTCGTAATTGCCTAAGTCCATAGGACCAATTTCGCCGGGTCGATGGCAGCTGACGCAACGCGCTTGTAGTATCCGGCTGACTTGCTCGGCATATGTGACTACCGATTCCGATTTATCAATGTCGCGAGGACCGCGACCTATTAAGCAGCCTGAAGCAGTCGTCGTCGTTGTCGCCACTTCCTCGTTCTTGAGAATAGATTCGAGCGCAGCAACCAACTCCTTTTGAGATGCTTCATCCTTTGTGTACCCTATCCCATATTGATCATCGATCCGACCTCGATAGCGGATCACATTGTCGGCGTCTATAACACAAACCTCGGGCGTTCTCGTGACGCCCATTCTATCTGCAAGCTGTTGTGCAGGATCCTTTAGAAAGGCAAATTCAATTCCAAATTTGCGAGCATGTGCGGCCATTTCGGCCAAGCTATCTTGTACATTGGAGTCTATGGCGACAAATGCGGCTCCGCGATCGCGATACTTTCGTTCTAACTCAACGAGTTTGGCTGAATAGAGCTTGGCAAGGGGACATTGAGTTCCAACAAACGCGAAAACGATTGCTTTCTTGGATTGAAATTCGTCCCGTTTCCACTCTTTACCTTGGTAGTCGGTCAACGAAAACCCACCAAACTTGGAACCGATCGCGGGCGAGTTGGATGATTCAGATGCGACGGTATCGGCTGCTGATCGGTGGGAAACGGAAACCAATAGCGTCCAAACAGCAATTGTTGAAACGAGCGACGCCTGGAATTTGCGGTAATTGAGAGTCATAAATACGTTCGTTGAAATTTGGAAAGGTAGACTAATCATCAAAGGATTTACTAATATACATTCAATTATGACATAAACCCAGAGTTTTGGTTATCGCAAAATCACAATGTTGGGAGGACTTTTCTCGCCGTCTACCCGTGAAATTATAGATTCTTGTCAAGGACAACGACTGCGTTTTTTGCTCGCAGTTGGTATCGTCCATCGGATTCTGGTAAAATGCCGCTTCGATTATGTTGTAGCTAGAGGAAAAATGGACCAGGAAATCGGTGGAAACATGAATGATAGTACCGTAGTAAGCATTCAGCAGTCAGAAAAGACCCTGACCGCTACTTTTCTGGAAAGCAAGATGAATGCAATTCGAATTGACAATGAGCCATGGGAAACCATCGAGCAATCGCTTCAGACTAGCGTTCCGGACAAACTCGTTTTGGACTTTTCAAACGTCAACGTGATTTGCTCATCCGTGTTGGGAAAAATAGTTGGGTTCAAAAAAAAATTTAAAGGCGAGATCGTGATAACCAATCTTTCGGACTTATTGCGAGAGGTATTTCAAATCACTGGGCTCAACCGTCTCTTTACTATACAAGCCCGGGCGGATTAAGGCGAGCGGAAGATTGGAAACTACCAAAAGTAGATTGGGACCAATGTCCCGATCCTTTGCTTGGACGGGACAAATGGTCCCATCCTACCTTCCTTTCATTCGGTATCTTTCTCCCTGCCGCTCGCCTAATTGAACTAAATTGCAAACTCTCGTCGCAATGCTTGATTCAGACGATCTGTTTCATGCCGAAGTTTAAAGTAAGCTGCCGCGACTTGCTCTGAATCGCTAGACGACAGCAATTGTTCGAAATCCCAAGCTGCATCATAAACTGCTTGATCGCAAAAGTTCGACGATGCACCTTTAATGGTATGTGCTCTTCTGGCCGCGGTGATGATATCGTTCTGTTCTAAGTCGGCTGCAATCGCAATCATGAGCTTAGACACTTCGTCCAAGTAGACCTTGGCCAGCTCACAAAGAAACTCGCGATCGCCTTCGACCCGTTCCAATGCTCCAGCCAAATCGAAAATGCTGTCCATCCGTTAATTGCCTTATACAAAAACGATCGCCAATGCCACAGTGTCAATCAAGAGGCACGACATTTCTGGTCAATTCAATGGAGTTTCCTGTTGAATTGTGGGTCACTTGATCCATGAAACTTCGAATCAAAAGCAATCCGCGTCCTCCCATTCTCTCCATATTGATCTCATCGGTAGGATCTCGAATTTGGTCCACTATAAAACCTGGCCCTTCGTCATCAATAACAAATCGCACTTCTTGATCGGACAACGCCGCAACCATTCGAACCTTGCGATCAGAATACGGCTTGGACAGTCGACGTTCCTCGGCAATTCGAAAATATTCTGCTTCGTCGTTCTGCCTCCATTCCGAATCCAGTTCCAGGTTGCCGTGATGGATCGCGTTGGTAAGCGCCTCGCACAGAGCGATGCCGACGCGAAGCAACTGGGATTCGTCGAACAGTCGCATTATTGCCATCTGCTCTTGTAGGTAGCTAATCAGCGGAGGTACATAGGTAATGTCGTTGTCAAGAACGAACTGCAAGTGAACATGCGTCAACGCCTGGAGTACTCGCTGTCGATTCTTCTTGCCTTGCGACAGTGCAATTACGTTTTCCAGTGTGTAGATCAAGTGTTTATCGAGGACGGCTTTTGGAACGTAGCTTGCGGCCCCGGCATTTAGAGCTTGAAGTGCAATTTCCTCATTTCCAAAACTCGTCATCAAAATGACCGGAACACCAAATCCATCGGCAGTCACTCGCTCGACTAGGCCAAGGCCATCCATTTCGGGCATGCGCAAATCGGTCACAATCAAATCGGGAAGAACCAGTTGAAGCGAATCATAAGCAGCTTTGCCGTTCTCAGCGTAGGAGATAGAAACCGACCCCACTCCTCTTTCGATGAGACGCCCCACTCGCAGTCTCTCGGTCGGAGAATCGTCAACCACTAATATATGAGTCATAGTTTCACCTTGATTTCAAAGGCGTTTTGCGAAAAGGAAAACCAAGTCCCTTTCAATTCGATTCCAAGGCCATGGATTTCATATCCTCGATTATAGTTCCAATCGTAGCCGAGCAGCTTGGTGAAACCAAATCGATTTCAAATAGAGCCCAGAAGGTTGGCCCTGGAATTTTCGAACTAGTGCCAAAACTCTTAAGTTCCTTCCACTAGATTGAAGCCAATTGAGCCTGAGGCGCTAGCCGATTTCCTGCGGCGTGGCTCGGCTAGCGCCTCAGGCTTAATCCAAGAAACCGGAATGAACTTCCGGTTTCTTGCACTAGTGCTCACATAATTGCAGCCGCAACTTAATCTCGTCGCATGCTGAATGCGGTGTAGTGCAATCCGTCTTCTTCCTCAACGACGAATCCACCGGATGGTGCAAGGTATTTTGCAATTACCTCAAAAGAAGGTAGACTTCTGCTCTTGAGTGCTGTCACAAGGGCCGACAAAAATGGATTGTTCGCTGCTACCGCTTCTAGTCGGTTAATGTTTTCAGAATCGTTTGCCAAGTCATAGAACAGTCGTAACGACTCCTCCGGACGCTGGTAAGCCATGATAGACGTTTCTTTGTCCCTAAGCTGTGCTTTGATTCGATCTCGGACTAGCTTGTACTCAATCGCATCGCTCAGAAGGTCGTCGCCGCTTGAGAGTGTTCGAATTGCTTGCTCGATTGAATCGATCGAATCACTCGCTAACAAGTCATCACCAACAATAGCAAAGCATGGCTGCTGAACGCGAATGTTCGGGTTGTCGTTTTTGATGTCAAGATAATAAACTGTTGAGTCGCCTATGATCTTGGAGCCCCAACGCTCGCTACTGGATTTGAGTTTGCTGAATAGCTTTGGCAAAACATCCGTTTTGACTCGCTGCGTATCCTTGATATGAATGCCGAATAAATTGCTTTGGCTATTTATACGTCTCGTTGGCAGAATGACCTGAGCCAACGTCAATCGATCATTCAAAAGATCCAGGAAATCTTTTTGCACATCAATCCCCAGTTGGCGGCTCCCTCGCGTGATCACGTTATTTTCAAAGGTGTTTTCACCACCAAAAGAATCGACGATCTCAGAAACAGCCTTAATGGTTTTTGCAAAGTCCCAGTTCATCGTATTGTAGCTGGCGACTTTGTCGTTTACCCAGAGTTCTGGCTCTGTCGAACCGCTCTTTGGACGCACAGCTCGCAACGCTCCGCGACGATTCGTGTCCAATAGCAAATGCGAGTGAACGATGGAATCAAAATCGTTCGGAGCAAGAATCATGCTCCCACCAATACCCTTAATCCCGTCGATTCCCAACGATTTTAAAGTCGCCAACACGAGTATGCTGGACACATTCTGCTTTGAAAGCTCGCGATAGAGTGCAATCGGGTTCGCATAGAACGACATCTGGGGCCGTTCACCTGCCGTGCCGACACAGCGGCTCAGAATGGTCGTGAAATCTCTGTTGTCTGCAAGCGACTTGTGATCGATGCCGCTGCCTTGCCATATTTGAGCGAGAGTCTCTGCGTATTCGGCGTTGTTGCAGACGACGAGTACACCCGAATTGAGAAAGAAACCTAACTGCCGATCTTCCTGTGTTCCATTGCGGATCTGGGTGACTGATATCTTGCCAATTTCTTTGGTACTTTTGACGCCACCACCCGATGAAATTCGGCTCTCTAGTCGGCCAATCATCAGTTCAACGGCCGGCAATTCATCGCCAGCTTCTAGCAAGGCACAAAAGACCGGTGAAGCCTTGGTGGGAACAAGGCCAATGGCTAGTTCGCCGTTCGGAATCGACAACAATTCGTCCAAACTAACGCCCACCACATCTTGCATCCCCTGGACCAAGGTGGAAAACGTGGAGTAAAAGGACCCGATAATGGGCTTAAGTTGCGGGTCTTCGGAAAGCCTTCCACCCGAAGTCTGTGCCATTTTTGCCTTTAACTCGCGGGTGTCATCCACTCGAGCGTAAATCAGCGTCTTGTCCGAAAACAGTTTGGGAGCCGTCGGACGTTGTGCCCAGGCAATACGCGGGGAAAAGGCCGAAACAAGTAGCAGGGCGATTAATGTGATTTTATTGTGCATGATCCAAAGTGTTCGAGTAGCAAGGCTATTTATTGGTGTTTTTTTAGTTTGGTCGGCAAAATCCGTTGAACTTGTCTTTTTAGGCGAGCGGCTCCGAAGAAAGTACCCATCACACTCCGTGTGACGTCGCCTCAAAAACCAGAGGTTTTTGAACTGCGGACATCACGCGGAGCGTGATGGGTACAATAAAATCGCAGCCTCTGGGCGTGACACCCAATGGCCTTCTACCTTTCAGTCTGTCCCTCGCCTTAGCTCCAATCCTGAGCAGAGTCACGGCCCAACTCGACGAGAGAAGTGTACTGATCGTCGCAAAACCGATCCGTCATCCCTGCCAAATAGACTGCAACCGTGTGCTCAATCCCCAACTCCGAAGCCCATCTCTGGAAGCGTTCTGGTAGTCGCTGCGGATACGATTTTAGGAGTCGATAGAGCTGATTCAATCGAGTGGCTGCTCGTTGACGCACTTCGACCAGCTTCGGATGCCGATAGACATGTTCAAACAAAAAGGATTCCAATTCCTCTTTGTCGGATTGCATTTCAGGCGACATTTGCAATTGAATCCCGACTTCTTGAACCGATTTGCTATCCAGCTGGCTGGCCTCCGAAAGCAAGCCCATCGAATACTGCAAGAAATTATCCATCTGAATATCGATGAGCGTATGCACCAACATCTGCCGGCGATTTTGCGAGCTGCTTTGATCCAACGGAACAACTTTGCGAGCCCGCTGCACCAAACCAAGACCGGCGAGCTGTTGCCAATTTAGCAATCCTAATTTCAAAGCGTCGTCCAGGTCGTGCGCATCGTAGGCAATGCTATCTGCGGCATCGACGACCTGGATTTCTAGTATCGGCACCATCCCTGAATCTTTGTGCGACCGAAATTGTTGGCCCGACAGAACTTCTTGAGTCAGATTCAAACCTGGATAGGAAGTGTAACGTTGCTCAATTCGAGTGGCCAACTCGATTGCAAATGCATTGTGCGAAAAACCGCCGAAATCTTTAACACAAGCTTGCAGCGCATCTTCTCCGCAATGCCCAAAGGGCGGGTGCCCGATATCATGCAAAAGGGCCATTGCCTCGATCAGGTCCTCATTGAGCCTCAATGTCCGACCGATTGTACGTGCCAACGAAGCAACTTCGTGCGTATGGGTCAAACGCGTTCGATGGTAATCCCCCATGTCGCCGGTAAAAACCTGCATCTTTCCACTCAATCGTCGAAAAGCAGAACTGTGCAAGATGCGATCACGATCGCGTTGGAACGGACCTCGATAGTTGTGCTGCGGCTCAGGATGCTCGCGCCCAACAGACTGTGAAGAGAACATGGCAAAGGGCGCTAGCAAAAGACGCTCTCGGGCTTGCCAAGATATCGATGGCTCAATTATTAGACTGGAAAGTGACCGTATCGGTTGGGACATTGGGAAATGGAGAACAAATTCTTTTTGGGACAATCAAATCCTTATCGGTAAACATTCGCCGAAGGCGTGGCGGCGATGTGAGCGGCATGGCGCTAGCCGCCGGTGTCGTGCGAAAAACCGGCGGCTAGCGC
>JAYTVM010000349.1:0-4502 GCA_043743995.1 Pirellula sp. | reverse complement strand
GCCGATTCGTTGACATCGGTGAGATTGATCGTAAAGCTCTGGGTCGAAGAGGACGTATCAGCGGAAGTCGCTCGAATGGTAATGCTATGGGAAATGGCTGCTTCGTAGTTGAGTAAACTGCCGTCGAGGACGGTCACCACGCCCGTCGAAGCGTTGATCGTGAATCGACCGCCTGCGTTATCATCAAGGCTATAAGTGATCGTATTGGTCGTTGCGTCGGCGTCGGACGCGAAAGCGGTTAAGCCAACTACCGTTCCATTGGCTGCGTTTTCGGCAACCAAATTCAACGCGTTGTTGGAGTCACTTATCGGCGATGTATCGAATTCATCGACGTCCAGTAGGCTGACCGTGAATATCTTATCCAACGTTGCACCAGCTGCGTCGGTGATTCGAACTGTCACTGCATGCGATGTCGTGGCTTCGTAATTGAGTTGACTTGCATCGGCTACCGTAATTGTGCCAGTCACGGCATCAATCGCAAAGCGACCACTTGCCGAATCGAGAAGCGAGTAACTAAATGAATCGCCTACATCGAAATCGCTCGTTGAGATCGTTCCCACCGAACTACCGTCACTCAAATTTTCATTGATCGTCAAGCCAACTGCAGTCAGATCATACGGTGTATCGTTGGCACCTTGGATGGTGACGGTAATTTGGGTGGTGGAGGCCAGTCCAGCCGTGTCAAGCATTGTATAAGTAAAGACATCGGTGATCGTGTTGGCTGTTGTCCTCAGAGCCTGGACAGTCGCGTTGCTGTTGTCGACGGTGTAGTTGTAGGCACCATTGGCTGCAATCGATATCGAACCGTAGGTTCCCGTTACGCTGGAGCCCACGCTGCCAGTGGCACTTCCGACGGTTCCAGCTGCGACGCCATCGACCGTTTTGGTTTCGCCCGAGTCAACGTCGGTATCGTTGGTGAGCACATTGCCGGTTGGATTTGTACCTGCCGTTCCATTGGTAATTCCGCCCGCTTCGGTGGCCGTGGCCGTGTCGAAGACGCTCACCGGTGCGTCGTTGGCACCACGAATGGTAACCGTAATCTGCGTTGTGGAGGCTAGTCCAGCCGCATCTTGGACCGTGTAGGTAAAGACGTCGGTGATGGTATTGGTCGATAGTCGCAGTGCTTGAACCGAGGCGTTGCTGTTGTCGACAGTGTAGGTATAGCTACCATCTGCCGCGATGGAAATGGCTCCAAAGCTACCCGTAACGGAGGATCCGACGGAGCCCGACGCGGAGCCTTGAACTCCGGCGGCAACGCCGCTAACCGTTTTGGTGTCGCCAGTGTCCGGATCGATGTCATTGGTGAGAACATTGCCAGTTGGGTTGACGCCCGATGTCCCGTTGGCGTAACCACTCGCTTCGTCGGCATTGACATTGTCCGCGTACGCAACGGGCGCGTCGTTCTGTCCGTGGATCGTTATCACGATCTGCGTCGTGGATGTTGCCCCCGCCGAATCCTGAGCCGTGTAGGTAAACGTATCGGTCAACGTATCCGAAAAGAGCCGTAGCGATTGAACCGACGCGTCGCTATTGTCCACCGTATAAGTAAAAGAACCATCGCTGGCGATATTGATCGAGCCGTAGGCACCCGCTACGCTCGAACCCGTATTGCCGGCAGCCGAGGCGGTGACTCCTGCAGCCACTCCGCTAACAACCAGCGTGTCTCCAACGTCCATGTCGCCATCGTTGGTAAGCACGCTCCCGCTTGGATTGGAACCGGTCGTGGCATTGGCGATTCCGCCCGCTTCGGTGGCACTGGCTGTGTCTGCGACTGTCGTGGGTGTATCGTTGGCACCATGTATCGTTATCGTGATCTGGGCGGTCGAGTTCGCTCCGGCGGTGTCTCGCACAGTGTACGAGAATACCTCAATCAACGTCTGGCCCGAGTTGCGAAGCGCTTGCACGGTGGCATTGCTGTTGTCAACGGTATAGCTATAGCTACCATCTGCAAGGATGGTAACGGAGCCATAACTGCCATTTACCACACTTGCGACGTTGCCGGAGGTCGATGTCTGCGAACCAGCTTGAACACCGGTGACTGTCTTGGTATCGCCAGTGTCCACATCGGTATCGTTGGTGAGCACATTGCCGGTTGGGTTGACACCCACACCGCCATTAGCAACTCCTCCGGCTTCGGTCGCGGAAGCGTTATCATCAACAGCCAGCGGAGTGTCGTTGGCCCCTTGAATCGTGATGGTCACCTGCGTGGTGGAAGTTGCCCCGGCTGTATCCTCGATGGTGTACGTAAAGACATCGGTGAGCGTGTTGCCACTTGTACGCAAGGCTTGTACGGCCGCAGAATTGTTGTCCACCATGTAAGTCAACGAACCATCGGTTGCGATAACAATCGATCCGTAACTGCCTGTAATCGAAGCGCCTACCGAACCAGACGCCGAGGCTTGAGTGCCCGCTGCGACTCCGATCACCGCTTTGGTGTCGCCTGCATCGACATCGGTATCATTGGACAGCACGTTGCCAGTCGCATTGCTTCCCGCGGTGCCATTGGAGACGCCACCGGCTTCAACCGCGATCCGATTTTCGGTAATCGTGATCGGATTGTCGTTGGCACCATTGATGGTGATCGTCACCTGCGTCGTCGATTGGTAACCCAGGCCATCCTGCATGGTGTAAGTAAAGATGTCCGTCGCATGATCTCCGCTGACCCGAAGTGCTTGCACAGTGGCATTGCTGTTGTCAACGGTATAAGTGTAACTGCCATCCGAATTGAGCAAGATCGAACCGAACGAGCCAGTCACCGAGGATCCAACGGATCCGGTGGCCGATCCGACTACCCCAGCTTGAACTCCTATTACCGTCTCGCCATTGGGTGCAACGTCATTCGTTAGCACATTGCCCGTTGGATTGGTACCTGCGGTTCCGTTGGCGACGCCGCCCGCTTCGACAGCCGTCGCCATGTCCGCAACCGCGATAGGCAAATCATCCGCACCATGAATGGTAACAACCAGCGTTGTCGTCGATGTCAGACCGGCCGTATCGGTCATTGTGTACGTAAACGTATCGGTAAGGGTTGGACTGCTGGCGTTGAGGGCTTCGACGGTCGCATTGCCATTGTCCAACGTATACGTGTAGGTGCCATTGGCGTTGATTACCAATGCGCCATACGTTCCGGCGACGGTTGATCCAACCGAACCTGAGGCTGATCCAGGGGTTCCGGCGGCGACGCCGATCACGGTCTTGGTATCGCCAGCGTCGACATCGGTGTCGTTGGTAAGGACGTTGCCTGTCGGGTCGGTGCCTGCAATGCTGTTGCTGATGCCGCCCGCTTCTAACGCATCGGCCGTGTTCGTTACCGCTACCGGAGCATCGTTGCTTCCTTGGATGGTTATCGTCAACGTCGCGGTAGCCTCGGCTCCGGCTGTATCTTGCATTGAGTAAGTAAAAATCTCGCTCAGCGTTTGGGTTGAAGTCCGCAGGGCCTGAACGGCTGCGTTGGTATTGTCAACAGTGTACGTGTAAGAACCGTTGGAAGCGATCGAAACCGATCCATAAGTCCCAGTCACGCTGGTTCCGACTAGTCCGCTGGCGGAGGCAGCCGCGCCAGCTACGACTCCGCTGACTGTCTTGGTATCGCCCGAGTCAATATCCGTGTCATTGGTCAGTACGTTGCCAGTAGCATTGCTACCGGCTGATCCATTGGAAACGCCACCCGCCTCGACGGCCACTTGCGAATCGTTGACCGCCGTTGGCGTATCGTTTTGCCCTTGGATGGTGACCACGATTTGAGTTGTCGAACTAAGTCCAGCCGCATCCACCATCGTATAGGAAAAAGTATCCGACAGCGTGTCGGCCGTTGTTCGCAAGGCTTGGACTGACGCATTGCTATTGTCAACGGTGTAGGTGTACGAGCCATCGGAGGCGATGCTGATCGTACCGTAAGTACCAACGATACCGGTGCCGACCGCACCGGCTGGCGAACCCGTTACGCCCGCGCTCACCGCCGTTACGGTTTTGGTGTCGCCGCTATCGACATCGAGGTCATTGGTGAGCACATTGCCGGTTGGATTGGTACCAGCCGAACCATTGGCCAATCCGCCTGCTTCGATCGCGGTCGTTGTATCGGCTATGGCCGTTGGCCCGTCGTTGGCGCCATGGATAGTGACCACAATCTGAGTCGACGAGGTGGCGCCGCCACCATCGGTGATCGTATACGTAAAGGTGTCGGTCACGGTCTCGCCGGTCAGCCGCAAGGCTTGAACGATGGCATTGTTGTTATCGACCGAATAGCTGTAAACCCCGTTGCTGGCAATATTGATCGAGCCATAAGTTCCAGTGACGGAACTGGCGACATTTCCCAAGGCGGACGCGACCACCCCGGACGCAACTCCACTGACGGCCATCGTGTCGCCGATATCGACATCGGTATCGTTGGCCATGACGTTGCCGGTGGGATTGGTACCGGCTGTTCCATTGGCATAGCCGCTGGCTTCGGTGGCCGAGGCGACATCGGCTACGGCAATCGCCGAGTCGTTGACGGAGGAGAC
>JAYTVM010000348.1:0-60065 GCA_043743995.1 Pirellula sp. | reverse complement strand
AACGAGCGTATAAGGGCCGATCTGCGAACCGGGGCATTCGTGGAACAGTTCGTCCAGTGCCGTGATGTCAGTGGCGGCAGGTGTTTCTAGAAACTCTTCGGCTTCTGGATAGGCTTGCACCAACTGTTCGATGCGTTGGCTTAAGCGGCTGTCTCCCCCACAGGCGCTTTCGAGATAGGTTGCGCGTTGGCTGGCCGACGCGCACTGGAGCGCTCGGAAGAAGATGTCGTCGATTGGTTCGCGTTTTTGGGACATGTCATTGTGTTTGCTAAAGGGTTCTACAAGACAGTGCGGGAAATGCGTTGCGTTTTGCTTCATCTGCCGGGAAGAATTTCAAGAATTTTTTTATCCATGTATGTCGTTTGTTGATGCAATTAGACAGATCTCGCAAGCGTCGGGATGTAAGTCGTAGGCCATGGGCTTGCCAATCTGGGTTCGTGCTTTGAAAAACACAGTGCAAAACCCCTCACCACCAGCCCCTCTCCCCTAAAAAAGGGCGAGGGGAGCAAGCACAAAGTTGTGAGTAAAGATGAAGCCTTTGGCCGTAGCTAGCGATCTGTTATCGCACAAAAGAGGGCGGCCTTTGCATAGGCCCAATGGCGATCTGCGGTGGAACGCGAGATACCAAGGCAATCGGCAGCTTCTTGATGAGTCATGCCTGCAAAATAACGCAGCTTCACCAATTCGGCCGCAGCCGGGACTTCCTGGGCCAAGTCCGCCAATGCCTCATGTACGGCTAGGATTTCATCCGATTTGGAAATCGCGATGTCACAGCTTGAATCGAATTCGACACGTACACGGTCACCGCCACGTTTCGGGCCACTTTTTCGAAGCGCATACTCGACCAGGATCCGTCTCATCGCTTCCGCAGCCGCGCCAAAGAAATGTCCGCGACTGTTCCAATGCTGTACGTTCTCAACATCCACTAGCCGAACATAAGCATCATGGACCAGCGCCGTCGCCTGCAGCGTCTGCCCTGGGTTCTCATTGGCCATACGAGCCGCAGCCAGCTTCCGCAACTCGTCATAGACCAGCGGCAGCAGTTTCTCGGCAGCTGTCGGATCGCCAGATTCGATTTGACTTAGGATTTGGGTGATGTCGTGCATAGAGGAAGGCTGGGTAGGCGTTGGAATCAAGCTCCACTATACCTGCCCCGCATAGGAATGGTATTTCGGTGCATGAATATTCTGAATGCCACTCTGCAATTTCTTTTTCACTTTTGCATCGACCGACGAACTTAGTACAATGTTATTTTAGAGTGCGTCGATCGAGTCGCGGTCCATCGGATAAAGTCAAAAACTTGGCTACGTGTGGGTAGGCACCTGTTGCTATCTCGCAAAGGTGTTCAACTTGAATCAATCAGCCGAAAAATTCCTGAACTTTTGTCGCCATCTTATCATTCTGTTCCGCCCCCTGTTGACCAGTATGGTTTTAAGCGGAATTTGGCGGGTGTTTTTCTTTCCCAATGGGATCAATCTCGGAAAGGAGGATGAAACTGCGCTCACCAACATGGCGATTCCCATTTGCGCCATGTTCCATTCGATCCTCGCGGCAATGGTGTTAAGCAAAGTTTGGGAAGAGTTCAAAACGATTCAACATTGTGTTCGAATGTTAGACAAAGGTACCTTTCAGGAGAGTGCTCATGACCGTATCCCGGGTACGATCCACCTTCTGCTAGGGGCTATGTCGGTGATTATCATCGGCGGAACGATGCTGATCGAATATAAGAACCAATGGGCAGGTATGTGCGCAGTGGGAGCCATTTCTTTTTTCCTAGTCCTTTATTGGGAGGTTGCTACTACGTTGGACAATCCAGCCAAAGCGCCATGGTTTATTGGAAAGATCCCAGTAGATTGGCTATAGGGCGAGGGGCAGTTTGAAATCAACTTGTAAATTGGATGGCACGCTAAGAGGCTGCGATTTTGGTAACCCGACGCGTGAGCGAGGCTACCAGAAGTTGCTTAAAGGGCGTGCCACACTACTCTGGATTCACTTCAACGACGGGTTCAAATAGTCCGTCTTCACGCGAGAATCGTCCGGCGTAGAATTCGGTATTGAGATGCAACCCCATCACGGTTCGTCTTGCGCAGGGGGTGAGCGAGCGATAAAACACCCACTGATCGCGATTCACTTGAACGCGGTAAGCCTCTGCGATGTATCGCGGTTGGTTTTGCAATTCTTCCGCAATCGTCAGTTGACGCCATGTGTAAGCGGGCGTGGACTCGATCCCGCGCAGCGACATTACCAGAGGATTATAAAGGTTTTTGGCAGTAGTGTCGCATTGCAAGGAGAGTGTCTGTCCAGTGCATTCCATCCGACTGTGGTTGGGTGACCTTCGCCACTCCGGCATGGCAACTGGCAAGAGCAGCGCTGTTGTTTGGTTTTCGTTTCCCGCGCGCACCAATTTCCCCTCGGTCGTCTTGGGCTCGGAACGAAGTTCTATATCATTCGAAAGCGTCCATGTTGATTTCACAGACCATTGATCCGGTGCTTGCGCGATGAGGGCGTCGGCGAAATACACGACTCCTTCGTCTCTCATCAACATCACCTGTCGCTGGATTTTGCAAACATTCTCGACTTCGCACTCAAGTTCGAGATAGTCCACATCGTCGTCGGTAAACCAGCAGACCTCTTGCCAAGACACGTCTGTTTGAAGCGGTTTTTGATTTTGAAAAATCTCGACATCCCAATCGCCACTCATGATGCGTTGCCCGTCGTTGCCGATCACATCCAGCCAAATCACATCGGCGGAGAAGTCCACGGCGACTCGACAGCCGCGATCTCGCCACGAACGCCGCATGGTCGCAATCGAGTTCTTTTCCCAATAGTGACTATGGCTGGGCATCGAAACGTCAATCGTCACATCTTTGCGAAGCTTGGACGGCTTTTCTCCTAATGCCTTGCCGATACTGTCCGGAAGGGCGCAGGCTGTTGCCAATTGAAGTTTTTTGTTTTTTCCAGCAAGTTGATTTAGGTTGCACCAGAAATCTTCGTCGAGGCTCGTGTCATCTCGGTCAAAGAGCAACTGCCGCCCCTCCGCATCGCTCAATGCAAGTCCAGCGATCGCCAATTTGGAGAGAGCTTTGCGCTGGGGCGGATACCATTTTCGAGCGCCCACCTCGTCCGCAGACCATCTGCATCGCATGATGCAAGCAAGTAACGCTCGAAGATCTTGTCCGCCTCGCGCCAGAAAGCTTTGAGGATTGTCGGACGATTCCTCAAGCAGTAAGGCGATCCGGTTAAGGGTTTCACTTACGATGCGATCTTTTCCACCAAGATGCGAAAGTTGTTTTGCAAGTGCTAACGGGACTTCGCATGCCCATACTATCCAAGGGAACAAGCCATCGGACGGTCCGCTTTCCCATGCACGATCGACTTGCGTTAAGGCGCACTGCAGCACTTCCAGCCAAAGGGCGGGTGAAATGCTGCGGCCAGCTTCAGGCAGGGCATGAATCCAACCTGCGCAGGTCAAGGCTACGTAGGGATCGTAACTCGCCTTTGGCAATTGCTGTGAAATCCACTTTCCAATCTTTGTCGCACTAGCAATTTGCAAAGCATTGGCTTCGCGAGCGATCTCAATGGAAGGTTTCGATTTGCCACCATCCTTCGATCGAGGTATTTTTTTCGAAGTGGCAACCGGGGCGAATCCGCCGAACAACTCGACCAGGTCATTGAGATATTCCTGGCGGCTACTATTTTCGACTTCCCAGACACCGGTACCCCACATGGTGGCCCGAAGGTATTCGGCGCCCCCTACTTTAGCCGGCTTGATTTTCGATAACGGTTCACAGACAGGGAGCGAGGCCTGTAATATTGCAACGTTTTCTTCACACAGTTGCTTGAGCCAAACACTCGCCGACACTTCCGCATCGGAAGTATCAGATTGTTTCAATTGCCTGGCGCGATGCTTGGGCTTTACCCAGTCCATAGGTCACTCGTCGACGTTAGCGAATAATGATAAGATTGCTAAACGGGAAAGCCACGATGCACGCGCAATGCGCCTTCCGCGATAGAACGCCAATTGTTGTTCCAGAATTTTAAGATGCAAGCGTTCAAGGCCTGTTTCTTGGGAACAGTTTTGGAATAAAAAAAATTCGAATTTTAACTATGGACTTTTGGTAGCCGAGTACGTTCAAAAAAAGTCTCTCAATCGTTGATACCAGCATAGGACTTGAAGACACATGTCCAAGATTTCCCTAAGGGGCCGCCACTCCAGCAGATTCGTAGTTGCGGTGCTCTTTATTGCGTTTTATTGCGAGCGTCCGTCTTCGTGTTGCGAGGAGGACGAGTGGAAGAGTCAAGCCGACTTACTAAAGCTGGTTGCGGATCGATTCGAGGAACCAAAAGACTGCAAATCACTGCATCGCGAGAATCGAATTTGGATCAATCGTGACGAGCAAGTTGTGATTTTAGATGGATATATTGCGCAACGCGAGGTTCCTTTAGAGCTGTTCGCTTGTCCGGCTGGTACGAAAGATCACGAAGCCATTGTGGCTGTTTTCTCACGAGCTCAACTCGTTCACGCGGGCTTGCTGGCAATCAGCGCACAGCCAGGGAGCACGGCGACCTTCGAACCATTCAAACCCGCGCACGGGACGACCATTCGAGTTTACGTTCTTTGGCCGGATCCCGACGGGAAAACCAAGGGAACCCTTGCGCAAAACTGGATTCGCAAATCCGGAACGAAGAAACCAATGGTCTGGGATTGGGTGTTCGCTGGCAGCAAGATCTACAAAGACGAAGAAGGCAAAGAACACTATTTAGGGGACAGTGGCGAGTTGATATCCGTTTCCAATTTCACAACCTCCACGATGGATGTCGCCGTAAAAAGCGAACAATCCAACGCCAACCTGATTTTTGAGGCCTTTACCGAACGCATTCCGCCCAAGAATACGCCGGTTCGGCTCGTTTTGACATTGAGTGATGAGCAACCTTTTGGCGCTTCGGAATTGGAGGCATCCAAGGAAAACAAGGACGAACCTAAACACTTGTCAGCAAAAGTTCCTGAGAACATCCTTAGACTTTTGGTTGCAAAACCACTCCCCGAGCCGGAATCCAATTCCAAAGTAGACAAGCTGCCGAAAACCAAACCCACGACCACTAAGAAATAAGCTCTTCCACATGCACCAACACGCTTTCGGTGATCGCCTGGCAAAGGCTGTACAGATCAAGGGGAATCCGGTTTGTGTTGGACTCGATCCAAGACTGGAACAGCTTCCCATCGGAATTCGAGTCGATCGGTCTACTTCGCTTGACGTTCAGGCAAGTGCCTATGAAAAATTCTGCTGCGAAGTGATCGACGCAACTCACTCTCTGGTCCCGGTAGTGAAGCCACAAAGTGCGTTCTTCGAGGAACTGGGGCCGTACGGAGTACTGGCGCTTGGACGCGTATGCAACTACGCGTCGAGCAAAGGGTTAATCGTCGTCATGGACGCAAAACGCAACGATATTGGCTCCACCGCAACGGCCTATGCCAAAGCCTACTTAGGGACCAACGGGCAAAGCGCTTGGGGGACCGACGCTCTGACCGTAAGCCCATATCTTGGCTCCGATACGATGCAGCCGTTTATCGATCAATCTACGGCAGTTGGGGCTGGTATCTTTGTTTTAGTCAAGACATCCAACCCAGGGAGTGGTTTTTTGCAGGATCTTTCCATCGACTCACGCACGATATCGGATCGGGTAGCGGACTTTGTACAGGAACAAGCTCTCCTGACGGCATCTGGTCCACGCGGGTATGGTTGTGTGGGGGCCGTGGTCGGAGCTACTTACCCTGCGCAGTTGCTGGCCATGCGGAAGCGCATGCCAAACGCTTGGATACTGATTCCGGGGTACGGTGCACAAGGGGGATCCGCGTCGGATGTCGTACATGGCATGGATGACCAGGGATTGGGTGCAATCATCAACAGTTCCCGTGGCATTATCTTTGCCTACGAGAATGCCAAGTACAAAAATGCAAGCACTTGGCAGTTGGCTGTAGAAAATGCGACGCGAGATATGATTGCTGCGTTGCGAGATGCAAACCGTAGTTCAATTGCTCCGTCGACATGAATTCGTGCTGTCGAGGAGCATCTACCGAAGAAGAAGAAGACGCTGCAATGGTAGTCAAAAACCGAAACTTCCGCAGGCTAAACCTGCGGGATTCCGGGATTCATTGAGCCAAGTGGTTTGAGTAGTGCTGATCAAGCGAGAAGTCTCCAATAGAAAAGTACAATACTTGGTGCGAATGAAAAAATGGAACCGCAAGATAATCATCCGCCGGAATCGAGTACTGCGAGCCTGTGGATGGAACTTGTTCGAGCCGGGAATGCTGAGGCACAAACCGAGCTTTGGGAGCAGTTTTTTCCGCAGTTGGTGGCATTGGCACGCAAACGCTTGGCCAGGGCGAGGATGGCCGAAGGGGACGAGGAAGATGTTGCATTAAGCGTCCTGAACAGTTTTTTTGCAGGTGCCGCGGAAAATCGATTTCCAGACTTGAGGGGTAGCGATGACCTTTGGCGGTTACTCTCTTGGATGACCCATCGCAAAGCAATCGACTGGCTTCGGCACAACTCGAGGCAGAAGAGAAAGTCGCTTGGCGAATCGGCACTGATGCAATGGGAAGGGAAAGCGGGGGACGGGAGAGCGGGGGACGGCATTGCCCAGGTTGCCGACCCCAATCCGACGCCAGATCTCGAAGTGATGCTCATCGACGAACTTCGTCTCATGGTGCAAAAGCTACCTGAGTCGATGCAGTCAGTGGCGACGCACAAAATGGATGGGTTCTCCAATTCCGAAATCGCAAAACAATTGGGTTGTTCCCTTGCGACAATCGAACGGCGATTAAAAATGATCCGAGAAATTTGGAGAACAGTAGCGGATGAATCCCAAAACGCCGGAACCGACAAGGGAACCGCTTCCCACTGAGGATTTACAGCGGATCGATGAACTGTGCGTACGATTTGAAAAGGCGCTCCGTTCGTCTCAGCCCGAATCCATTGAAAGCCTGCTTCAAAATTTTCCCTACAATCCGGCTGTACGCGCGAGAGCACTCGGGGAGTTGTTTTTTTTGGAATGGGATCATTGCGCCGAACTAGGGGACCCGGTCCATCTCGTCGCATCACAAAATCGATTTCCTGAGCAAGCCGCGATCGTTCAAAAAGCATTCGACGATTGGAAGATGAATCGAGAGTTCGACGATGTGAAACCATCGAACTTGTTACTCGATCCGGATGGTCGAATTTGGTTGACGGATTTTGGATTGGCTAAGCGCAATGACGATGTGACTCTAAGTATGGTCGGTGCCTTGCTGGGAACCCCTCGGTACATGAGCCCGGAACAAGCCTCGGCATCGACTCGACAAGTCGATCATCGAAGCGATATTTATAGCCTCGGTGCTACCCTTTACGAACTTGCAACCGGCAAGCCAGTTTTCGAGTCGTTAACACCGCACGGTGTCATTAGCCAGGTTCTGACAGCCCAACCTACGCCAGCAAATCAAGTACTTCGGGATATTCCTCGCGACTTCAGCACTGTCCTGATGAAATGTTTAGCCAAGAATGCCGACGAGCGTTATGCTTCAACCGGGGATATGGCTAACGATCTCCGAGCATTACTCGACGGAAGGCCCATACAAGCCAAGCGACCCAACGTGATCGAGCAATCACAACAGTGGGTTCGCCGACATCGACGTGAATTCGGTTGGTCCGTCACATCGGTAGCAACATCCGCTTTGCTGCTTTTGATAGGAAGTCTAGCATGGCTGTCGTGGCATCGTTTGCGAGAAGTTCGGCTCTCGCTGACCAGTCCCACTTCTACAATCGTTGCCGAGTTGCTTCGATCCGATGGAACGCAAGCCCTTCGGCGACAAACCGTTCCAACGCAAGATCCGTTGGTTACCAGCCCCGGGCGCTACACCATGCGTGTATCGGCTTTGGGTTTGCTCAGTCAAGACTTTGACATAGAACTGAATCCTGGGGAGAGTCGCAAGCAATCGCTGAATCCCGATGATCAGTTGCTAATGCCTTCGATCGGGAATCAATTCGAAACGACGCTCGTTCGATCGCCCAACGGTGCGATTGTAGTCTCATATGACGAAACGCAGTTGAGCGTCGAGAATCTGATTAGCCCCAATAGAGGAACCATTCGGACCGCGTTTGCAAACTGGATCAACGCAAAAACTCCGAATTTCATTTGGCCCCCTTCGAAGGTCATGGGTGGCCAGCTCGACAATGCAGACAAGTTTGATGTCCGACCTTGGATTCTTAATAGCTTGCAAGACTGGTATGGTGATGGCAACGAAGATCTGCTCATCGCGATGCGTCATCAGGCGGTTGTGGCGCTTGTTGGTCGCGACGGGAATGTGCGTTGGTGCGCTGGTTTGACACCAGATGTGACCGGAAAGCAACCTGAGGGTTCGCAAACCAGTTTTCCGTGTCCGCGCAGCACGATTGCGGAGATGCCTGTTTCGATTGGGGATATCGACGGCGATGCAACTCCAGACATTCTTGTGCAAGTCGCACAGATCAACCCCTGGGGCTTTCCAGACTTGACAACCGCCCAACGAAGCATTGTAGCGATTTCTGGAAGTTCAGGAAAAGTACTATGGAGCTATGATGCTCCCAAGGAACTTTTTGATTTACCCGCCGGTATTCTTGCAGACTATCATTTCCGATGGTTCACCGGAGCCAACACCGGTAGTTCCGGCGCAGGTGGTGGTTCTTTCAGGAATCAAGGGCGATGGTCTCGCGCCTTTGAAGCGACTACTGCAAGGACGAGCGAATTTGTTTCCACGGGATCGATCCTGCCTTATGACGAACGCGAAAATGTACATGTTTTATTCCAAGCAGGACCGAACCTAGTCAGCTTGGATCGCACGACGGGAATGCCAATCGGGCAGGCGGTATCACTTGGGCATGTCCCCTTCCAGTCCCCTGTCTTGGTCGAGTTGGATGGAAAGCCAGGCAAGGAATTGATCTTTCTCGAAGACCTTCACGGCCGCATCGATTCGACAACGAATCCGCCGACCGAACTCAAATACCGCATGCGAGTTGTCGCTTGGTCCCTCACTGGGAATCGCGTGCTTTGGGAAAAAAACATTTCGGCGCATGCTCCGTTTACGCGAACTTGGCGAATGGAAAAGCCCAAGTGGCCAGTCGTCATGGATCTCGATGGAGACGGTCGCGCAGAAGTCATCGTACCTGATGACACCGTTTTGGCATCCTCCCAGGAAGCAAGTCAAAGTAGTTTGATAGTCCTGTCGGGTGATCTCGGAAAGGTATTGTGGAAGCAAGGCATCCGTCATGTCGATTCTCAGATTGAACGCTATTGCGTCGGCCCAGACGTCAATGGCGATCAATATCGCGACGTACTCGTTGCATCTATGTCTGGTCTACCTGTGCGAGTTCACGTCGATTGCTTGTCGGGCTTGAATGGAGCTACACTGTGGAGCTCGCATGCAGCACTCGAGAGCAATGAGTCCCCTGAATCGTTCTATTTAGATGAACCTTTTGTATGGGACAACCACGAAGATGGATGGCCACAGTTTGTCGTACGTTTGATCAGTACTCAAAACACGCAAAACGGAACTGAGGCTTTTTTCTTTTCATCCGGGACTGGTCAAGTTCTACATAAACTATTACAGGCAGATCGCTTTGCAACTGCCGATATGGATCATGACGGCAATGACGATTTGGCAGTTACAAAATACGAAGTTCCTGGAATGGGAATGGCAGGTAAATGCACGACACGATTTGTTCGCGGTTCGGCCGGGATCTTGTGGCAGATTTTGGGCGCGCCATTGGAGACTGTTTCCGATTTAGACGGAGATCACTTGGAGGACTTAGTTGCAGTGGATCATCAATCAGTCACGGCGCGGTCTGCTTCAACAGGTCGTACGATTTGGCGAAGATTGATATTCGAGTTATGGTCCAAAGTGCATGTTCATAGCCAGAACCATCCAACATTTCCTTCCAAGAACGATGGCCCATGGGATTTTGATAACGATGGTACAGAGGATTTGCTGCTCGAAATGGAATCGAGCGGTTTTCCCGGATCGCCGTTGCAAGCCATTTCAGGGAGAACTGGAAATATCTTATGGAAATCGTCGTTTCGATGTCGGTATCAATTGGGTCGACCGCGAATCGAATGCCACGACCTAGATGGAGATGGCGAGGCAGAAATCATCGTGTATGGATTTAACGATTCGCTGGTGGATTCGAAAACTATGCGAAGCAGCTATTCCAGCCAGGACGGTAACTTGATGTTGATTGTACTGTCCGCTTCCAATGGTTCCTTGAAATGGCAAGTGCCATTGAGTCGCGAATTCGGATCGGTTAGCAACGTTCCTATGCCCTATTCGATGCACTTCCATTCGCATCCTGAAATGAGTTTTGTGGATTTGAATTCCGATAGCTGCCGTGACTTGATCGTGGTCGCGGAATCGCCGGAGTCTTCTCCTAACGCCTATTCAACGGACATCGTGGCTTTCGACGGTCGCACGGGAAAGGCTCTTTGGAAACGCGTGGGTGGTGTAAGTCAAGACCCGCACTATGCCTTCAGTGGGGCAGCTCGAGTTGCAGTGGCAACTGCCTCCGGTGTGTCTCCATCGCCGAAAGTCTACTTTTTGAATTGCGAAGACGACGACCTTTCCGATGGCACAAAAAAACGATACGCGAAGCTGACTTGTTATGATTCGATCCAACAAAAGGATCTTTGGACGCAATCGATCGAAGTCGATTTTCAATTTAGTCGGCGGTCACAGAACCGCCAAGATTACCTGCAGCCGCAAACTTTGAATCGTCAAGATGGCTCCGTATGGATTGCAATGAGAATCGTACTGGGGGCGCAAACAATGGTCGTCGTCATCGATCAAAACGGTACCGTCGTGGGCGAAAGGCAGTTGCGGAGCCAGAAATATTCGAACCAAAACGCCACTCGATTGCTGATCGCCGATTGTGACCAAGATGGCAACGATGAAATCATCGCAGCCAACGGAGGCTTGGACATTCTTCGCGTTACCAACGAAATCGAGCTGATGTACCATTTGCCGATCGAGATCGATGAATGGGGCTCGACGAAATATTTTTGCTTGCCTCCTACGGCCAATCGAAAACCGCAACTAGTCGTGCTCAATGAAGACGCGAATCCTAGCGCCGTCGGATTTGACGCAAGGACGGGAACGCAGATGTGGGAATGCCGCGGTCCCAGTCGCCATCGCGCCTACTCCGCCGAGACGAAACCGATTCAGCTAATTCAAGGAACGGACAACGGAGTTCCTTGGGTCGTCTTCAATCACATGGATCAAGTCAGATGTCAGATTCCATCGTTAAGCAGTATCCAGCCATCGAACAACATAAAAACTAGAGCGCTGTTAATTGCTGCGTACCGCGGTCGAATGGTCCCATCGGACTTCGATCCGCGGACGATTCGCAAACTACCATGGGTAGAGAGCATTGATGCGGCCAGAACTGCGGTCGAACTACCCTTGATCCTGACCAGCGGCGTGCTGTCCTCGATTTTCTTGGCGATTTTACCCGGCTGGTATATCCTGCGAACGCTGAGAAAACGCGCGTTCAATCTTCGATGGTGGCTGCTAGCACCTGTCATCGCGGCGCTATGGCTTATGTTTCTTCTAGGCAACTTGGCAGAAATGCCAATGTCCAAATGGGAACGAATTGGCTTTGCAGTTTACTTGGCACCGGCGATCGTACTTGCGATTCAACTTGTCGATGCGATTTTGCGCAAGCGATGGAAGGAACTCGGCGGCAGGTTAATGGGAGTGCTTATTTCAAGCCTTGTACTGGCTGCAGCATCCTTCCTTGAAAACTTGCCCAGTAATCCACTGCTACATGGCGATCGATTCTCGATTCAGGGGTGGTATTGGATCGTCTTGTATGGTTTCTTTGTGTGGGGCTGGATTGAGTTTGTTTTGAGGATGGGGATGGTGCCAGTTCGGTCACTCTGGAAATTGAGAAAAGTTATTGGTCATAATTCGTTTAACGGCGAGCCGCAGGCGTAGGCAAATTACAAGAAAACCGACGCCTATGGCTTGCCGTTCAACGCAATACCGTTCAAGGAAGCCCAATTTCGCAAGAATTTCGTTTAACCGTTAGCCGTAGGCGTACGTTGATGGTATCGAGTACGCCTTCGGCTGATTAAAAAGTGGGGTAAGCTTCCAGCTTGCCATCCATGATTCGTCGCAAGCTGCAAACTTACGCCACTGTTAAACAGACAATTGAACGGTATTGCCGTTAAACGAGCAACTCATGCACAGGTGCTTAGAAGTGAAGGAAAGGGTACTTGTTTTCGACGGTCGGAAATTTATAGACGCCGGAACTAAGTAGACGCTGTGCAGCGGTGGCCGATGATTATCGAGGACGTCGGTCGGCGGAGCGACCGACCTACGATTTTGCCAATCTAGATTTCGCTCTTGCCTGCGTTAGGCTTCGTTCTTTGAAGGCGGCCGATTCGGGCGAATTCGAAACCATTGTCATGGCCTTATCCAAATCCGCTTCCGCCTGTTTGCGATCAATCTGATCCGTTTTCATCAAACGGTCTGTCAGTACATAAACCCCTTCGCGGGTTATCTGCACAAAACCGCCATCGACGAACCACTCAGTTACCACATTATTCGTCTTGATCCGCATGATTCCAAAGCCCAATCGGCCGACCATCGGTGCACGACCATGCTGAATCCCCAGTTCGCCGTCGAACATGGGAACCACCATCGAATCACAGGTCGTGTCCAACTCCGTTTTTTCAGGCGTAACCACGACGCAATGTACTTTGTTGTCAGTGCTCATGCTTTACTTCTTACCTTGTTCGGCCATTCGTTTTGCTTGAGCTTCGACTTGCTCGATTCCACCAACGTACATGAACGCAGATTCCGGTAGATGATCCCACTTGCCATCGCAGATTTCTTCGAAGCTGCGAATCGTTTCGGCCAAGGTCGTGATTTCACCCTTCTTGCCGGTGAACACTTCCGCCACCAAGAACGGCTGCGACAAGAATCGTTCAATACGACGAGCTCTTTTTACGACTGTCTTGTCGATTTCGCTCAGTTCATCCACACCGAGAATCGCGATGATGTCTTGTAGTTCTCGGTATCTTTGCAAAGTCTTTTGGACGCGACGAGCGATCGTATAGTGCCGTTCACCAACGATCGCAGGGTCGAGAATACGGGAGTTGGATGCGAGTGGATCGATAGCGGGATAGATTCCCTTTTCCGAAATGGATCGCTCGAGATAGATGAACGCATCGAGCTGTCCGAACGCCGTTGCCGGTGCAGGGTCAGTCGGATCGTCAGCAGGAACATAAACCGCTTGCACCGAAGTAATAGCACCGCGTTTTGTTGATGTAATACGTTCTTGCAAGGCACCCATTTCGGTGGCGAGCGTTGGCTGATATCCCACCGCGGATGGCATTCGTCCTAGCAATGCGGATACTTCGGACCCAGCTTGCGAGAAACGGAAAATGTTGTCCACGAACAACAGCGTGTCCTTACCGGTCGAATCGCGGAAGTATTCGGCCATGGTCAAGGCGGAGAGAGCTACGCGGAGACGGGCTCCTGGCGGCTCGTTCATTTGGCCGAACACCATGCATGTTTGCTCGATAACTTTGCGACCGGTTTGGCCGATTTCAGTTTCTTGCATTTCCAACCACAAGTCGGTCCCTTCGCGAGTTCGCTCGCCCACACCTGCAAAGACGGAGTAACCACCGTGCGTACTGGCAACACGCGCGATCAATTCTTGAAGAATAACTGTCTTGCCAAGTCCCGCACCGCCGAACAGTCCAGCCTTACCACCTCGAACGAACGGAGTGAGCAAGTCGATAACTTTGATACCCGTCTCGAAAACTTCGGTGTTGGTCGATAGTTCCGACACTTTGGGTGCTTGTCGGTGGATCGTCCAATAATCATCGGCTTGAACTGGGCCACGTTGATCGATCGGCTCACCCAAAACGTTGAAGACGCGTCCCAGAGTTCCGATGCCAACAGGCACGGTAACCGGCTTTCCAAGATCGATACAGTCGAGACCACGCATCAACCCGTCGGTGCTACCGAGGGCGATGCATCGAACACGACCGCCACCGAGGTGCTGTTGCACTTCCGCGGTGAGGTTGATCTTGACCCCCTTCTTTTCGCTTTCGATTTTGACGGCGTTGTAAATCGCGGGCAAATTGCCTTCCGAAAACTCAGCGTCGAACGTCGAACCAATAACTTGACTGACTCGGCCTATGTTTTTTGCAGTTCCGACGCTCATTGTGATTGCTCTCTTCTTGATAAACCGAATGTTTAACCGTTCGAGGCTGATGGGCTTCGAACGCTGGCGTACCAGTTCGTTAGTTGATAGGTGAATTGGTTGTGAAGTGGTCTAAAAGTGGTCTTAAAGTGGTCTTAACCGAGGGCTTCGACGCCACCGATGATTTCCATGATCTCTTGTGTAATCTTGCTTTGACGAGCGCGGTTGTACGTTCTCGACAAGGACTTGATGATGTCGCCTGCATTTTCCGTCGCACTTTTCATGGCGATCATTCGTGCGATCTGCTCGCTAACAGCCGCATCCAGGAAGCACTTGAACAACCGAGCTCGAAAGCTTGCTGGAACGACTTCTTCTAGGATCCCACTGGCGGAAGGCAAAAACTCGTAGTCATCTCGGATGCCAGTCGTTTTCGCCAGTTCGTCGCTTGCGACTGTTGGGGTCGTGGCGGTCAAACTCGCAAATGGCAAAAGCGTCTCAACCACCACGGTTTGCTTCGATATGGTTAGGAATTTGGTGTATGCGACATCGACTCGATCAATTTTGCCAGTGATATAACGCTCGATAAGTTCATCGGCGATTTTTGCGACCGCGGCAAAGGAGGGTTGGTCATCGAACTCGGTGTAGGTCTTTTCGATAGGTACGCCCGCGAATCGCATGGCGGAAATGCCTCGCTTTCCGCTGACACGCATTTGGCCCGCTTCGATTTCTTTTTTGATCTCACTTCGTCGAAGTGTTGCCGCACGAACAACCGAACCGTTGTACCCACCGCACAATCCTCGATTACCGGTCAAAACCAGCATGTCCATCGAATCGACATGATCGTGTGCGGTAAGCAATGGATGCGACACGTCCGTTCCGCTCTTGGCGATGTCTTGAACGATCGATGTGATGCGTTTGGTGTAATCCGTCGCGGCAGCCGCGCGGTCCATCGCCTTCTTGAATCGCGCGGTCGCGATCAATTCCATGGTGCGCGTGATCTTGCGGACGTTTTTGACAGACTTGCGTCTTTTGTCGAGCTGACGAATATTGGCCATAGCTTACGAACCCTTTACCAATCGCTTATCGGAACGAAGCCTTGAAAGTCGAGATCGCAGACTTGATCGCTTCTTCGATATCGGCGGTCAAATCGGCCACTTCACGGATCTTGATCAACAAGTCGGGTTTTCTATCGCGGACGAAGCTCAACAAACCTACCTCGAATTCACGAACTCGGTCGACCGCAATTTCGTCGAGATGACCTCGAGTGCCGGCGTAGATACTGATGATTTGTTCGGCCACGTCCATCGGTTGGTACTGCGATTGCTTGAGCAACTCGACCATTCGATACCCGCGATCCAGTTTTGACTGAGTTGCTGGATCGAGTTCGGTACCCAACTGGGCAAACGCTTCCAATTCGCGGAACGAAGCCAAGTCCAATCGGAGGCCGCCTGCCACCTTCTTCATGGCTTTGATCTGAGCGTTACCACCAACGCGAGAAACCGAGATACCGACGTTCATGGCTGGTCGAATGCCGGCAAAGAACAAGTCAGGTTGTAGGTAAATCTGACCGTCGGTGATGGAAATCACGTTGGTTGGAATGTACGCGGAAACTTCGCCTTCGAGGGTTTCGATAATGGGAAGACTAGTGATCGAACCACCGCCCAGGGCCTTAGAAAGTTTTGCCGAACGTTCTAGCAAACGGCTGTGGCAGTAAAACACGTCACCAGGGAACGCCTCACGTCCTGGAGGGCGACGCATCAAGAGGCTCAACTGACGGTAGGCGACAGCTTGCTTGCTCAAGTCATCGTAGACGATCAATGCATGACCGCCATTGAACATAAAGTGTTCTGCCATCGCGGTTCCGGCGTACGGAGCGACGTATTGGAGCGGAGCTGGAGCACTCGCCCCGGCAACGATGACGGTTGTGAATTCCATCGCACCGTTCTTTTCCAGGGCATCGATCACCAACGCTACGGAGGAGTCCTTTTGACCGATAGCAACATAGAAGCATTTTACGCCTTTGCCTTTCTGGTTCACGATTGCATCGATGGCAACAGCGGTCTTGCCCGTCTTTCGGTCGCCGATGATCAATTCGCGTTGTCCGCGCCCAATCGGGGTCATGGCGTCAATGGCTTTGATCCCGGTTTGCATTGGCTCATGTACTGGTTGTCGCTCAGCAACACCGGTAGCAATCAGCTCGACTGGTCTTGTGACGGTTGCGTTGACAGGTCCTTTGCCGTCGAGCGGGTTTCCGAGTGGATCGAGAACACGACCGATGACAGCATCGCCAGCGGGAACCGACAGCAGTTTGCCAAGTGCGCGAACTTCGTCCCCTTCTTTGATGCTCAGGTAGTCACCGAGAATGATGACCCCGACGCTTTTTTCTTCGAGGTTGAAGGCCAAGCCGGTAACGCCGCTAGGGAATTCGACCATTTCCCCAGACATGACGTTCGAAAGGCCATAGACACGGGCGATACCGTCTCCAACTTCGAGAACTGTGCCTACTTCTCGCACGTCGATCGTGCTACCGTACTGTTGAATTTCGGCCTGGATGACCGACGCGATTTCGTCCGAATTGAATTTCATGGTTTGTTGATCAACGACTTACAATGGATCAAAAAGGATTGGTTATTCGCTTGAGAGCGATTTTGTAGTTTCGTTCAATTGTTTCTAGGAAGCTAAGCTGCTCAACTTCTCTCGAATAGCTATTTCGGCCTTGGCCAAGGTAGCCTTTTTGAGTAGGTTCAATTGTCCATCGACGCTGCCGTCAAAGACCATATCGCCGACTCTTACGATCAATCCGCCAAGAATCGTTGCATCTACTTTGCAGGAAATGGCAACATCTTTCTTGAACAGGTTTTGCAGCTTTTCCTTCAATGATTTGAGAGCAGCCTCATCGAGCTTTTGTGCCGTCGTAACAAGCACTCGAACTCGCCCCACCGCTTCGTCTCGAAGTGACGCTGCAGCTCGGTAGATACCGCGAATTGCGTTTAATCTACCTCGACGCGAGACCACTTTTAAGAATGTCAAAAGGGTTGCATCCATTTTGCCAGCGAAGACTTTGTCGAGCACCCGAATCTTTTCGTCCGACGCCAGCTTGGGATTAGCCAACGCCATTTCCAAAACCGGTTGCTTGTCAAAAACATCGTGAATAAGTGAATGGAACTGTTCCATCACCGAATCAACATTTCCGGTCGAGCCAACCGCAGCCAGCAGCGCTTTCGCGTAGATGGGTCCGACGTGCATCGACTCGTCATCGAAGGCTGAATCGTTTTTTTGTATTTCCGACATCGTAGTGCTTCGATTCGTGGATTAGTTTTGGCTTGGCATCTTATTGAGCGAATCGGCGATCAACTGCTTGTGATCATCGGTTCTCAATTCGCGGCCGACGACTCGACGGGCCAACGAGAAAGCGATCTCCGTGCTCTTGCCAGCGATATCGGACAATGCACCTTGCTTTGCAGACTCAATGTCCGCCAAAGCTCGATCGCGTTGTCGACTCGCCTCGGCTTGAGCCTCGGCTACGATTCGCTGACCGGCCGACTCTGCGTCTTTGCGAGCCTGAGTGATCAGGTCTGCAGATTGCGCATGAGCCGTTTGCAGCTTGGCATCGTATTCCTTGAGCTTTGCCATGGCTTCGTCGGCAGATCGTTTGGCCTCGGCGATTTGAGTGGCAATCGTCTGCTCCCGCATCGCGAGACCTTGGGAGATTGGTTTCCACGCCAAAACATACAAACCACCGACAAGCAACAAAAAGACTACTGCTGACCAAATCGTTTTGTCGGTTTTAATGTCGATCAACGAATCCAAATTCGCACCTGCATAGGCCGAAGTCGGATCGGGAGCATGTTCATCGCTGCTTGCAATCGAGTTGCTCGCGAAAGCAAGACATACCGCAAGGCATAGAAGCCATTTCAACACAGTAACACCGTTAAACATAGTCGTAACCACCGGGTAGAAATTACTACTTGCCAAACTGTTGCGAGCCAACAAGAACTGCGTAGAACGCAACGCCTTCGATAAGTGCGGCGGCGATAATCATCGTAATACGAATCGTACCAGCTTGCTCTGGTTGACGAGCGATCGACTCAACAGCGCCCTTGCCCAGCAAACCGATACCGATACCAGCACCGATAACAGCCAAGCCGCCACCGATTGCGCCTGGCATGGAACCAGCACCTTGTGCGGAAGCAGGCATAGCCATCAACGCGACAGCACCCAGTGCATACAAACCAACTCGAACAGAATTAATCACTTTCAAAATCTCCTAGCTATTCTTAACGCTACAAAATACGCATGGAAGCAAAACTTTTGCGAAACACACATTGGATTCGCACCAACAAATCACCTAGTGGTGATGCATCGAACTACCGATGAACATCGCTGCTAGGAACGTGAACAAATAAGCCTGCAAAAAGGCCACAAGCAATTCCAGTAAACTAAGCACTGTCGTTCCGAGAATCGAAACAATGGCCACGGCGCCCCATGCCGGAGTACTCATCATGGCAGCCGGTACGCTGATTCCAATTCCCAGAATTCCAAGTAGCACCAAGTGGCCAGCACCCATGTTCATTAACAGGCGAACTGCCAAAACCATGTGCTTAATAAACAGAGATGCAAACTCGATCACCCACATCAACGGCACGATCCAAAAGGCCAGATACCAGGGCAGGCCCAGCTCGGGGCAAATATTTTTTAAGAAGCCCGCGGGGCCAAACGTCTTAATCCCCATCGTCACACCGATCACAAAGACAATTCCAGCCAGGGCTAGTGTTGTTCCAAAGGCAGCAGTCGGCGATCCCACCCACGGCAACATCCCCATCAGGTTGCAGCCTAGAATGAAAAAGAAAAACGTCCAAAGCAGCGGCATGAATTTGTCCGCATCATGCTCACCCATGGCTGGCACCGCAACATCGCTACGAACCCACTGAACCATCGACTCAAGCGCATTCCACCGCTTGCCCTTCGGCGACTGTCCCGTTGCGACCCTTTTGGCCAGCCAGCCAAACATCGTCAACGCGAGCACAGCCACAACCAATTCGATAACCATGTAGCGAGATAGGCAAAAGCCCGACTCAGCCTCATAGGCATTTCGCGGAGTGCCAAACGGTTGTGGGATAAGGATCTTGCCGTCAAGCGTCTTGTTGTATTGATCGATCTTTTCCTTGGACCACTCGTGGTGAGGAGCCTCGGAATGATACGCTTGAAGAAATGAATCGCTATTGATCTTCGCTTTGAGATCATTCCATTTCGCCAACTTCTCTGGCGACTTTTGCAACTGGATAAACCAATCGATTTCCGGCCGAGGATTCGAAGCTAAGTATGCTTGATATTGGTCGGTGGCTTTGGGAGAGTTTGCGGACGCCCAAGCGCCTGCGGTAGTCAAGGCTGCCGTCGCTTGTTTTTCCAGATAAGCATCCAAAGGCCAGCCTGCGGTCTTTGCGCTCTCGTGTTGCCATTCCTGCCAAGTATCTTTGAGACCGCTGAGCGTTGTCGAATCGACTCCTATTGCGGTCAACCCTGTGACGATTGTATCCGCTTCCCAAGACTGATAATCCGAATCCAGCCTTACAAACCACGACGGAAACGCGGTAGCAGTCTCGCGATGGCTTCTCCAGAGTATCCGTGGGACCTCAAAGAAGTAACCATCTTTTATATGGAGAATATCTGAAGCCATTGCTCAGGCTAGCTCTGGGGAGGATTTGAAAACGACTGATTACGGATTAGTAACGCGGATTGTAGTAACAAGAATGGAAAATAATAGCCCAGCAAACAATTGCAAAAAGAATTGTGGTGTTGCCATTTTGTCGCAGTTGAAATGGCGAGCGCTCCAAGCAACACCGAAAAGCGAACTCCCATGGTAAGCAGTATCGATAAATCTGACTGGGCGATGTTTTTACTTCCGAATTGCCAGACCACTGGCACAACGCACGAGGACAGGCAAACGGACAAGGCGAGAATCGAGTAATCCTCGAAAGCTCCATTACCAATGAGGATCCAGGTTGCTCCCCAACAGGCAACCGCAAGTGCAAAGTAGGCCACGAACTCCATGGCCCCGTGCCTCGAAAGGAATTTTCCCGACACTCTTTTTTCACTCATGTCCGCCGCTCTCGGATTTTGCTCCGTCCGACTTCGACTCTATGCTCCTGCGAAGATCCCGACTTTTTTTGGCAGCCAGATCAGCAATCCGAGCGACATAAAGCAAGCCGAAGATGGCGATTCCAATGCCGAGCACAAAACCGATCACGATAAAAAACTGAGTGTTCAGCCATTTGTCTAGATAGCTGCCCAACACTCCTGGAATCACCATTAAAATCATGACGGCTATGGCACGCGAGGCGGCATTGGTATTTGCCTGTGCCTCAATTCTTTCCGCGTCACGCCCGTCCAAGTTCTCACCGGACGCACTCTTGGCATTTTCCCCACCCGCTTCATCCATGGTGCTTTGACATCCCTCAGAAATGGAAATAGTGCGTTGAAAAACGAAACAAAAGTGCCCTGCAATGTGATCATTCCGATGCGTTCGGACTAGAAATGGCGATACTCTCAAAGCATACTAGATTTCAGCTATTACGGGCTTGACCCGGGATTTTATTCATTGTTCCCTACTATTAATCAGTTCGATGCCGCTCAAAGCGACTTCGTTCTCTGCCATGGAAGGTAGCGACCGTTTCCATGGCACCCAGGAGTTTCCCTTGAACGCCCCGAAAAAGAACCAGCCAACAGCTAAAAAGCTGGCGAACAAAAGAAAAGACACTGCTTCTCGTGCGGCAACTGTTAAGACAAAGGGAAAATCCCCGGCTGGCGTTGCGACCCGTCCAAAATTGGAAAAGGGGGCCTCTAAACCGAAAGCAAATTCGAAAAAGCCCAGTGATGTCAAAGGAAAAGCACGCGAACCCAACTCGACCAAGCCATCCACAAACGCAGTCAAAGTCGCCAAAGTTGTTTCAAGTCCCGCTAAATCTCCAACGAAACTGACAGCCAAGATCCCATCGAACAAGGAAAGCCGCACACCCTCAAAGAAGGCGTCAGCACCCAAAACCTCAGAAAAGCAAGCCAAATCGGCTGCGTTGGCAAAACCAGCCATGAAACAGGCCGCCAGCAAGCCAGCTCCCTCCAAACTAGTTCCCGCCAAAGGAAAGCCGATCGATTCAAAGCTTCACAAAGCTGCCGAAAATGCTAAATCCAAATCGACCATCTCAAACAAAACAGCTGGCGAAATCAAGATTCAGGCCCAGAAATCCGCAAATCCCATCAATGGCAAAACTGTAGCCCCGTCTCCCGCCAAGCCTGCATCGGTTGACAAGCCCCAGGAACCGGTTCCGCCACCATCCAACACGAAGCCAGAAATAGTCGCAAAGATTCGTAGCGCACAGGCGGGAAAAGAACTCCGAAAAGATTTAGCACAGCCGGCACCCAAGACATCATTGACCCCGCTAAATACGGTTCCGCCCATCGTAAAGGGCAAGGATAGGCTGATCTTAATGGTGCGAGATCCGTACTGGATCCACGCTCATTGGGACATCATGAGGCATTCCGTCGACAGAGCCAAAGCAGCTCTGGCCGAGAACTGGCACACAGTCAAACCCATCCTGCGGCTCCTCAAACTAGATGACTCCGGAACGACGAATAATTCCGAGGTCATCTTTAAGGACATCGAGATTCATGGTGGCGTTCGGAATTGGTACGTCGATGTCGATAGTCCCCCAAGTCGCTTTAAAATGTTAATGGGATACTTGTGTGCAAACAGTCGATTTTACGAACTGGCTCGAAGCAACATCGTCACTACGCCAGCTCCAGGCGGGAAAGAAGCTACCGATGACCATTGGGCGGATGTCGCCACGGATGCGGAACACATCTATTCGATGAGCGGTGGCTACGGCGATGATACTCAGACCGGCGATTTGACCGAGGTTTTTGAAGAACGACTAAAACGCACTATGGACGCGGACGTCCTTTCGCAATTTGGAAGCGGTGCGGAGGGTTCACTCAAGCGTCATAAACAATTCCATTTCGATGTGAATGCTGAGCTTGTCGTCTTCGGCTCTACCCATCCTGAAGCTCACGTATCCGTTGGTGCGGAACCAGTAAAAGTCCGGACAGATGGAAGCTTTTCGATCCGACTGCCGTTCCCAGATCGCCGACAAGTACTTCCAGCAACCGCCAAAAGCCGAGATGGAGTCGACGAGCAAACGGTGGTGATCGCTGTCGAACGCAACACCAAAGTCATGGAACCGCTGTCGTCAGATACCGACGATCTGTAGATTGTCGCCTTTCACTCTTAGGCTAGCTAGCGCTTTGTCAAGTTGATAACCGAGGGTAGCCACGGTCGCGGAGACCGTGGGGAGCGAGATCGTTTCTCGCAGTTCACCCACGCTTTGGCAAGCTTGGCTACCCACCTTTTCCTGTTTGACAACGCACTAGCGCGGATTTTTCATGGGCCATTCGGTATTCGTTGTAAAGTACTGTTGCGACGGAGTTTGTGAAAAACGGTTCACATGCAGACTGCGTTTGGTAACCCGATGCGTAAGCGAGGCCCTCGCTCACATGTGTCGCCTTTTGCTCTGCAAAAGTGCGGAAACGAAGCGCACTTTCGCAGAGCGAAAGGCGACAATGCTTTTTCACGCGACTCTCAACCTGCTGCTAACTTGAAATTGCCAAGATACCGTCAGCCGTGTCCGATGGTCAAAAATCGCGATTTCGCAATACCGAGGACTGCCGACCAACTTGGCGAGATCCGTTAAATTTCTGGCCAATATTCCGTCGATCGCAACGATGCGATCCCCGCTTTCGACCAGCCCCAACATGGAGCCACAACGGCCCAATGGCGAAAGCTTACACAGCGGACTCTCCTTGCTCACGCTCACAACTTGAAGCCCAGATTGTCCGGGCTCTACCTCGACTTCGAGAAGCTCCGCAATTCCGTTCTCTATCGGTTTTACTTGATCGTTACAACCAAACGTCCGTTTGACGCTCGATTTCAAATCATCGCATCCTGCTGCAGGATCGAGATACTTGTTTTCCATGATTTGCATAGTGCCTCGCCAGTGATCGCCAAGGTTTTTCAGAAGCAAAAAACAAAGGACCTAACTTCAAAGACGCAAATGGAGACTGGAACGCGACATTTCTAGGACATTTTTCATAACAAATCAATATTGTCCTGTCGGGTGAACCACTATTAGAAAAAGCTGTCCCTTTCACTCATGGTAAATGCGATTAATAGTAGTCCTTTCTGTCGCTTCCTCGATACCAACAGCTGTCCATCCCTTTGCCGTCATTCTCACGAGCCCGAAGCCCAATAGATCGCGGAGTGCGTCTTCAACATCAAAATCCACCTCAATTCCAGTGATGGACCGGAGGATCAACTCCGCTCCCTCGTCGATTTGTTCCACAGCCAAGTGGACACTTTTTGAATTACTCAACACGTAGTAGGCTAGAATTGCCTCACACGACTCTTGCTGCTTGGCTTCTTCGATCAACCTTAACAATGCACCTAAGTTGTTGTCCAAGTTCTGGTAATACAGGTTTCTCGCCACGCTCAACTGGTAGCGTTGCTTGGTAGTGGAGTAGGAAAAAACGGACTTGATGCCATAAAACAAGGATGCGATTACGATAGCAATGATCAGAAGGAATGACGAGAAGTATTTGACTGCCCCTAAGATCGCGAGCAGCCAAATGCTCTTTGCTAGCCTGGACGCCAACATCATCAAACCCCATAAGGTCGGCACTCCAATCTTACCGGTATCCATCCAATTCATCCTAACTTGAGATCCAGGCAGCATCATGTCCACATCCAGCTTGGGTATGTTTTTGAACATGCGAACGTGGACACAATCGGGATCCAACAACTCCGGCATGTTTTGTAGCTCCTTCGTTCGAAAGACAACTACAAGCCGTTGGTAAACGGGTACGTCTACCTCTCGAAGTCGAAAAAAGTGATGCCAGTCTCGTTTCCATCGTTTGGCGATGATGTCACCGCGGCCGTAAACTTCAAGCGTTCGAAAGGAAGAAAACCGGATCTTTAATCGAACCCCCCAATGGCTTGCCACATTCAGGGCTAGCTGGATTTCACGTGGCTTGAGCCTTCGGTAATTCGCATATTCCAAGGAATCCGCGATTTCCGAGAATAGCTTTCGGCCAAGAATGTCCCTTTGAGCAGCATCCATCGATGATGGATTGCTGAGTTGCGTCGGCGTTATGTCTAAGTCCGGATCGAACTCGTGATACAACAGAACCAGTTGCTCATGATGGCTCTCATAGTGCTGATTGACTAGGGCCACAAGTTGTTTGAAGAGCCTGACTAACGCCTGCGTACGTTGTTCATCGTACGGATCGATACCAGTCAGATGGGCAATCAACTCATGCGTTTTCAGCGGAATATAGTGCTCGCGTCCCCATGATTGTATGGGTGACGGAATTCGTCCCGCATTCCATTTGTTCCAGGGCCGAGTGGATTTAATCATCTGTTTTTTCGCGTGGCTTCTTCTGGTTAGATCGGTTTTGCAAACCATCCAAACCGATTACAATCTATCACGTCCAGTCTACTCGACAATCTCGCCTCCATCTTCGCCTTCATCTACTCTGCGGACTCGAATCACAAAAATGGCAAAATCATTGTTGGTTGTTGCCCTGCTCGCATTCGCTTCGCAGGAACTGATTGCAATTGAATTCGCAGCAAGACCGTTCGCTTCTCGCAAGACGAGCGTCACCATCCATGGCGACCAATTTTGGATCAACGGCCAGCCCACCTATGCGGGTCGAGTTTGGAACGGAAAGAAAATCGAAGGATTGCTCATGAACAGCAGGATGGTGCAATCCAACTTCGACGACTTAAATCCCGAAACTCGCCAGCAATGGGCTTATGCCGACACCAAAGTTTGGGATGCGGATCGCAACACTCGAGAATTTTTGGACGCCATGCCGGCATGGCATGAGCACGGACTCCTGGCAGTGACTCTCAACTTGCAAGGAGGGAGTCCACAGGGTTACTCGAATAAACAGCCTTGGTACAACTCGAGTTTTACGGAGTCTGGTGCGTTGCGTCCCGACTACATGAGCCGAATTGCAAAAGTAATCGATCGGGCGGACGAACTCGGTATGGTTGTGATTCTCGGTTACTTCTATTTTGGTCAAGATCAACGCTTGGAAAACGAAGCGACGGTGATTGCAGCGACCGATGCCGCGACCCAATGGATCCTCGATCAAGGCTATACCAACGTTCTCGTCGAAGTGAACAACGAATGCGACGTCAAGGCTTACGATCACGCGATTTTGAAGTCCGACCGCGTCCACGAATTGATCAACCGCGTTCGCGACCGAAACGCAAAAGGCCGACAGCTCCTGGTCGGAACAAGTTACGGCGGGGGGACGGTTCCAAAGCCCAACGTCCTAGCGGTCTCGGATTTTGTGCTCATTCACGGCAATGGCGTTGCGGATCCGAATCGCATTCGGGCGATGGTCCAGGAAACGCGACACGTGGAGGGATATCGCAAGATGCCCATCCTGTTCAACGAAGACGATCACTTCCAATTCGACAAACCTGAAAACAATTTCATCGCTGCTATCGATGAGTACGCATCCTGGGGTTACTTTGACTTTCGAATGAAGGACGAGACCTTTGCGGATGGTTACCAGAGTGTGCCGGTTGACTGGACGATTAGCAGCGACCGCAAGCGAGGATTCTTTCGATTGCTTAAAACGATAACCAAGGGGCAATAGATGGATGACGCCCCGCAAAGGTCGCCGCGCCGCCATCGCTATGCGGGTCGAAATCCACGAAGCTTCGTCGATAAGTACAAAGAGCATCAGCCGGATAATTATCCCGACGACATCGCGAAAATTATCAGTGGTGGCAAGACGCCGGCGGGAATGCACCGCCCGATCATGGTTGCCGAAATACTGACGGCCCTTGCGTTGAAACCGGGGAATGTGGTAGTCGATTGCACATTGGGGTATGGCGGGCACGCTTGCGAATTGCTCGCTGCCGTTCAGCCGGGTGGTCGTTTGCTCGGTGTGGATGCAGACCCTATTGAACTTCCGAAAACCGAGGCACGGCTTCGAGCCCAAGGAGCCGCCCAAGGAGCCCTTGAGGCTTCGATTGTACTTCGACGCATGAATTTTTCGGGTGTCGCTCAGTTTTTAGCCGTAGAAGCCGCCGATGGCGTGGACGCATTGCTGGCTGACCTCGGGGTGTCATCAATGCAACTCGATGATCCGATGCGAGGCTTCAGCTTCAAAGTGGACGGCCCGCTCGATATGCGTATGAACCCGAGTCGAGGATTGTCGGCCTCGGACTTGTTGTCGACCCTGGATTGTTCAAACCTACAGGCGATGTTGATTGAAAACGCGGACGAACCGAATGCTGAGAGGATTGCCAAAGCGATTCTCATCGCCCATGCCAAGACGCCACTCAAGACGACCTTCGCTTTGGCAAGTGCTGTTCGATCGGCGGTTCAAGGACAAACGACTGGCGAATCGGGCTTGGCAATTCGACGTGTCTTTCAATCGCTTCGCATCGCTGTCAACGAGGAGTTTCGTTGCCTGGACATGTTCCTGAAGCAGCTTCCTTTCTACATAAAAAAGGGGGGGCGAATTGCGATCTTAACATTCCATTCCGGGGAAGATCGACGCGTCAAAGCCTCGTTCAAGGAAGGTTTTCAGAAAGGGTTATACAGCTCGATCACTCACGATGTCATCCGACCGTCCGCATTGGAACTCAGATCCAACTCGCGTTCCAGCTCTGCGAAGTTGAGGTCAGCAATTCGTAGCTGACCGTCATCGGGCTTGTGCGACAAACGACCGTTAGCCGATAAGTGTCCAATAATGAGATATTCGTCCATGAAAACCCTACTCGTTCTCGCCGCAATGGGTTGTGTGCTCTGTGGTTCAACACGTGCAGACACAAAGAGCCCGAACATTGTTGTGGTCTTTATTGACGACATGGGGTGGGGTGACTTCTCATGTTTCGGCAACAGAGACGCACAGACACCGAACGTGGACCGTCTGGCCGCCGAAGGTATCCGCTTTTCGCAGTTTTATGTGAACTCACCTATTTGTTCACCCTCCCGATGCTCTCTCGCGACCGGTCAGTATCCACAACGATGGAAGATCACATCGTTTCTAAACAACCGCGCTGACAACGAACGCCGTGGCGTCTCGAATTGGCTTGACCCGAGGGCGCCGACATTGGCTCGCACACTTCAGCAAAGCGGATACGCTACCGGACACTTTGGCAAGTGGCACCTCGGTGGCCAACGCGACGTTGCAGACGCACCCTCTATTAAGGAATATGGCTTTGATGAATCCCTAACCAACTTCGAGGGCATGGGACCTAAACTTCTTCCACTGACAAGGAAGCCCGACGAGGATCAGCCTGGTCGCATTTGGGCCGATGCAGAACGCCTTGGCAAACCCGTTACTTGGATGCAGCGTTCCAAGATCACGAGCGGCTTTGTCGATGCAGCCATTCCTTTCATCGATAAGGCCGTGAAAGGCGGAAAACCTTTTTACGTCAATCTCTTTCCCGACGATGTTCACAGTCCGTTTTGGCCACCTGTTGATCAGTGGACTGAAAGCAAACGTGGCCAGTATCTTGCCGTTTTGCGGGAAATGGATCATCAACTTGGTAAACTTTTCGATCACATTCGGTCCAGTCCAGCCTTGCGTGACAACACTCTCATCCTCGTCTGCTCCGACAACGGACCCGAGCCCGGCGCAGGGAGTGCTGGTCCGTTTCGGGGTACTAAGGCAACACTTTATGAAGGGGGGATTCGCTCCCCACTCATCCTATGGGCACCAGGTTTAATGGAAGCCGGCAAAGTCGGCACGCACAACGAAACGTCGGTCTTCGCCGCATTCGATCTAGTACCCTCGCTGCTCGCAATTGCAAAGGTGAATGCACCAGACGGTATCTCCTTCGATGGCGAAAACCTGTCGAAAGTACTTCTCGGCCAAAGCACCGTTTCGCATACTTCTGCGATCTTCTGGCGACGCCCGCCGGATCGAAAGACAATGCAGACTGCAGAGCGATTGCCTGACCTTGCCGTACGCGACGGAAATTGGAAACTCCTTTGCGAATACGACGGCACCTTGCCGCAGTTATATGACCTCGTCGTCGACAAGGCAGAAACCACCAATCTCGCAACTCAGCATCCGGAAGTGGTTACTCGACTCACCGCCTCGGTTCTCGCTTGGCACCAGTCGATGCCTCCGGACAACGGTCCGGCGCTTGCTGGCAAATAGTGCGGCTAAGGGCTGCATTTGCCTCACCGTGATTGCGATTCTCATCGACAGTAGAGGATCGCGACGGACGACCAATAAAACGCGCTAAATCCCAGTCCTGTCATAAAGATCTGCCATGTTTTGGTGAATCGGTTTTTTCTAAGCCGACCGGTAGGAGCATTCTTACCGCTACTTGTGTCCCCGGCCCAAGTGTCAACCGGCCTACATAGATTCTTGCTCAACAAATGGAATGGGACTGCAGCGAAGAAGCCGCCTAGAAAAGCCCATTCAAATAGCAAACTCAATCGTCGACATATCAAAAAATATGCCAAGCAGGTGGTCAATAAAAAGAGCAATGCACCGATGGATTGTACCCGTTGCAAGTGATTGCGACTCTCCGTCCGCTTAGACAGGTTGGCCATCGCGACCTGCCATGCAACATACAAGCAGACGTGCCACGTAAAAATGAATTCCTGTGTCCAACGGCTAAGTACCGTCGTCCCCAAGGCGCCAAGAACAAAGGCCAGTATCCGAAATGACCCGATTTCCAACCTGTCCAACCTGTCCAACCTGTCCAACCACGAGAATGCCTTTACTTCTCGAGAAGCGACGTGTCTTGAAGCGAACTTGAATAGTCCTATACACAAGTGGACTATTGCAATCGAACCGCCCAGGATGCCAAAGAGGCTTATTAGATACCAACGCCATAACCAGGTAAGACTTGGCAGATCAAATAAGTATTCCGGTTCAACTCCCAGCAGCAGACCTGCGATGTCTCGAAATTTTCTTTGCGGGATTGCGCTCACGGGCATGGATTTCTTCTTGAGCTGAGGTTCAAGCGATTCCGGCTCTCCCAAGTAAACACATACAGCCCGGCTATGGTTGCGTACGAAGAGTCGAAGGTTGGAGAGCGCCGGCTGCGTCCAGCATATCTCGCCACCGAGCAACGTGGTTCGAGACAACTCCTGGTATTTCTCCCGACTTGCACGTGCCAAGATCAACTCGCCCAAATCACTCATTAGTATCAATTTGCGATCAGCGACCAGAACCGTCGCGTGCCCAATCAATAACTCATTGGCTACATTGGCTACATTGGCTGCCATGATGGCTGAATCAGAAGTTGTATTTGTTGGACTCCTCTGCAGGCGTCCATTTCCAACGGACCACAATTCTTGACCCGAGCGAAAATCGACACAACGAAAAATGCCTCGACTGGTACGATGCGTCTTTGCCTGCGCTTCCTGCAAATCGAATCCAAAGAGAGCGCCATCGTACAGAACGCTGGAAAAAATATCGTTGGACATCAAACGGCTTTGTCGAACAGATCGAACGGGTAGTCTTGGTTCTGGACTGATTTCAAGAAGCTCGGAGCCGCGTTGGAACGGCCCGGTAATCCACAGAAAAGGCTCCTCGTAAATGGGCCAAGCGGAATGCTCATCATAGCCGCTTGACAAGTCATATCGCCAAATCAGCTTACCTGTTTCGCTGTCGTAACAACCAATCACATTCTGCAAGGTAGCGACCGCGCACGATCGTTCTTGAAAGGTGATCGGATAAACCGAACAATAGCTTGCAGAAGATTCTGCGCCGCGCGATCGAATTCGGCTCTCGAGTGGCTCTGGATAAACTCCTTTCCAGAGTACCAACCCAGTCGCCTTGTCGAGTGCGACCATGCTTGTATCGCGCGCACCGACGGGCAAGAGGATCTTGTTGCCCAACACGATGGGTGAGCAGGAATAACCAAAGCCTGGTACTTTGACCTCAAACATCCTTTCTAACTCGATCGACCAAACCAACTCGCCGGAATTGGCGTTCAAGCATCCGACCAAACCAGTCGGGCTCGTGAAATAGACAAAGCCGTTGTCATAGACGGGAGTGGAACGCGGCCCTGGATACACGCCAGCGGGGTCGTACGCCCAGCCATAACGATATTGCCATTTCGTCGCACCGGTATCCGCAGACAAGCAGACCACATATTGTCCAGCTAAATCTTGGTATTGGGTCGCAACCCAATGGTCCCAAGCGATGAATGCCGAATATCCTTGACCCAGATCGCGGGTCCATAAGACGGGTGGTCCCTCCGGCGACCAATGTTCGGCAAGCCCGATTTCGAGTGATTGCCCATTCCATGCGGGCCCGCGAATCGTAGGCCAATCCTGGTTCGTTGACGGGGATGCTTCTTGACTTGGCAAAGTCGGGACGAAAATCGCGATCCCTAGGAAGACGCCGATCCATTTCGTTGCGACTTGTTTCGCGATGACGGGCATATGCATAACAGAAATAACATTCAGTGGTCAAGAATTCGCCAGCCGTGGCCGACGCTGCTAGCGTCGGTTTCTGTCGGTTTCTGTCGGTTTCTGTCGGTTCGGATGCTAGCAGCATCCGCCACGATGCCACATTAAAACTTAGGATCGCGTTTTTCAGCAAATGCAGCCAGGCCCTCTTTGGCGGCGTCCGTACTACAAGCCGTGGCCATCATCGCAGCACCGCTCACCAAATGCGTCATGAGCGATTCACCGATCATTTCGTTTAGCAATCGTTTGCTAAGCTGAACCGATTCGGCTGCCCCCTTTGCAATTTTCGAAGCCATCTCATTCGCTTTGGCCCACACCAACTCGGACGCAACCAGTTGATGCACAATTCCCACACGATGTGCTTCGTGTGCATCGAAGCACTCGGCTCCCAAAAGCAGTCTGGACGCGACCCCCGCACCACATCGGAACGATAACAGAGGCGCAACCAAGCCAGAGATTAGACCATGCTTGGCAGCCGCCAATTCAAATCGGGACCCAGGACTGGCAACCACCAGATCGCTCGAAAGCACCAAGGCCATTCCCATGCCGTAGACCGATCCGTCTATCGCTGCAATGATCGGCTTGGGAAATCGCAACATCACCTCCACCAACTCTTGCAGCTCGGAGGCGACTTCTTGCCATTGCTCAAAGGGCTCACTTTCCTTGGCGATCGTGTCCCACTGCTTCATGTCAATACCGGAACAAAAGACTGAACCGGAGGAAGCCAGAATGACCGCCCTCACCGATTTTTCGCGATGGAAATCGGCAAACGCTTGTATCAATTCGGCAACCATCGCGCGCGAAAGCGCGTTTCGATTGACGGAATGATCAAGAATGATGGTGCCACTAGGGGGTTGTTTTTGTTGCCTAAGCATGGTTAAACCGCTGCAAAAGTTGTGTTCCCTCGTCCGTCCGAATACTCACAGTCCATACCATCGCTTGCGATTCGATCGGTTTCGATCGGTTTCATTGACCGAGTACGCCTTCGGCTGACTGTTAAACAAATAATGGAACGGTACTGCAGTTAACCCGACGCCAGAATATCGAGAGTATGCTGAAGATCAGCTGGCAAAGGCGCTTCAAAACTCATTCGCTGCCCGGTCTTGGGGTGGTCGAATTCTAGTTTCGCAGCGTGCAATGCATGACGTCTCAGAACAATATCGGAATCGGTATCGAGCGGTGGCAGACCGCGTACTTGCCGCCGTTGCAACTGGGCTCTCATTACGGTCGCATGGCCGCCATACAGTCTGTCGCACAAAACGGGACAACCGATGTGAGCCAAGTGCAATCGGATTTGGTGAGTTCGGCCGGTTTTCGGCTGGACTTGCAAGAAAGCGTAGCCAGGAAAGCGTTTGAGTACTTCAAAAAATGTTTCGGCGTCGCGGCTCGAGTGATGTCCCGCTCGAATCGCCATCTTATCGCGTTGATAAGGATGGTTACCGATCGGTTGGATGATCCTGTCGCGTTCTCTATCGAGCGTGCCGGCGACTATTGCCAAGTAGGTTTTGTTGACTTCACGCGACTCAAATTGGGCACATAACTTGAAATGGACTTCGTTGGTCTTTGCAATCACGATGACACCGCTGGTGTCGCGATCAAGACGGTGCACAATGCCCGGCCTCGTTGGCCCGCCAGCATCGCTTAATTGCTGAAAGTGGTAGGCTAAGGCAGCGGTCAGCGTACCCGACCAATGCCCCTTGGCTGGATGAACCACCATCCCTGGAAATTTGTTTACGATGACGAGAGAATCGTCCTCGAAAATGATGTCCAATGGAATATTCTCAGGAATCGGCCCTTCTTTGGGAGGCGGCGGAAGCAGATTTATCGTGATTGTCTGACCCGCAAATACCTTGAAAGCAGGTTTGACTGGTTTTCCATTCACGCAAACTTTGTCCTCCATCACGATACGGCGTAAGAAGACTCTGCTATAGCTGTCGAGCAAAAGCGCGATGACCAAGTCAACGCGTTTGCCCGAATGCTCCTCGGAGACGACAAACTCCAGGTCACGCAGTTCCGATCCGGAATCGATGGGATCCAATGCCGTTTCAAATGCTTGGAGCGGTTCGGCTTCGTCCAACGGGAGGTTGTCAATTGAATCTGCGTTTGCCATTTACCTTGGTCATTTCTCGAATCGGTAACGCAGAAGAATGGAAGTTTACGATTGCGGCTTCTTTTCTGCGGAAGAATCGTCGACTCTTGGCAACTCAACCGGCTGGGCAACCGGTGTCGTTGTGGGGGGCAACACATTTTTATCAGGTGCGTTTGGCGTCGACGTTTCAGGGTTGGGTACAGTTGCACCACCAGTGCCCGGCGTCATTGGTGGGAACGCGATATTCGGTTCATTGGGCAATGGCGAAGGGGTATTGGGGTTCACGTTGAGGACGGGCGAGGATGCTCGACTGGTTTTGTACCACGCATAGAATTCTTCGCCTGCTTTGCTTTCCAACCAAGCCACACGTTTGGTCGCTTCGGCAATCAACTCGACGCCCATGGCTTTGTTCGGAATAACTTTTCGATAAAATGAAAGGGCTTTGTCGTGATCGCCCATCCCTTCGGATGCTTGAGCGAGGCCAAAATTGGCCCGTCCAGTCAAGAATGGGTCGGTGCTCTTTTCAGCCACTACGCCATACTCCGCGATAGCCTCTTTGTAAAACTGTTCCGCTAAGTCGCGATCGAGGTAAACTTTTTCCAGAGCTCGTGCCATGTTGGCGTCGCCTGCGGTTTGTTTAGCCCAAAGTCCGGCTGCGGTCCCCTTGAAATCGCTTGAGATCGCTGTCAAATCCGCTTGGTCAGTGTCCGCAAAGTAGAGAGCTGTCCAGCCCTTGGCGGACTCTTTTTCTTGGACTGAAGTGTAGAAACCGTACGCGAGCAAACCAAGAACCACGACAGTCGTGACGGCCACAATCGCGGGTAGTGCTTTCTTCAGTTTAATTGCCTGCTGTTCGATTTTGTCAGCTAGCAGATTCGATTCTTGGATCTGTTTTCGTTCGCTTTTCATAGCTTCATGCCGGCAAAAGACGGGCGTTTAGGGGAACACGGGTAAAGAGGGAAGTATAGGCTTGAAGTCATGATTCCTCAATAGTGTTATTGCTGTGTTAATTATAGAACCGATGGTGACAAAACCGCCATTCCCTGCCATGATCTGACTTTCGAACTAAAAAATCAACCGTTTCATTAACCCAGTAGAGGCAATCCATGACCCCTCCCGTCATGCGAGCTTTGGGGATTCGTTCGTTTCCGCGATTGGAGTCGAGCAGCGTCGCAAATGTACGAAGATCGACGTTTTGTGCCCGCATACTCCCCCTACTTCTTCTCATCGGCTTGGTTTCGATTGTGCCTGGCAGTCCCAGCCTTGGTTTCGAGCAAGACCCAGCAATATCGCTTAGTCAGGCGAGCGATTTCAGTGGATTGGATACGACTTCGTTCGTACGCCTCCCGGATTACGTCGTTGGCAAGATAGCCGCCGAAACCAAGGCTGCATCCATTGCAGGAAACAACGCTTGGATCATGACTTGTTCGGCTTTGGTGTTCTTTATGATCGCTCCAGGTTTGGCTTTGTTCTATTCCGGTCTGGTTCGGAAAAAGAACGTTTTAAGTGTGTTCATACAGTGCCTCTTCTTGACCTCCGTCATGTCAGTTGTATGGTCTTTGTACGGCTACTCGTTGGCATTTTCGAATGGCGGAGAAGTGGATGCATGGATTGGCGGTTTTGGGCACGTCTTTTTGAATGGCGTTTCTCGCACCTGGAATGATTTTCGTCAGTCGCCTGTCACTCCGATGTGGTTTGCGGCTGGAACCGAAACATCGGTGACCAAGTATTCGCACATGATCTTTGAAGGGATGTTCTTTTCCATTTCACCGGTGATTATGTACGGTGCACTGGCAGAGCGGGTTAAGTTTCATGGAATGGTCGCCTTCAGCATTTTGTGGGGCACGTTTGTCTATTGCCCGATTGCGCATTGGATTTGGGGGGGTGGAATTCTGAGCTATCCGCTTGGGCTGCTGGGTGGCAGTCTGGATTTTGCTGGCGGAATCGTAGTTCACATTAGCGCAGGGGTCTCAGCCCTTGTGGCCGCCATCGTGGTTGGGCCAAGGCTCGGTTTCGGAAAAGATCCGATGCCGCCGCATAATCTCACCTACACTTCCATTGGGGCAGCCATGCTCTGGTTTGGTTGGTTTGGGTTCACGGCAGGCAGTACGATGGCGGCCAACGAAGTTGCCACCAGTGCTTTCGCCGCCACGCATTTGGCCGCAGCCGCGGGAGCGATCGGTTGGTGGCTGCTTGAATGGCGGTCGAGAGGCAAACCAACGGTCCTTGGGGTCAGCTCTGGATTGGTTGCAGGTTTGGTTTGCATCACGCCTGCGGCTGGCTACGTTCAACCGATGCCCGCACTTCTGTTTGGTTTTTCGGCTGGAATTGGATGCTACTACGCTTGCAGTTTGTGCAAGCACTGGGCTGGCTACGATGATGCGTTGGACGCGTTCGGCATCCATGGTGTCGCGGGAATCATGGGGGCCATCTTGACAGCTATTTTCGCATCGCGGGCTTGCAACAATGTTGGTAATGGTAATACGTTAGGGCTGTTGGAGGGGGGAAACCTAATTCAAGGACAGCTTGCATCGATCGCCGTTGTGGTTGTCTATTCCGGGCTTTCGAGTCTGGTATTACTGAAGGTCGTCGATTGGACCATCGGATTACGAGTCTCGGCCTCGGACGAACGGCAGGGACTTGATGTCCAGCAACATGGCGAAGAAGGTTACATATTCTTGTAGGAAGAAATCATGGTACAAGTCATACCCACAGACAAATCCAGCATCGCTCCGTTGAAGATGCCCGATCGGTTCCGAAAAGAAATTGTTTATTTCATGTCGCCTGCGGAGGGGGACAACGCACCCAAACTCGGAAAAGACGAATACTGGATCCGTGCCGAGGACGCCGCGAAATGGCTCGATGATGGTTTTTTCAGCCTTGTTTCCCCCTTGGACGCCGAATCCGTTGCGGAAATCGAACTATCCGAAGATCAAGAGATTTGGCTTGAATGGATGGTCGAAAACCAGATTTCCACCGTGAAAATCGCTTAAGAATCATTCGCGGATTTTGGGGAGGCGACAGGTTTCAAGTTTTTGTTTAGACTTTCGGTTCCTGAATACCGATCCAGTTTCCCCCCTTCTTCTTCGTTAAAGAGAACTAATAGCTGTGGCATCCTATAAAACCAGCGACCTGCGTAGAGGACTCAAGATTCAAATCGATGGCGAACCCTACTTGCTCACCGATATTGACTTTTTCAAGCCAGGTAAGGGCAATGCCCTTTACCGCTGCAAAATGAAAAACTTGGTTCGAAACACCGTCTTGGATCGGACACTCAAGGGCGGTGACGAGTTGGAAGCGGCAGATGTGGAGGAACTTGAGACTCAGTTCCTTTACAGTCAAAATGGAACCTTTGTTTTCATGGATAAGGACTCGTTCGAACAGTATGAACTGTCAGCGGAACAAGTGGACGAAAACTGGAAGTATCTCAAGGAAAACATGCCGGTGGACATGGTTTTGTTCAATGGCAATCCGATCACGATTTCACCCCCTTCGCACGTTACGCTGAAGGTAGTTGAAACGGATCCAGGAACCAAGGGTGACACGGCTACCAACGTAACCAAGCCAGCCAAAGTGGAGACGGGTGCTGAGTTCAACGTACCCGGATTCATCAAAGAAGGAAACGTCATCAAAATCGATACGCGCAACGGTACTTACGTCGAACGCGTTAGCATGGATTAACACAAGACTCGCCCAGTGTGTAAGCTTAAACACTGGAAGCGTATTTGTTGGATCGATTCGTTGATATTCGTAGCTGGTGGCAGTTTGCCATCGGCGATGCATGCAAGTCTACTTGGGGTGACGCTATGCTCCGTTTGCAATTCCTATGGGCCGTTTGCTGGATATCGCTTTGGATCACGCTGGGAGCTTCTCGCGCTCAGTCACAGCAACCGAAGCAGGAGAGTTTCGAAATCCTAAGAGAACAGCTCATCAAAAACGTCTTGATTCCGAACGGGATTAAAGACCCTCGCGTTTTGAAATCGGTCGGTTCAACGCCGCGTCACGAGTTTGTTCCAAAGAAATACGCTCACCAAGCGTATCAAGACATCGCGATCCCAATTGGCGAATCGCAAACGATCAGCAGTCCTTTCATCGTTTCTTTGATGACGCAATCGCTGAATCCCAAGCCCACCGACAAGGTTCTCGAAATCGGTACGGGTAGCGGTTATCAAGCTGCCATTTTGAGTCCCTTAGTCAAAGACGTCTACACGATTGAGATCGTAGAGGAGTTGGGGCAGCATACGAAACAGTTCTTGGCAGACATGAATTACACGAATGTTCATTGCTTGATCGGCGACGGTTTCAAGGGTTGGAAAGAGCACGCACCCTTCGACAAAATCATCGTGACTTGCTCCCCTGAAAAAGTTCCTGAGCCGCTTGTGGAACAACTGATAGAAGGCGGATTGATGATTGTTCCTGTCGGCGAGCGGTACCAGCAAATGCTGTTCTTGATGCGAAAGGTAGATGGCAAACTGGAGCGAGAGGCCTTACAGCCTACGTTGTTTGTTCCGATGACAGGTGCCGCCGAGGACGCACGCGAAGTCAATCCAGACCCCAGGAATCCCAAGTTGGCCAATGGAAGTTTCGAACAGGCTTTGATCAACAACTCGCGAGTACCAGGCTGGTACTATCAATTTGGATGTATCGTTGTCCAGGATTCCAATGCGCCTGATGGGCAAAACGCAGTCGAGTTTAAGAGCAATGATCCCAAGTCGCCGAGCATGCTGTTGCAAGGACTGGCCTTAGATGGTTCCTTCGTCAAGAAGATCAAGCTTGGAGGATGGATCACTACGGAAAACGTCAAGATTGGCAAGAACCCCGACGACTCGCCGTCCATTGCGATTCAGTACTTTGACTCGAATAGAAATCGCATTGGTTACAATTACATCAGTGGTTCTAAGGGGAGCCACAAATGGAAAAAAGAGGACAAGATCTTTACGATTCCGCCTGCAACTCGCGAGGTCATCGTTTCGATTGGTTTATTTGGTGCCGTAGGTGTGGCTCGCTTCGACGATATTTTTATCGAAGCCGTAAAGTAGTGGGGGGTAAAGATAGGTGAAACCAAAGGCTGTGTTGGCTTACTGTCGAGAAAAAGGGATCAAAGCCTTTGACTTGCGCTTTGCGGATGTTGTTGGTTCCTGGAGGCACATTACTTTTCCAGTATCAGCACTTACGGAAGCTTCCTTTGAAGAGGGGTTTGGACACGATATCGTTTTGGACCCCTCGGCAAACCAATCTCCGAGCCATGCTATCTTGGTCCCACAGGGGTTTGCAAATTACTTGGACCCGTTTGCGCACCAACCAACATTGGTCTTGTTGGCTAGTGTGCAAGACCCCGTGATGCGAGAGGAAAGTCCGCTCGACTCTCGATCGGTAGCTGTTCAAGCCATGCGTTACCTAGAAGCGTCTACCATTGGCGATGGACTGGCGGTCCGCGCGAGTTGTCCATTTCGAATCGAACGGGCAGGCAAACAGGATGATGAATTCCAACCATCTGAAAACACGCTGCTCGCTTGCGGGCCTGCCGATCGCGATTTCAATATGCGATGCCAAGTCGCGGACCTTGCCTCCGAGTCGGGACTGCACATCGAACGGCATTTCAGTGGAATGGGTTCCAGCTCGGAATTGATATTGAAACAGTCGAGTCTAGTGGAGTGCTGCGACGACATCCTGATGCTGCGCTATCTGGTAGGCCAGAATGCCTGGAAAAATGGCGATAGGGTTAGTACGGCCAATCTGTGGCTGCCGAGCCAATGGTCGATTACTCGTCAAGGCGAATCGCTCTTTGTTGGGTCTTCTTATCGTGGATTGAGCGAGACCGGATTGCATGCGATCGGCGGCATTCTCAGACACGCGGACGCGATCACGGCGATTGCTATCGCCAATGCGGAATCTACCGATGGAGTTCCTTGGTTGAAATTATGTTCCTACAACACGCCCGAATCGCTTTGCCGTGTGATCATTGCCTCCAATAATCCCCGGGATCGAGCGATCGAGTGTCGCGGTGCCCCCGCCGCGTGCAATCCCTATTTAGTCTACTCTGCCGTATTGATGGCAATGATCGACGGCATCCAAAACAAGACGACTCCAGGCTCTGCATTGGATAAGCAATTGGATAGTGCTTCGGATGCGATGATGGTCTCGATTGGACGCGACGAGAACGGGCAAGCCAGTCGTCGTCAATTGATGGAAAATTTCGTATCGGATAGCGACTTCTTGAGTCGAGGCCAAGTCTTCTCCAACGAACTGATCGATGTGCTTTGCAAGCAATTGGGCTAGACTGCTGGGCGAGAACCGTCTGTGGGTGGATTTGAGGGGCGAATTGTCCACCATTTCGTCCTGTTCAACCTTGCTCAGACCTGTTGTTCTGATATGTTCAAAGTACCGGAAACACCAGACAAGCTCGTCGCCGTCTTCTTTTGGCCGGTTCCTAGTGTGATTGAAATCCATTGAAATGTGGATTCCGATTCTTTCGCATAGGCATTGTGGATCGGGGCCAAGCCGGGCAATGCGTTCTGGCTTGGGACGGAATCATGCCTCGGTTTTCTGATTCTCATCAACGAGAGGTGTTGCGAATGACGTTCGAACCGGTCGGTTATTCATCGGCGGAAAATGAGATGCTGTCGGAATTGCTGAACTCATCCAATGCGCTTCAATTATCGCGGTACAAAGAGTTTTTGACCCGACCCAGCGAAAGCGAACGCAACAGCATCCTGGACCAAGCCATGGAAGAGGCTATCCATCGAACAGCCAGCAATCGAATTCGTGGACTATCGGTAAGGCATGTGGACGGTCAAATCCTCGTTTCCGGCCAAGCCAACAGCTATCAATCCAGGCAAATCGTCCTCGATCTGGTGAAACTTGCGACGGAAGGTTCGGGGCTACACGAGTTCAGCGCACGCATCGATATCTGCGTCAACGACGAGCGTCCTGAAGTTGTTTACGCTGGCTGCCCTGCGGCAACGATTCTTGCGTCGCTCGTAACCGAAACATCGACCGAGATACAAAACAAAATGCTGGGTCACTGAGACCTCAACAAATCGAGATACCTGATATGGGATGGCTATTGATCATTGGCATCGTTCTAGCATCGATTGCATTCGCGATCGGTATCCTCGTTGTCTTAAGCATTTACGGACGGCTTTGGATAGAAGCCTATTCTTGCGGTGCCGAAGTTAGCATGCGTGATTTGATCGGCATGTCACTGCGCGGCGTCAACCCGCGTACGATCGTGACCGCCAAAATCATGGGCAAGCAGTCCGGTCTGGATATTCACCATCAAACAGGTATGAGCAATGCCCGTTTGGAAGCGCATGCGCTCGCTGGAGGCGATGTCCTCAACGTAGTCTTGGCCACGATCGCCGCCAAATATGCAGATCTACCATTGAGTTTTGATCGAGCGATGTCCATCGATTTGGCCGGCCGTGATTTGATCGATTCGGTCCGAACGACGGTTTTGCCGAAAGTCATTCACTGTCCAGATTTAACGGAATCAGGGCAAGCTAGCATCAGCGGTGTTTCCAAAGATGGCATCGAACTTTTCGTTCGAGCTTGGGTAACCGTGAGGACCAACCTCGATCAGTTGATTGGCGGGGCTACTGAAAAAACCATCATTGCGCGCGTTGGACAAGGCATCATCAGCGCTATTGGTTCTACGGAATCATTCAAGCTGGTGCTAGAAACTCCGAGCATCATCTCAAAGAAGGTACTGGACCGAGGACTCGATGCTAACACTTCGTTTGCCATCGTCTCCATCGATATCGTAAACGTAAGCGTGGGTACGAACATCGGGGCAATTCTGATGATCGCTCAAGCGGAAGCGGACATGAAAACTGCTACGGCGGAAGCTGAATCTCGATTGGCAATGGCTTTGGCCTTCGAACAAGAGATGACAGCTCGCATCACCGAACGACGTGCCGAGTTGATCCGGGCAGAGGCTTTGGTGCCAGCCGCGCTGGCCGTCGCTTACGCTCAGGGCAATTTTCACTTTTCGTTGCCATCACCCTCGCAAGAGCACTATCCGCATATCTGCGATGGGACTTCCATAGGGGCGTAGCTTTGTCGGGGGCATTGTCATGCCGTCGGCTTTATGCCGAGGGTGCTGACCTTTTGCTCTAGAGCTATGGTAAGTATCCCCCGAGTAAACTCGGGGGCATTGGCATACCGTCGCCTATGGCTCGGGGTTAAACGACAATCGTACTTCGTCTGGAATTGCAATTAGTTTCAGCGTTGCCAAATCCACAAAGACCCACCTTGTTTCCGCAAAGGCGTAAATGCGATCATCTGTTTTTCTCGCGATTTCGTATTTGCGGAGCGAAGACACGCGATCCAATTCTTCGATCCAAGTTCGAATCACTACTTCATCTCCCAGTTGTGCCGGGATCTTGTAGGTGATCTTATGAGATCGCACTAGCCATCCTGTTCCCGAAGCGCGATAGCGATCGGCTGACCAGCCTACGTGCTTGGAGTGCTCGCTGGCGGCTTTGAGTGTCCAACGGAGGTACTGTAGATTGTTGACGTGATTCAACTCGTCGAGGTCCTCCTGGCAAACAACGCGACCATGTACATAAATCAACGGACTATTCATTCGAATTTTACAATCAACTTAAGGAGTGCCTCGGCTTGCTTTCTGGCTGAACGTTTGCTGAATGTTACAGGATACGGGCAACGATGCATTTCAGGTAGTCGGTTTCGGGACAGCTCATACAGCTTGGATGGTCAGGCGCGGCACCTCGTTCTTCGAGCACTTGGATCTCGCGTTTTGTTCTCGTTCCAACCCCTCTGAGCATATCCCTGAAGTCGTGTCGAGATACACGTCCAGAACAACTGCATGTGACCAACGTCCCTCCCGGATTTAGCATTCGCACCGCTAAGAAATTGAGTCGATGGTAGGCGCTGAGCGCACGCTGCAAATGCTCTCGAGAGCCAGCCAAACGAGGTGGGTCGAGAACAATGGTATCAAACTTCTCGCCAGCATCTAGTTTGCTCGACAACGAATCAAAAAAGTCGGCTTGTTCCCAAGTGATGCGGTTCTCTAATTGATTCAGCATCGCATGTTGACGAGCGCTTTGAAGTGCTTTGTCACTGCTGTCGACGGCGATGATTTCTTGTGTTGTACAATGCTTGGCAATGGTCAATGCAAAGCCACCTACGTAACAGCAAATGTCGAGGACACGTGCGTTGGGTTGCGTCCACCTAGCCGCGGCCAAACGGTTTTCCCGTTGATCCAAGTAGTAGCCTGTTTTTTGGCCACCGACGATATCGACATTCCAAAGCAGTCCATTTTCTTCGATCGTAACAGGTTCCAGCGGCGCGCTCCCAACTAAGAATCGTTGCTCCGTGTTCATGCCCTCACTCTTGCCGGTCCGTTCGTCTACCAGCAACGAAATACTCAACGGACGATAATGATGGAACAGACGATCGACGATGGTATCGAGGAATGGAACCAACGCAGCCGCCGTCAGTTGGATGACCAAATGTTCTGCGTATTTATCGACCACCAATCCGCTCAATTGGTCCGCTTCGCTAAAGACGATTCGAAGTGCTTGGTGGTGCGAACCGTTGGCCAACCTTGTTCGCAGCTGGATGGCACGATCTAAGCGATTGGAAATCAACTCTTTCGTGATTTGCTCGTTCGGATCCCATGTATACAAACGGACTCGAATACGACTATTCGGATTATAAAGTCCGCGACCAACCCATTTGTTTTCCGAATTGACGAGATCGACTTGCTCGCCGACTTGGGGAGTCGAAGCGGGCTCGATGATGGAATTCACGAGGATCCACGGGTGGTGACCCGAAAACGCGCGTTTGCTCTCGGTATTTAGAATGATTTGCCTGAGTGGCGTCACTAGAATTGTTTTCTGCTGTTAGGTTGAAAAAACGCTTGTTTACTTGCGAAATCCAAGTGATTGCTCTTCGGAAATCCGTTGTGAATCGACTCCAAGGTTGGCTGTCAGTTGGTCCCATTTTGCAGAACAATCAGCCAAGATTGCATCGACTTGATCGGGTTCGCGGATCGCCGATACCAAACAGTCCGCCAGGATGGCTCTATATTGATTGGCATTCGCCATTCGTAAAGAGAGCTCCATCGGTTCTACTCTCGTATCGCGAGCATTAATGGACTGATAGGCCCTGTAGTCGTCTCGGACACTGCTTCGATCGTTTTGTTCCTGCGTTAGTTCAATTCTTGGACAAACAGCCCGAAACGCTTCGCGTTGGTCCGGTTCCGCCAACCAGACTAAGAATTGGCACGAAACGGCGGTTTGCCTTGTTTTTTTCCCAATCGAAGCGATCAACCCCCGTCCCGGATTCCAAATCAACGGTGCGACCTTGACTTTTAATTTCGATTCGGAGGTCGTTCCACCAAGTGGACTTGGCCAGCCCAAAGCAAAGGCCGCAGCCCCCTCTGTATTAAAAGCTGCGAAATCCCAAGCTTTCGCCGGATCGACGGCAATCGTATCCGGAAACAACCTGGCTAATTGGCACAAAATCTTCGCGCTGTTACTGAAATCAGGTTGGTTCAGTCGCGATTCCATTTTAGTTAGATTGAAAAGCCCACGACTTCGAGCGTTGGTGGTCGATCCGATGAACAGGAACCGATCGACGAGCCAAGCCTTTTCCTCGGGGCTGATTTTTGAAAGGCAAGTTTGGAGTTTCTCCTTACGCTCGACTGCGCTAGCCGCTAACGCCGACTCCGACTCCGCTTCCTTCAAGAATAGCGTCCACTGTTCCATCGATGGCGCGTTTAAGTCTCGATTGCTCAGTACCTTGTCCAATTCATCGAATGGACCGGAATCCAATCCAGCCAGCCCCACGCCTAGGTTGGCTGCTCCCATCGGCACCGCGTAGAGTTGGCCACCGAACGACGCAATTTGCCGCCATCGGCTGGGCCACAAAGGAGCGCGCGAATCGTTCCCAACATTTTCGGTCCCGTCCGTTTCCCGTTTCGCGATGGCCAAACTTGGCAATCGGCTAATAACGTCCTTGTGAACCAAGTCGCCTAACATTAACCCAGGGTAAATGACTACGTCTGCGACAAAAGGCTCCCGGCTCCCAATCGCATCACTGGAAAGGTTCTCTATTTTCAAGGACTGGTCCGAAGCGGCTTGCCAACGAACCGAAATCTCCCTCTCCAGCTCAGGTGCGTCCACAATCCATATCTTCAGGGCTGGTCGGGATGCTGCCGACGGTTCGGTAACTGGTTTCGGAGTTTTCGAGTCAGACCCGCATCCGGACAAGCTGACCAAAGCAAAACACAGGGAAAAAAACCCTAGCTTCCACATGAATTTTCCTGGTATCGATAGATTGGTTTTTGATCGGCGATTTTGGACTTTGAATGGCAACAGTATAGTATCCAATGGAGCACGTTGGACATTCACGATTTTCAGTTCACCTTTCGGTAAATTCAATTCAATTCCCTCCTAAGGCGACTTCATGGCACTTTATATTGGCGTTGACATCGGTACTTCTGGCACCAAGAGCCTCATCATGGACGAACACGGCACCATCCTGGCCGAATCCACCGCAGAATATCCGATCCATATGCCCAAGCCTCTGTGGACGGAACAGGATCCGGAAGACTGGTGGCAAGCGGTGAAAAAAACGATCAAGGGAGTCGTGAAAGCCAGTAAAGCCAAGAAGACGGACATCAAAGCGATCGGCCTGTCTGGTCAAATGCATGGGTCGGTCTTTCTCAACAAAAAAGGCAACGTGATTCGGCCAGCATTGCTTTGGAACGACCAACGCACGGCGGCAGAATGCAACGAAATCACAACGAAGGCCGGTGGTCGCGAAGCGCTCATTCAAATGGTCGCCAATCCGGCATTGACAGGCTTTACGGCCCCCAAGCTACTTTGGTTGAGAAATCGGGAGCCAAAAAATTACGATGCCCTCGCACATCTCCTTTTGCCCAAAGATGATGTTCGCAGGCGCTTGACGGGCGTTTTGGCAACCGATGCGAGCGACGCCAGCGGAATGCTCTTGTTGGATGTAAAGAATCGGACTTGGTCGAAAGAGTTGCTCGGAAAACTCGATATCGACCCATCCATTCTCGCACCGGTATTTGAATCGGAACAAGTGACCGGCACGCTACTGCCCGACGTCGCCGCGGAACTTGGCCTATCTCCGGAATGCAAGGTGGTTGGCGGCGCTGGGGATTGCGCTGCAGGAGCCGTGGGAAATGGAATCGTCAAACAAGGAATTCTCACGGCTTCGTTGGGAACCTCCGGAGTCATGTTTTGCCATAGCGACGAGCCTCAATACGACACTCAAGGTCGACTGCATACGTTTTGCCATGCCGTGCACGGCAAGTGGCATATGATGGGGGTCACGTTGTCAGCCGCAGGCTCACTACAGTGGTTTGTCAGCCAGATTTGCACTGAGCTCACCAAGAAGAAAGGGAGCGATCCCTACAAGACTATCAACGCGGAAGCGGCGGCAGTATCCGCTGGCAGCGATGGATTGTTCTTTTTGCCTTATCTTGCTGGCGAACGCACTCCGCACGCAGATCCGAATGCACGCGGCTGCTTCGTCGGTTTGACGAACAAACACACGCGAGGACACATGGCAAGGTCCGTGATGGAAGGTGTCGGCTTTTCGTTGCGAGAGAGCCTGCATATTCTGCAAGAATTACAAGTCCCCGTTAAAGAGATTCGCGTCAGTGGCGGTGGTGCCAAGAGCCCGCTTTGGAAGCAAATCCTTGCGGACACGTTTGGCCAAAAGGCTTGTTCTATTAACGCGGAACAAGGACCTGCCTACGGCGTCGCATTGTTGGCTGCAGTGGGCGATGGTGCCTACAAGAATATCGAGGAAGCTTGCAAAGCAACCATCAAAGTGGTTGAAAAAATTGCACCCCAGAAACCAGCGCAAAAGGCGTACGATACTGCGTTCCCAGTTTACCAAAGACTGTATTCGAACCTCAAAAAGAGTTTTGAAGAGATCAGTCAGCTTTAGACGACGCGGCAAGACCTGAAGGGTATAACTATTCTGAAATAGCAGGAAGCCTTTCCTGTTTTTCCAACCACTTTATAAGTTAACCGCAACGCGTTCCCAAACGGTCGCCCGACTCACACCATGCGAAACTCAACCTGCCTCCCTGTCGTTTTGGCAATCTTGACGACGGCCATCTTTCCCTCCGATGCTCGTTCTGACGCGTTGGATAAACTGCAGTTGAAAAAGCTTGAGGCCGTGCATCGTGCCGTGGAAGCACTACGGACCGAGTGGAAAGCACTGCCGCGCATTGGGTCCTATCAAGAGCACCGTGCAAACCTGCATGTCCACTCGCATTGGTCCCACGATAGCCGCGGCACCATTGATGAGATCGTCGCAGCGGCCAAGGCAACTGGAACCAGCGTGCTCATGTTCAACGAGCATCCTGCCGATCATTACGACTTCTTCCAAGAGGGACATCAAGGGATGAAAGACGGCGTGCTACTCATCCCAGGAGCAGAGTCGCAAGGTTTTCTGGCGTTTCCAACGATGAGTCTTCGCGGCTTGAATACGGGTTCCTCTCAGGCCTTCAACGACTTAGTTCGCAGCCGAGGCGGACTCATGTTTGTCTCTCACCTTGAGGAGCGAATGGATTGGAAAATCCAGGGTGTAACCGGCGTGGAGATTTACAACACGCATGCTGATTTCAAAGACGAAAAGAAGATGATCGAAGCGATGCGCAGTCCGTTGTGGATTTTGCAAGCTGCCGACATGATTCGCAAGTTCCCACAAGAGTCTTACTCGGCGCTACAAGACTACCCAAGCGAATATTTAAAACGATGGGATGAACTCTGCGCGACCGCCCCGCATACGGGAGTATCGGCCAACGACGCGCACCAGAATGTCGGAATGATCGCTCGTTGGGTCGACGGGGACAAAGCGAGGGTCGAGGACCCACTTGGAAAAGTATTGGTCGAGTTGCCCCTACTCACCCTCCCCAGCAGCATTGTAAAACGAGAAGGAAAGAAAGTTGGCGATGAGCTGTTTCGATTGCTATTCGACCCTTACGAAAACAGTCTAAGACACGTAGGAACGCATTTGCTGCTCACCGAGTTGAACGAAAAGGCTGTTCGAGAATCGCTCGAAGCAGGACGAGTTTTTGTGGCCTTCGATTGGCTGGCCGACGCAACCGGCTTCGATTTCGCGGCCAAAATCGGGCAAGAACGTCATGAAATGGGCAGCCAAATCGCATTTCAAAAAAATCTAAGCTTGCACGCGCAAGCTCCCCTTCCAGTACACTGGCGTTTGCTGAACAACGGCAAGGTTGTCGATGAATCGACAGGGCGATCGCTTGGCTTTATCGTAAAGGAAGCTGGCAACTACCGAGTCGAAGCTTGGCTTGACATTGCCGATGAGCGTATGCTCTGGATCCTTTCGAATCCGCTCTACATCGCGAAAAAAGACAACCAGGAGTAACCGAAAAAACTTAGCGAAGTTGCCTCGCTCCCACAGTCCCACAGTCCTACAGTCCCACAGTCCCACACGAGCGAGGCTCCTGCCGAGCTGGCGCCGCCATGGTTCGGCAGGAGCCTCACCGCCTCACCCTCCCACACTCCACCATTCCCTCCCAACATGACACACCCAATATCATCTCTGTGCTCGCTTCCTCTTCTTTGTGTTTTCGCCATCGGCAGTGTCGCCGCCGAGCCTGTCCTGAAAGCCGGTGCAGCCAAACGGGACATCACACCGCAGGAACCGGTTCCGATGTGGGGCTATGGCGAACGGCACGCCGAGCTCAGCAACGGTACTCTCGATCCGCTCCAAGCGGCGGCAGTCGTCCTCCAGGTGGGTAGTCGCAAGCTAGCCATCGTGGGTCTCGATCTGGGCCGATCGCCATCGGAGAAATCGCTTCAACGGATCCGTGATCGCATCAAGTCCGAAGCGGGCATCGAGCATTCGTTCATCGCCGGTTCGCATACGCACCACGGTCCAGTTCTTGAACTCAGCGACGAAAAAGGAAAAGGCAAGGGTCGATTCGACGCGGCGATTCGCTATTATCAGCAAATGGAGGATGGCATCGTCGCGGCCATCGTCGAGGCAGACAAATCACTTGTGCCGGCCAAACTCGCGAGCGGGGCGAATGAAATCGACGGATTCAATCGCAACCGACACACCAAACTACAACCTCCGCCCGTCGATCGCACTCTTGCTATCCTGCGATTCGATGACGCGGCCACGGACAAGCCGATTGCTGTCCTTGTGAACTTCACTGGGCATCCCACTAGCATTTCAGCAAAGACGCTTGAATTCTCAGCCGATTATGTTGGCGCGATGAAACGGACCGTGGAGATGGAGATCGGGGGCACGGCCATTTTTATGCAGGGAGCTTCTGGAGATATTTCTATTAACAAGGGAGCACATGGAGACCATGTGGCTTTCGGCCAAGCACTTGGTCGCGAAGTTGTGAAGCTCGCTTTATCACTAAAACCCGTGATCGCGGACAAGCCGTCGCTTGAAGTTAAGGAAGAGCGGTTTCGATTCGATTCGCGGACCGACTTAAACAATCCACTGGTTCGTGTGGCTTATTCGGTTGCGTTCTTTCCTGAACTGGTCGCAAATTTCATAGAGGAATACGCCGATGGTGTTCGGCCCCGACTGACTGTCGCACTGCTCAACGGTGACATTGCGCTCGTAGGGGCGTCTGGCGAATTCTTTTGCCAGCACGCCATGCGGTTACGCGAGCGGGCACGGACGAGTCAATTGTTTTTCTTCGGCTATTGCAATGGTTATCACCAGTACTTTCCAACGATTGAAGCTGCAGCAGAAGGAGGCTACGGCGCAGACAACCAAGTTGCACCAGCCGAAGTCGGTGCCGGTGAGCGATTGATGAACACTGCGTTAACATGGTTGTTCCACATGCAGGGCAAGTTGAAGTGACTTCCCCAATCCACAGGTTCCTACTCCCAGCTAAGCCCCGTTACTCCCCGCTAAGCTGACTATCCGATCCTTAGTCCAAACCCACTGTTGAAAGTAATCCAATGAAGAGACTCAGCACATTTTTCCTTTTCTTTCTCCCCCTTGCACTTGCGCTTGCGGCCTTGGCGGTCAGCACAGCCGACGAGCCCAAACTAAAACCGCTCTTCAATGGCAAGGATTTGACTAACTTCAAAGCCGAGGGGGCAGCTGAGTTCTGGCGCATCGAAAACGAGGTCCTCATCGGCGAGAACAATGCGGAGAAGAAGGGGCATTACCTGTGGACGGAAAAGTCTTACGGCGACTTCGTGCTCGAGTTCGACGTGCGATGGAAGGCAGGCACGGACCGGGGCGTCGACACAGGCATCGAGATGCGGCAGCCAAAGATTCAGCTTCAGCTCGGGGTGTCGGGCAGTCTGCGCGTCGATATGACGGGCTCGTTCTACACCGGTGGCAAGCCCGCCTACCCCGAGGCCGGTCAGGCCAAGGAGGCAAAGAAGCTAATGAAACCCGAGGGGGAATGGAACACGTTTCGAATTCAGGCCAAAGGGGATATGTTCACCTGCTGGATCAACGGCGAAAAAGCTTCCGAATACACGGATCCAAAGTTCTCCGGCCCGGCGCCGCTCGGCATTCAGATCCACGGCGGGGTCGAGATGAAGTGCGAGTACCGCAACGTGAAGATCGCGGAGCTCTGACCCAAGTGAAATTGTGGCAAATGTTTCTATCGACTCCCACGCCCTTCAATCAGGCGAAGTGGAAGAAAAGATGCGCAATCCAATCGCTCACGCAATAGCATAGTTTTAACAGTCTAAGATGTCCGCAGCGGAGCGCGGGGTCGCGGAGCTACCGGTTTGACTTCGGGATAGAAACCGTCACCTCTGCGCTAAAGACCGCTTTCGGATCGCCTCGCTCGGCAAGTGTTTTCGCCAAGCTTCCAATCGTTCGGGTGACTATCCCTTGAAAGAGCGTTGTACTGCCACAAGTGATAAGGATCGGTTGTTCGAGATTCACCATGTCGTCGCTCAATCGAATAGATACTTTATCTGCGTCTTTGGATTGAACATCGATTTTGTTTTTGGCCCGTGTTGCAACGATTTCTGCTCGCTCCCGAATCTCTTTGGGGTCGATTGCTAACCAGTAAAACCGATTTTCCACCACATCGTCTTGTTTCCATACGATGCGTGTTGGGAAGAGATTCCGGTTCCATTGGGCCATCCATGGGATGGCGACTGCATCTTCACGATCCATCCAGTGCCCTTTGCCCGCGTGGATTTTAACCGAATGAATGTAACCCTCAGGATCTTCGCGATGCAGCTCCGCCAGTTTTTGCTCCCACTCGGCGGCTTTTTTGTTGCGGTTGTAGGCGGAATCCTTTTCGCCCATGTGCAGCGTGAACGGTAGATTTCTCAAGCCCAAGGGGGACGTTTCGTTGGGGTGGCCGGCCATCATGGATGCCGCCGCCCAACGATCTGCCATGCGCGGTGAAAGCTGAAAGACGCCATCGCCACCAGCCGAGTAACCCATGATGTAGATCCGGTTCGGATCCACCTCTTCGAACACGATCAAGTTCTCGATCAACCTGTCAAAGAGTCGATCGATATGCGATTGATGCCACAAATCCCAGGTGTCGGTCGGTGCTCGCGGAACTACGTAAACACCCTCCTCCAGCTTATACAGTTTCTTTTGGTTCTCCCATTGCTGATCGTTGACTTTGGTCGGTGCTCCACCCCCTCCGTGCATTGAGATGACCATGCTTCGACCGGTTGCGGGCTTTTCGCCAAAAACTTCGTAGGTAAAAGGCATTTTCAATGCGTCCAGCGTCAAGACGCGAGCGGCCATTTCCTCCGCGCGGGAATTGCGAATCCGTTCCGCGTGGTCCTTCCACAACAGCTTCGTTGCTTCGGCTGCATCGCTCTTTGAGACCGGCGTATTGGCGAACGGCTGTTCAACCAAATTAAGGCGTTCGACGTATGGCAGCGTTAGGAATTTAGCCAACGCCGAGATCGCCTCTGCCGATCCCAACGCGTCATTGACCCCGAGGGAGGCTTTTTCGGTTTGTGCAATGTTTTCGGTGATTGGGGCATTGCGTTGCTCAGATACGAACGAAGTCTTCCTAAGGTTGTTCCCATCTTGAACTTCCAAGCTGAATTTTTGGCCCATGGGTAAGTAGACGCTGAGATGATCGTTTGCATCAAAACGTTCATCCTTGGAGGTCCCTTCAAAGACTAATTTTCCATCCGTGTCGTAAACTCGAACGACAATAGCCAGCCTTTTCCCGCTTACTTTGTCCAATACCCGAAACATGGTTTGCGTGGATCCCTCGGGGGGCTTGGCAGCCAATTCGACATAGCGGTCGGTGACATTGACCGCGCTGATGTAGTCGATCGATCGATCCCAGACCAATGGGAAATGCACCGGGGTTCGCTGGAAGCTGACTGCGTATACCGCGTTCATGGCATCCTCCCGCTTGGCGGTCGACGCACGGCCGATAAACCACGCTTTATCCAAGTCGTCTCCGTTGGGTTCGGCTGCGCCGGTGAAGTGCCAACCGTTGTCCCAAACTTCGATCCACGAATGATTTCCGCTATTGTCCGACCAAAGTGGTGTCCCCACAAACCTTGCAGGAATACCTACCGAGCGGCATGCATCGATCAGTAAAACCGACAAGCCTGTGCACGAGGCGGTCCCCGACTTGATCGACTCGTACGGACTCTGGTCTGCCTTGGGTCGTTGTGTCGAATAGCGAACACTAAGCAGAGGGAAAAGTTTCTGGTTGAGGCGGGCTGCCGCAATCCCTGGCGTCTTTGCCCCTTCGATCAATGGTAGAAATCGCTCACTGAAATCCTTCCGCCATGAATCGCGGCGCTCGTTGATATTTGCATAAGGTAGTACATTGTTGAAGAAGACTTCTTTCGGGATGGCTTCCTTCCACGGTGACTTGTCCCAAGCGAGGTACGCCAAGCGAACTTCCTCAAGCAAAAACTCGGAGGTCAACGTCCGCAAGTCTCGATCGGGCATGTTTGCAATCAGGAACTCCATTCCTTCGCGTTGTTCGATTGGGCAGGAGTCCAGTGCTCGTCGAAGCTGACTTTGGTTGTCGCCCGATCGTTTCAAGGGGGCTTCGATAAGCTCGCTCTCGGTCGATTTCCAAATTTTGGAGTCCTGTCGCACGTTCCAAAGCGCCTGCGACTTTTTACCCACAGCATTGGTCTCCGTGGCAATGATCACCGACGCTTGATAGCCGTCGGTGGTCGCATACAGGGAGAATGGATTAGCCAACGTTTCAGAGGCCGCTGCAAACTCCAGTTCCGAAAAGTTCTTTGCCCATCGAGCATGTTTGGCATGAAACGCCCGTTGCCGGTGGTAAATCTCCATGAGCAAATCGCGGCTGGCGAGACTTGCATCGTGCTTGAATTCCGATTTGCCGGGTAGTTCTTTAGAGAACTGTACGAAGCCCCATCGTTCTGGTCGATGCATGTCGATAATACCTTGGGGAGACCAAACCCAATTATCTTCCTTTGTCTTCGGTACTTTTTGGTATTTGCCATCCACTATGTCGAATTGCCATTCCACTCTGGAGAAGTCGATTCGCCATTTTTCTCCGTCGCTTGGGGGAGAGACCTTACGGGACGGCGTCGAAAAGGAAGCCCAAGGGATAGCAATCTCGACGCTCCAGGAAGTATCTTGATCGGTCGGGTCGTTGAGCGTCCCTTGAAGATGAACGGCCGACTTAAGGCCTGCAAACTCCCAGCTATTGTCAGCACCGCCGGCATCTTTGTAAGGACGCGGAATGAACAAGTCCCACGTGGTATTGAGTGCATTCAGCTCAAGCTCAAAATACTCGTGGTTATCGCCGTTGGGATCTATAAAAACTTCAAAATCGTTATCTTGAAAGATGACGGCATCGTGTTGGGTAATGCCCCCTTGAAGATGTGGCTCGAAAAGTTCGGCCGCAATGTAGAAATGGTCGTTATCCCAAAGCATCTTTGCTCGAGTGCGAAACCTGGGCTTTGGCTTCTTTTCCCCTTCAATATCAACGAAGTCTTCGGTCCAAGGCGCCGACTTCCATGATGGCTCATCCAGCTTTCCGTCTATTTGAAGCGGTACCGCTGTGTTGCCGCAAACGTATCCATTGGGCACGATTCGCTTCATGTGCTCCCAATCCCCTTCTTGGCCGGAAGCAATGCCGTCGATGAGTAAGGAAAGGAAAGGGATTAGCAGTTGCGCGTTGCGAAGGTGACTCGATCGAAAAGTCCGCATTGTGGTGGATCCTGTCTGGGCCAAGAAGTGACAGACAGAATGATAATCGATCGGCCACAGAATGACTATATTCCAGAAGAATTAGTAACTCGGTGTGCCAAACAGTTCCTCCTTGGGTAAGTATCCGAAACGCTGCGTTTACCTTCCATTGGGGTGATTGATTGGATCTCGACTGCCGATCTCTGTTCCATAGACATCGATCTCGGCTTGATTGACCTGACCATCCTTGTTCGTATCGGCTGCGTCAAAATGAAAGAGGAGTCGATCCACATCACGATGGGGTTCCGATCGACCGAACTTATCCATCTCATCTCGGTATACAATTCCATCGCGGTTGTGGTCGGCTGCGGACCAAGGACCATTCGGACCAGGTCCCCAGGGTTGTGCAACATAGATATAAGCCGAGCCTCCGAGGATTGCCGCGACCAGGACGAACGCGATTCTTGCAAAGCGGCTTAGGCCCAGAAAACGGTTTTTGGAAGATCGAAGATGTGCGACAAGTTTGTTCATAGTTGATTTTGTCTTTCTGTTTAAATTCTTGAGAACGAGACTGCTTGTTCGGATTACAACAACCAACTCTTACTTCTTTCGGTCGTACTGAAAATCGAGCGTCGTCTCAGCGAGCGTGATGTCCTTAATGGCCTTCAACAGACCATCGCGATTGTCGCTACCTTTGGAAAGCTTGACTTCGGACGACAAAGCGTAGATGGTAATGTGGTATTTCTTCACGCCGGGGCCTTTTGAGCACATGGGATCGTAGGCCGACTTTTTCTTGTCGTTTAGGCCGACTGTGCCGGTTTGCTTGTCGTTCTTGTCAAGATGATCCGTGTCGGCTGGAATGTTGTAGACCAACCAGTACGACTTCTCTTGATCAGGAGCCGTGTGCCAAAGACTGAATGCATACGCTTTGGTTTCAGCCGGTGCACCCTTCCACTGAATCGGTGGTGATGCACTTTGGCCATCGCAAGTAAATTCGGCCGGAATCATCCCATCCGCCGCGATTGCGGAGCTCGACACAACGAATCCGTTTTTGGCCTTCGGCGATGAGGGTTGCGTTTGCTGGCTAGTGCTTGTTTCAGGCGGTTGTTTATCGCGTGGTGATTCGTTGCGCGATGGCGGAGGATCTCTGCGCGGTGGCGGGTCATTGCGCGGGGGCGGAATATTGCGAGGTGGTCGATCGTTTCCGCCGCCGCCAGGGCCACCTCTTCCTTCACCACCTCCGCCGCCCGGGCCGCGTTGTCGGGGTGAGTAGGTTTCGGATTTGACTTTGCCGTAGCCATCCACAAAATCGAACGTCACAGATCCGTTGTCATTCAAAACGTAATTGACGTAGCGTGTCTCTTTGCCGACTTCGATCTTGATGCTGAAACTTTTGTTGTCTTTGGATTCAAAACCAGTGATCTTGGCGCCGCGAAGTGGCGGAAGTGCTTCTCGTACTCCGTCTGCCCGCGGTTGGGGATCGACTTGTCCTTCCACTTCTTTGACTTCACCATGGAATCCGCCATTGAGGTAGGGATAGGTCTTGGTTGCGTGGTAGTGATAGCCAAGCTCGGGCGTTGTATGGCCGTTCAACTGGTCGAGGCCATCGACCTTAGATCCGTCTGGCTCGGTGTAGCCATAGATCGCGTAGCCGTCGAGCGCACAAGCGACCGGCTTGTCGTTGCCAACGATCCCTTGAAGATGCGTTGGGGCAATGTGGTAGTGATAGTCGTCTCCTCGACCACAGTGACCTCCGAACTCATCGAGTTCGCCGGCCAGGAGCGTATCGGTCCGCCCATCATTCTTAATTGGATTGAAAATCGGGACACCGTTGGCAGCCAGCGCGATAGCACCACGAAAGAAATGCGATTTGGCAGACAACGGATTCTTGGCCACGATCGGCTCAAGCGGAATTCGCCAAGCATTGTTTCCGAAGTAAGGCTGCGGAAGTGGTACTTGTTGCTGCCATGCAGTAATACCGACCATCATTCTATGATCGGGCATCGAATTCGACTCGACATAGAAGAAGTGAGCATCTTGACGATACTTAATTGCATTCCGCTTGGCAAACGGCTCAAATGTGTCCGCAATGACTGGTTTGCTTTCGGCCTTGGTCGTAACCAACCTCGTGACCGGAGTTTGGAGAATGACATTCTCATTCAGTGCCTTGACTTGCGCTGCTTTTTGTTCAACCCACTTTTGATCGACCGCAGTAAGTTTGCTCACTTCGAGTGAAACAACTCTTCCATCGGCTCGACGAACTTGAACCTTTCCATCAACCGACGCGACGTAGGACCCATGAATATGTGCACCCGTGTCGCTAAAAGTCCAAACTCGCACACTTGATTCTCCTATTCCATGATCCTGTCCATCGTGAGCCAACGACAACGAGATACTAAACGAGAAGGCAATGGTTGCCAAAATTTTCAGACCAGTTTGTATGTTCATTTCTTTCCCATCTCTTTCTTTCCGCCCCGTCCACTCTTGCGATTCGCGATAGGTTGGTTTAGGTCAAATTTCGTGTTCTTCGTCGGTAGTTGGGCTCTCACGTCCAACAAGTACTTGTTCAATCGCTCTTGGTGCATCTTGGTTTCGGTTGGCATTTGATTGGACAGACGATACCCATATTTTGATTATTCCGATAGGACTGTGCGATCTGAACTGTGATGCGAAGTGTGCCTAAAAAAATCGTCCAAGACAGACCGTGAATCAACAATCAACACTCGACTATCCACAACAATGCTCCTTTTCAAAGTAATTAGCCAGCAGGTACATTTTATGACGAGTATTTCCAAAAGGATTTCTGTCGTTTGCGTGAAAGACACCGAATTCGTATGAAAACCATCGGTAAGTCTTATTTTAAATAGGCTTGAGGCGGGTTCTCCCATTGCCATCTACACGGTTCTCGCCAATCGGGAAGGAGCAACTCCGGTTTACCCCACCGCCCGCCCGCGATAGAGCCTCGCGATGGTCTTGTCGGAGAATCCAAACCGATAGGCGATCACGCAGATTTGATTGACGAGCGTCGTTCGCAGGATCCCTTTTTTGATCCAACGTCGGGCGGATGTTTTCACGGGCTGCCCCGCAAGACCAATTCTCCCTGTCTTGCGCATCCTGGCGACTAGCTCGTAGTCTTCCATAATCGCCATCTGTCTGAAGCCGTTCTGCTCGTAAAAATCAGCCGAACGAAAAAACAAGGCTTGGTCTCCATAGGGCATTTGCAGAACTCGTGATCGAAACGCAACTCCCAATTCAATAATTCTCAGTGCAACTCCGGGCGAGTCGATCTCCAAGGGGAAGGCTCCACAGGCGACTGGCGTATCGAGGACGCGTTGAATTTCGCTTCGATAATTATCTGGAAGCCGAGTGTCGGCGTGGAGAAACAATAGATGTTCACCCGTAGCGGTCGCCGCTCCGGCATTCATTTGCTGCGCACGTCCCGGATTACCCACAAAGACCTTGCAACCATGCTGCTGGGCGATCGCTAGGGTTTGGTCCGTACTCCCGGCGTCAACGACGATTACTTCCAAATCGCTGTTAGGATTCCCAACAGCGCTTAGAGTTGCTGGTAAATTCAATTCTTCGTTGAACGTCGGGAGGATGACTGAAAGTTTGCCTGACTGAGTCTTGAGTGGAAACGAATCGTGTTCGACACTTCGTTTCAGCGGCAGCAAGTCCTCTGGGTAATCGACATCAGGATAGCTCTCTAATGTGCGGACGCTCAGATTCAACGAGTGCGCTTTGTACATGGTTTGCTCGAAGACCAACGACGTACTCCAGTCTACGCCTTCGAACAGTGGTGATCGGTAAGCATTAAGCCCGATCAAGTAATAGCCTCCATCGAGCGCTGGTCCGAGGACGACATCATGCATATCGAGCTGTTCGAAGGCCACCTTTAAATCATTCGAGGTCAGACTGGGGCAATCGGTGCCGATAACAATTACCTTCTTCGCCCCAGCATCAAACGCAGACAGTGTGGCATGTTGCATTCGATCGCCCAAAGAGGATCCAAATTGTTCAAGATAGGCTAGATCATCGCCAAATTCGGATTGAGCTTCCTCAACCGTTCCACCTGTGAAGCAAACCGTTGCGAGGTAAGGCGTTTCGCCCCCCAATTGCCTTGCCCGACTTAAGGTGCGTTCCGCCAAGTAGCGATACACCAGGGTCGCGATCTCAGCTCCGAGCGCAGGTATTAACCTTGTTTTGTTAGTCCCAGGCTTTGGCACCCTGGCGAAAATAAGTAGATGATTCGTGTAGCTCATGATCGCATTAGTTTAACCGCCCCTGGCCCCTCCGCCCCTGGCCTCTCCGCGTTGAAGCGTCCAACCAGAACGCGGCGAGTTGGAAACAGGGTTAAACGAGACTGCCACCGCAGCTTGAGCCACATCCAGCAGTGCAGCCATAACAGTGATTGGCCACGCGGATGGCACGATCCGAAAGCAAATCGTCATTCAACCTAGAGATATGGACCCGGTCGTCTCCATGGGTGATCGCAAGATCGAGCATTTGATTAAAGTCACAGTCATAAATAAATCCATTCCAGTCAACGGAGAGTAGCGATCGGCACATTAGGTCATCGACCGTGCTCGGGTTAAAGCTATTGATAAGCTTTTTCAGGTACTCTTCGTATTTGCCTCGACGCAAAAGGTCGTCCAGGAATCGGCTAATCGGCATGTTGGTGATGGTAAACAGGTTGTTGAACTGGATACCAAATTGGTTATCAAGTTCAGACTTGTAGGAGGCCTCCAGCTTTTGCTGTTCTGGCGGAAGCCCCAAGCCTGTTGGATTGTAGACGAGGTCTAGATGCAGATTTGAACTCGGCTGTGCATAACCAAGATCATTCAATCTGCGTATGGCTTCGATGGACTTTACAAAAACGCCGCTACCACGCTGAGCATCGCAGTTCTCTTCTAGGTAACACGGAAGTGAAGCGACGATATTCACCTGATGTTCTGCGAGGAACTCCGGAAGATCGGTAAAGCCGTTGGCGAGTAGAATCGTTAAGTTGCAGCGATCGATGACTTGCTTCCCAAGTTGCTTTGCTTCTTTGACTAGCATTCGAAAATTAGGATTCATTTCCGGTGCGCCACCAGTGATGTCGAGTGTCTTCACATCCGACCTTGCTAAGAAGCCGATCACTTGACTCGCCGTTTCGTAACTCATGCTTTCGCGTCGATCTGGGCCTGCGTCGACGTGGCAATGCGTGCAAGTTTGGTTGCAGACCTTGCCGACGTTGATCTGTAGCGTGGTCAACTTCCGGCGATAGAGTTGGGAAACTCCGCTCTCACCAAGCTTATCGATGAATGGTATTGCAGCGCCACACTGGCTATTCTGCAGTAATCGCAATTGCTCTGCCGGAGAAGCAAGCGGATTTCCAGTTCGGTACAGTGTTTTAAGTATCATGTTCGGTCCTGCCAATAAACGTTTCTAGCAACAATCGGAATCCAATGCGCAGCAAGGGCCGGCTGAATCGGTAGTGGCGTCATAGTCACGACCTTTGGTTTCGCGTGGGTCACGGAGCTTTGCCCGTTTGCAATGGAACGAGCCCGCTTCCTCCAACGGAATCGAGACCCGTGGCTCCACGGCATCGAACAGGCCTTCGTAGGGTGCCCGGGAGAGCATCTGAATCGTTTTGTCGCAGACGGCCATCCTTTCGCCGCGACAGTAGAGGTGACCATCGTCGTCTACCACTTTCTTGAATGGGCCTCCATAGATCACCGCTTGATTGCGTTCAAGGCACGGACCTTCTTTCCCTTTGTAAGCGACCACAGTTACCGACCGAAATTCGATACCATTGATTGTTTGCCACGGATCCTTCGCACGTTTAGCGATCTGGATGCCATAGAAACCCGCGTCTTCAAAAGCTTTTAGAAATTCATCTTCTCGAAACGCACCGGAGAGACAGCCTGACCACAGCTCGGGATCGCGTTTCATCTCCTCGGGAACCAATTCATCTGAGACGATATCGCTGATGGCGGCTCGTCCTCCACGTTTGAGCACTCGGGACAGTTCTGCGAACAGTGCCTTGCGATCTTCTTGTCGGACGAGATTGAGCACGCAGTTCGATACGACACAGTCCACGGAATTGTCCTCGATCAAAGGATGATCTTGACGAAGCACGTCTTGGATTTGACGGAGCCTGAGAAAGTCTTCCGAGTTGCGAACGGGCTGATTGCTTAGTTCTTGCTCGAGCAGCGTAAGATCCAACCGAAGATCTTGAATCATGCCATACCTAAATTCAACGTTAGCATGCCCGATTCGCTCTGCGACAGTCGGCGCGTGTTTTCTGGCAAGCGCCAACATTTCGCGATTGCAATCAACGCCAATTACGCGTCCCGCCGCTCCGACAACTTGAGCAGCAATAAAGCAGAGCTTGCCACCACCGGAGCCGAGATCCAGCACCGTATCACCAGGCTTCACATAGGGGGTGGGGTCACCACAACCGTAGTCCCGCTCAATCACTTCGTCTGGTATCACAGAAAGAAAGTCCGCGGCGTATTCGACTGGGCAACACAATGCGGCCTCTCTTTGATTAGCGGCGGCGGTATACCGGCGGTAGACGCTGGCTTCTGCAACCTGGCTGGGCTCTTCTTGAGTCCTACTCATCGATTTTGGTCTCCTATAGGGATTGTGTCATTTTCGTGGCCGGTGTAGCTCCTGATCGAATCGCGATTTGAAAGGACTCCGGTTGGTTGCATATCATATACTGTTGTCGTTTGACACCAGCCTTGCGTACAAGCCGTTGCTAATTTTAGTAAAACTTGTTGACCAAAAGTCTATTTTTTAGCGTTCAAACCCTAGTCGTAATCGACAAAACTCATCTTGCCTTTCCCTGACGCAGCCGCTTGCTGTGCCGTAGAATCTGGCAGCCAAGATGAGACCTTCTGAAGCTGTAAACCTTGGGAGCTTCCAAAATCTTCGCCAAACCATTTCCACCAACTATTAGTTTCAAATTCTTCCAGATGTTGTAACCAAAAACCCTGGCAGTATGGTTGCGAATGGGTGCAACCGGCTGAGCGATAGGGTTCGTCATGCGGCGAGTTGGAATGAGTCGAGGAAGTTGGTGCGTTTATCGCCGTATAACGACAAGACACGTGT